>NZ_CP036259.1:620000-930000 GCF_007641255.1 Sporomusa termitida
TTGTAATTATATTTAGTTTGAGGGACGAAAATGAAAAGTTAGGAGGTGGTAATCGTTGAACTATCTCAAATACATTCAGAATAATTATCTGACAATTGCCGATTACTTTCAGACCCATTGCTCCCTTGTCTTATGGGTGGTTATTATTTCACTGGTAATCTGGGTTCCTGTCGGGGTGTTAATTACTAGAAATGAGACTTGGGCCAAGCGTGTGCTGGCTATAGCCAATACTATTTTTTGTATACCCAGCCTGGCGTTATTTGCCATCTTAATAACAATTCCCTTTTTGGGGCTGGGCAGGCGGTCAGCCTTGGTCGCGCTGGTCTTATACGCTATGATGCCGCTGGTTAGAAACGTTTATCACGGTGTTAAGAACGTTGACAAAAGTGTCATTGAAGCCGCTCGGGGCATGGGGATGGGCTCGTGGCGGATTCTCCGGGAAATCGAACTGCCACTGGCTATGCCTATTATTTTTGCCGGCTTCAGGATAACAGTTGTTATGACTACCGGGACAGCGGCTATTGCAACCTATATTGGCGAAAGAAACCTGGGGCGGCTGATTGCTGAGGGGTTAACCAGGTTTCATGTGGAGATGATTGTTGTCGGTGCTTTATTTGTTGCGGTAATGGCCATCGCCTTGGACAGTATTCTGGGGTATCTGGAAAAGAGGGTTGTGTCTTGCGGTTTTAGGGTTCGCAGCTGACTGCCTGAGTAATGTCGGTGATAAGGTAGGCTTGGGATAGGAGGATATACACTGTGATTGAATTAATTGAAGTGACAAAGCTTTATAACGGCCAGGCAGTACCGGCGGTCGACAACCTTTCTTTGAAGGTGGGCAAGGGGGAAACCTGTGTTTTCGTCGGACCATCCGGGTGCGGCAAAAGCACCACGCTGCGTATTATCAACAGGATGATTGAACCAAGCTTGGGAACAATCCTGATTGACAACAAAGATGTTAAGGCGAGTGATCCTGATAAGCTGCGAATGAACATCGGGTATGTTATCCAGCAGATTGGTCTGTTGCCACACCGGACAGTTGCTGAAAATATTGCAATAGTACCGCGTTTGCACGGCTGGAACAAGCAAAAGATCAACCAGCGGGTAGACGAATTACTGAATTTGATTGGATTAGACCCAGAACTAACCAGGAACAAGTATCCTTATCAACTAAGCGGCGGGCAGATGCAACGGGTGGGTGTAGCCCGGGCGATGGCTGTTGATCCGCCAATCATGTTGATGGATGAGCCATTTGGTGCTGTTGACCCCCTCGCCAGAAATCATTTGCAGGATGAATTCTTGCGGTTGCAAAAAAAAATGAAAAAAACTATTTGTTTTGTTACCCATGACATCAATGAAGCCATAAAAATGGGGGATAAGATAGCTATTTTTGACCAGGGCAAGCTGCTTCAGCATGGCACACCCCAGGAAATTTTATCAAAGCCTGCCAATGATTTTGTCAGTGATTTCATTGGTTATGACCGGATTGTGAAGAAACTGAGCCTGTTTCAGGTAAAAGAGCTGACACGGTATCAGCGGTGCGTTTTCAGAGAAAACGAGTTGCCCAACCTGGGGGAAAGAATCAAGGCCGAAGACGCGGAAGCTTATTTTCTGGTGGATGCGGACGGGCAGGCAGCCGGCTTTGTCACCAGAGAAGAATTTGTCCAGCAAGTCATAACATCAGGCGATACTCAAGCGTTGGAGAAGATACGGCAGCTTGCCTTGTCCAGAAAAAACGCTTTTGTCCGGGATACAGCCCTATTACGGGATGCCTTGTCTTTAATGCTGGAGCTAGGCACAGAGTATCTCGGTGTTTGGGAAAGCGGCGAACTGGCGGGGCTGATCACCCTCGGGGACATCAGAAAGCATTCATGCCGGAAAGGAGGCGAATAAATGGATTGGGCGCGGTTTCAAGACGCTCTGTTTCATCAGGCTCCGGGAGCTTTGGGAACCCATATATTGATGGTCGTGATAGCGGTAACCATCGCTGTAGTCATTTCTGTTCCCAGCGGGATTATTGTTACAAGACCAAAGTATAAAAAGTTTGGGGTAGTTATTTTACATATGCTAAACCTGTTGCAAACTGTCCCCGGACTGGCAGTGGTAGCCTTGGCTATGCCGATCCTGGGGCTGGGGTTGAAACCGGCAATCATTGTATTAATTCTTCAGGGGCTGTTGCCTATTGCCAGGAATACCATTGCCGGTTTAGCCGGGGTGAGTATTGATATCAAAGAGGCGGCAGTAGGTATGGGTATGCCGGCGAAAAAAGTGTTGTACGAAATTGAGCTGCCGTTGGCCATGCCGGTTATTTTGGCAGGGATCAGAACATCCGCAGTGTATGTGGTTAGTGTTGGTACGCTGGCTGCGTACATTGGCGGCGGTGGCTTGGGTAATATCATATTGGGTGGGCTAAGCTTACTTTGGCCGGAGTTCTTGCTGGTAGGAGCCGGCCTGGGAGCGATGCTAGCCATTGCTCTTGACCGATTGCTAGGTTATGTTGAATCCAGGGTTACTCCGCCGGGATACGAAGGATAGTCGTAATAGGATGCTTTACCGCCAACTTTGGCGGCGAAACGTATAATTTTACTAAGGGAGGAATTAGTTATGAAAAAAGCACTACAATATGTCATTGCGGTAGCCCTGTTAGTGATAACAATTGTTGGAATAGTCGGATGTGGCAGTGGCAAACCGGCTGGGGGTGACAGCGCTGGCAAGAATGAAAACAAACCAACAATAGTAGTCGGTTCTAAAACCTTTACAGAAGCCCTGTTGCTGGGTACCCTGAGTTATCAGTATCTTCAGTACCTTGGCTATCCTGTGGAGAATAAGGTTGGGCTTGGTGAATTGGCGGTAATCCGTCCTGCCCTGGAGTCGAAACAAATTGGAACCTATTGGGAATATACGGGGACTGTTTTAATCAATGTGATGAAACATGCTCCGAGTTTTGATGAGAAAGAAAGCTTTAATCTCGTAAAAGAGTGGGATGCAAAAAATAATATTATTTGGCTTGATAATGCGCCGCTTAATGATACCTATGCGGTTATGGTAAGGAAAGACATTGCGGATAAATATAATCTCCGGACTACTTCCGATTTGATTGAGCAGATTAAGAAAGGCGAAAAAATCAGATTCATTACCAGTCAGGAATATCTCGGACGGCCTGACGGGTTGTCTCATTTTGAAACTGTGTACAATTTCAAATACCCGCGTGATTTAAATATATTAGCCGCACTTAACATTGGTTATGAAGCCTTGAAAAACAACCAAGCTGAAATGGCTCTTGCTTACACAACTGATGCCAGGGTTAAAGCCTATGGACTAGTCACTTTGGCCGACGATAAAAGTGCCTTTGCAGTTTATAGTGCAGCCCCACTTTTTAGAGAAGAAATTCTTGAGGCCTATCCCGAGATACCATCTCAGATGAAAAAGCTCAGCAGTTTGCTGGATAACGATACCATAATGGACCTGAACAAAGCTGTAGATATTGATAAGAAGAGCGTTGAGGAAGTTGCGAAACAATTCCTAACTCAAAAAGGCCTAATCAAATAAAAGTACCATTGCGGTTTAGGCTGAGGCCCTGCAAGTTCTTTTGATGGCCGTAGTGCCCCTGGGAACCCAGGGCCGATGTTTTTACATGCGTTTCAGCATCTATATATGCTCCATTACAAAATTTCCCGGCGTAGCGGGTGGTGCATTGACAACGATCCACCGGCTGCAAAACTTTAATGCGTTGTATATAGACAGAAGGGGATGAAGCAATGCCGCTTTTGGAGGATTTCAGTTCTATTTTTGCGGTTCCCGATTTTATTAAACCATACCTACACTTTTTTGCCACAGAAGAAGAAATGCAACTGGTTGTCATGCTTGCCAAAGATAGTTTGAGCATAGCTACAATTGCCGCCAGGTTGTCAAGAGACGAGGCGGCAGTGGCAGGATTTTTGGAACAGGCTTATCAGCGCTATATATTAAATAAAGAAGTCAAGGAAACTACAGTGTATTATAGTGTCTCTGATTTCTATCACCGTCTAAAAAACTTCTGTTTGTTTGGCAATTACCATATTATTCCCCGCAGAGTCAGAAAAGAATTGGATGCATGGGATTTTACTGAATATTTAAAGCGGAATGATTATTTTCGCAAGGTGATTGATGCTAGCCCGGAATATGATGACTGCCATAATGAATGGATACTTCTGTTACACGAAGTGGAAGAGATGATTGACGCCGCCTCTGTAATCAGGGTATTGCCCTGTGATTGCAAAATGTTGGCCGATAACTGCGATCACTCCCGGGAAATTTGCTTGGTTTTTGACGGGAATCATATAAGTGACAGATCCGGCGGCAGGGAGCTGAGTAAAGAAGAAGCGAAAAAGCTGGTTCATAAACTTGACCGTGAGGGGTTGATGCATACCGGGGGACCACCTAATTGGCAAGAAACCGGTTCTAGTGTTGTGTGTAATTGTTGTACCTGTTGCTGTTATCCCTTCAGAGCGGCAAAACATCTCGGGACTAAGGGAAAGTGGCCTAAATCGCGCTATATAGCTGTATATAACAGCAGCCAATGCTGTCAGTGTGGCTTGTGCGTCAGCCGATGCGGCTTTAGTGCCTTTGCGTTTGATGGAACAGACGTAGAAAAGGATGGCAAAGTAAAAAAGAATGTGTCATTTAACCCGGAACTCTGTTGGGGCTGTGGTATCTGTGCGAATGCATGCCCGGCTCAGGCTATACGGTTAGTCAAAATTTCCGGTGGACAAACGGCATAATTAATATGGAACCCTTTATCCTAAGCACTAGCCCGGCACTATTTTTCTAAGTCGAAGGAGGACTAATTGTGAGCAGGTTGTGCTCGGAAAATTGTAATCAGGCAGAGATAGTCCTAACGGGCAATGACTTGACGATTAAACAAGTGGTAGAGGCTGCACGCCGGAAAAGTTCGATAACTATAGCGGCAGAAGCAATGGAGACAGTAAAAAAATCGCGTAAGATTGTTATGAGACTAGCTAACCAAGAGCGGCTGTTTTACGGGGTTAATACCGGAACAGGCGCCAATAAGACTATTAGAATACCTAATAATGAACTGGAAATGTTCCAGCGTCGTATTATTTTAAGCCATTGTATTTGCGTGGAAAAGCCGGCTGAAGAAGATGTGATCAGGGCTGCAATGGTAGTAAGAATTAACGGTATGCTTAAAGGGACGGCTGGGGTGAACCCGGAAATTATTGAACTGTTCACGAAAATGTTGAATCGGCGAATTCATCCCGTTGTTCCTCTGGTGGGTTCTGTCGGTGATTCGGATATAGGGCCATTAGCACACTTTGTTCTACCGCTTTTGGGAATGGGTGAGGTCATATATAAAGGCATCAGAACTTCCAGTGTTGAGGCTTTTGCAGCGGAAAATTTACAGCCAATTGTCTTGGGACCAAAAGATGGTTTGGGTATCATTAATAGCAATGCGGTATATATAGGCGCCGGCGCGTTGGTTTTGTCGGACTGTAAAGAATTGTTTGACTTGTCCGATGTTTCCTATGCGCTAAATTTGGAAGCTTTTCAAGGAAATACAAGTCCGTTACGACCGGAGTCTTTTGACATGAGGCCGCATGTGGGCCAGAGAAAATGTGCCGAACGTATCAGAAATATACTTGAAAATAGTTTTTTGTGGCAACCGGATCAAGTTCCAAGAACTGTTCAAGACCCCATAAGCTACCGAAGTACTCCGCAAGTTCACGGCGCATGCCGGGAAGCTCTGGAATTTGCGACATCCATTTTGGCGATTGAGTTGAATTCCATGAGCGATAATCCTATGGTATTAATTGACAAGTGCGATATGATATCCAACGGTCAATTTCATATTTTAAATGTTACCCACAGTTTTGAATTGTTGCGGATTGCCCTGGCCAATCTGGCTAATACGATATGCTCCCGGATGTTCAGGTTAATGGACCCGGTTCTCAGCGGTTTACCTGCTTTTCTATCGCCGACTCCCGGCCGATGCTGCGGCTATGCTGCTTTGCAGAAAACCATAGCGGACTTGAACAGTCAAATCAGGCAACTTGCCCATCCGGTCAGTATGGATTACCTTCCTTTAGGCAGAGACGTGGAAGATATTTGTACGATGGCACCATTGGCAATAAAAAAGACTGCTGAATCATTGGGTAAACTTGAATACCTCATTGCAATTGAGTTTATGGTTGCATGTCAGGCAGTTGACTTAAGATCAAATTTACCTCTGGGGCGAGGGACTCAGTTGGTCTACCAACGGATCCGTAAAGTGGTTCCATTCTTAGAGGAAGACCGGGTTGTTGCTAACGATGTACAAACGGTTTATGACCTTGTGTCTAAAAGAATAATTAATAAAGACTTAGCAGCTATTGTGGAATGAGAACGTTATGCGGAATGAATAAGAGGAGGAAGCTACCATGGATATTATGTTTATTAGCGGCTTAGATATCGAAAAAATGGAATTGAGCAATCAGGAGATATTAGATGCAGTGGAAGCTAGTTTATTGGCTCAGGGTAATGGGAAAGTTGTTATTGAGCCACGTGAACACTTGATTCCCAATCCTGAATTTAATGGACATTTTAATATACTAAGAGGTTATATCGAACCGATAAATATGGCAGGAGTAAAAGTAGTTGGCGATTACGTGGATAATTACAAATTAGGTTTACCCTCGGAATTGGCTTTGTTGAACCTCTATGATCCGAGAACCGGAATTCCGTTGGCCATTATTGACGCTACAGAAATTACTTCAATGCGTACAGGGGCATTAACGGCGTTGGGTGCCAAATATCTGGCCCGAAAGGGCAGTAAAATTTTAGGGCATCTGGGATCACGCGGCACTGCCTGGTGGAACATTGTTTTGTTGGATAAAATTTTTGATTTTGAAGAAATAAGAGTGAATAGCAAGAGACCGGAATCTATGAATGATTTTGTTCAACGCGTAAGCAATTATCTGGGAAAGCAGGTAAAAGCCGTTTCTAGTAGTGAAGAGTGTTTAGCGGGTGCTGATATCATGGTTGAGGCTACCAGACTAATCGAGCCCCAGGTTTTGCTTAAAACAGAATGGGTTACGCCAGGGACATTTGTTGTACCGTATGGCACGATAAGCGCGGTTGAATTTTCATTAACAGATGTAATGGATAAAATGGTAGTGGATGATTGGGGACAATGCAAAGGCGGAAAATTCGGCAGTTTACGCCGCCATGTCGACAGCGGAAAATTGTCTGGCGAGACACTTTATGGGGAATTGGGTGAAATTGTGGCTGGTAAAAAAGCCGGGCGCGAAGACGATCAAGAAAAAATTTTGTTTTGGCATCGCGGATTGTCTTTGAATGATATAGCCCTCGGCAATCTGATTTTTGAAAAAGCCAAGAAACTTGGATTTGGTACAAAGATTCGGTATCGTTAAATTTACCGGGTGATAAGAATATGTCCCAAAGTGGCGATGGCCCGTCAGCGATAGTTGTTATTTACAATAGATTATCAGCATAGTATAATGGTAAATATACACAATAATACCATTGCTAATCAGGAAGACTGAAGGCTGGGGAATAATATCCATAGCCTTTTTTATTTTATTCTGAAGTAAATGGGGCACAAACAAGCAAAAGAATTACTTTAAGTAAAAGGAGCGAATTTAATGAGGACATAGGGGACGTTCCTTTTTTGTCAAGAATTTGTTATAATAGAACCAGAGGTGATGATAAGTGGGAAGGCAGGCGCGCCAATTAAGCAGCAGCGGTTTTTATCATATCGTATTTCGTGGAATTAATCATCAACACATATTTGAAGACGAGAGTGATTATATTTATTTTCTGGAAGCATTACAGAACTTGAAAGTCGACCTTGCATTTGAGCTGAATAGCTATTGCTTAATGAGTAATCATGTTCATCTTCTTGTGAGGGAAAAGCGCCTGGGAGATATATCGCTGATTATGAAACGCCTACTGACCAAATATGCAATGTACTTTAACCGCAAGTATCAACGTAGCGGAGCGCTGATAGCGAGTCGTTATAAAAGCGTACCGGTAGAAGTGGACGAATATTTTATTCCGTTGCAGCGCTATATACATCAGAATCCGGTGAAAGCGGGGCTAGTAAATAAACTGGAAGAATACCCGTTTAGTAGTTATAGAGAGTATTTATTTGGCGGATCTTTAACTGATACTGGGTTTGCGCTAGAGCTAACCGGGCGTGATGAATGGATCCGACTACATCAAATTGAGACTGATGATAGGTTTGAACCTTTAGGGAAACAAAGTATAGATGATAGGGAGATTCGTCGCAGAATCATGCAATATACGAATGGGTGCGAACCGCACGAGATCGGTTCATGGGAAAAAGCCGAGCGTGATACCATGCTAAGAAAACTAAAAGAGGAGGGATTATCGATTCGCCAGATTGAGAGAGTGACCGGCATCTCCCGGGGTGTTGTGGCAAAAAAGTTGACAAAAAAGGAACGTCCCGTGCGCCAAGAAGCACACGGAGTATAGCGGGTGGGAATCCCGCCTGGGAAGGCCTAGCCAGTCACCCAGTATCCAGCCTTGGGACTGAAGCGGTAACGCCAGGTCTAAGCGTAGGCAGGAAAGGTAGTAGGGCGAAAGCGCAAGCTGAAGATGTAGAATCCCGAAATCCCTAATGGGAAAGGTCGATGCATGGGACGAGCAGAAGACAATACCGAGTTTAGCGATAAAGGCGAGCTAAGCCCGGCGCCCCGGGATCGAAGGTCTTGGCATGCTACACACTGTTACTCCGTGTGAACTTGGGAGACCCTGCCGCTCTCCGATAGGAGTATGGCCGACAAGTTGAAGACAAGGAAGCCAAATAAGTGGCAGGGAGTCGGATTACGTAGTAGTACCAAGGAAGCAGGGTAATGCCTGCGGAGGGAAGGACGTAACATAGTAGAGCCCTTGGAAAGAGAAACAATGGCTGCACTAGAGGCAGAGAAACCATTGGAAACAAAACTGACATGGATAGCTGAGTTGGCCAAACAATAGCTATGGCTAAGCGTAAGTAAATGCTGCTATGAAGAGCCGGATGCCTTAATAGGGCAAGTCCGGTTCTGTGAGGGGGGCTGGAACGTGAGTTCCGCCTCTACTCGACTAAATGTCCCTCAAATGTCACAAATGTCCCGCCAAATGTCCAACCTGATTCTCCCAACCCCCGGAATTTCATCTATGGCTGTGATGGCAGCTTCATATTTGCCTAGGTAGTCTTTGATGAGTTTGTCCATATCTTCGATACGTTTTGTCATATCATCAATATGATCCAGGACATTGCGCAGCAATCTGCGTTGCAAAGGCGAGATAACTCCGTCAACAGAAGCCATGATTTCATTGAGTTTACCGTGCATGCTGGGATGAAGCAGCCTTAGAATTTCGTCTTCATCCAGCTTTTTGTCTTGGACAATACTTTCTAAAAGCCGCCGGGAACTCTTGCCGTTGATAGCACTTACTACGCTAGATAGTTTCACATTGGCTCCCTCTAGCATTTTCTGCAATCGGTTCAGTTCACGGCTTCTCTCATCAATCAGGCTCTTGCGGTAGCGAGAGATTTCCCGCAGTTCCCGTTGTTCACGGTCCGGAATATAGCTTGCTTTTAGTAGCCCATGTCGGAGAAGATCCGCAATCCATTCTGCATCTTTAACGTCGGTCTTACGACCAGGCAAAGATTTCATGTGCTGGGCGTTGACTACCATGGCATCCAAGCCGGACAGTTCAAAGATGTTGTACAATGGCTTCCAGTAGGAAGCGGTACTTTCCATGGCAATCATTTGACAGCTAGCCTCGACTAGCCAGGCTGATAAATCCCGCAGTTCTTTTGTCGTTGTACCAAATTGACGAAGTTCCTGCTTTCCACCACAGATGAGACAGGCAACTATCTTCTTTTTGTGTACATCAATCCCACAACAACGCTCATAAGTTATGTCCACAATAGCATCCCCTTGTAGATAAAATATGGCGCGACTTCCTGTAAGTTATTTTTTACTACACGTCCTTTCGCCCGAATGAGCTGGACAATATGTGGTTCAAGCAGGAAGTCATATCAATTTTGGGGTCGAGTTCTTAGCTCAAAAAGTATCGACCTTATGCCACACTTTAATTATACGACATTGTTTTCGTTTATGGTGATGCTACTGCGCGCGTTGCATCTGATTTTTGGGGCAATGCCAAAAGTAAGACACTGCCCTTGCATTCCAGATCAACTGACGTGTGCAAAGCCAAAGGACCGGGATAGCGGTTTCTTTTCTTACTGTATTTTTTTAGGTAAATAGTGGCCGTGAAGACAGCAGAACTAGTGCCGCAATGTAGATCAGTGACAGGTTAGGCCTGACCGGACAATTTCATAATAAGCTGCCAATGGCTGTCGGAGACCGGCATGACGGAGAGGCGGGACTGGCGCACCAGTTCCCAGTCGGCAAAGGCGGAATTGGCTTTAATATCGCGCAGGGTGACAGGCTGCGGCAGGCGATAGCGGGGAATGACGTCAATGGTGTAAAAACGGGAATCGGCCGAGGTGGGGTCGGGATAGGGGTCGGAGACGGCTTCGGCTACGCCGACAATCGCTTTTTCCTTGCCGGAGTGATAAATCAGAAGCAGGTCGCCAGGCTGCATGGCTTTTATATGTTTAGCGGCAGTAAAATTACGAACACCATCCCACATATCTTTGGTTAGACGTTCAAGGTCGAAATAACTAAAGGTTTCAGGTTCTGTTTTGGCCAGCCAAAAAGACATAGATACGCACCTCTTTTTTATTTTAGTTTTATTTTATAATAATTGCCGGTTTATAGCAAAAACAGCAGGCCTGTAAGTAAAGGAGACCGCAGCTCCTTCGGCTGGCCGGACCGCAAGGAAGCGGTCTTTATTAGGGGGGCGGATATACGCGCATAAGCTGGCGTCTTTTAGCAAGAACGTGTTTTGGGGTAACGGTAAGTTCTGCTTGTTATTGTAGTTAGAAGACCTTTGTTTTCACGTTGACAGAGAGTGTGGGATATGATATTATAATTACCATTACAGAAATAAGTATTTCATTTGATTTTATTACGATTCTATGCTGATCAGTTAACAAACTGAAGGCCAAGGTTCATTCTGATGAACCTTGGCTTTTTGACATTTGGGGAAGGGGCTGGAGAATTAAGGGACGTGTCAAAACTAGTTTTCCCGGTAATACGGTATTAATCAAATAGCGGGAAGTTTGTAATGGGTTGACCGGTAAATAAGCTGGAGGCGCAAGATTGGGCGTTTCCGGCTTTTTGTTATTTTCCGGTTTTAATAGAATTTTAAAATGATTTTTAAGGAGGTGCGGTTTGGATGATTGAACACGTAATAAACAATTTTCGCCGGGGTTATCAAAATAGGCAGACCGCCGCTGCTGAACCGGGCTGGCTGCTTAATCGCTTGCTGACGCCAATCGTAAGCATTCTTGAAAGAACACTGGGTATTATGATTGTAGTGCTGGTATGGGAGCTGGCCCCACGACTCGAACTGGTCGATTCCTTTCTTCTGCCACCCTTCAGTGAGGTTATACAAAGTTTGTTTAGAATAATTGCCTCCGGCGAAATTTTTAAGCATTTTTCAATCAGCATCAGCCGTTCGTTAACCGGTTTTTTCATTGGCATTGGGATTGCCATTCCCCTGGGGATTTTTATGGGCTGGTACAGCAAGCTGGAAGAAGTGGTGGACCCTTTGGTGCAAGCCTGCCGGAATTCTTCAGTGCTGGCTTTGTATCCGGTATTTTTGTTGTTTTTCGGGTTGGGCGAGACTTCGAAAATGGCAATTATCATCTGGGGGACAATTTGGCCCTCGTTGCTTAACACGATTTCGGGGGTTAAGAATACGGATCCGCTGCTGATTAAGGCGGCCCGCTCCATGGGGGTATCGAAGCTGACCCTGCTGTATAAGGTCATTGCGCCGTCAGCGCTGCCTTCCATATTGACAGGTGTCCGCCTGAGCGCCGCCAGTTCCATCCTGGTGTTGGTGGCGGCTGAGATGATTGGGGCCAATGCGGGCCTGGGCTTCATGATTTTTTACTTTCAGGAACGGTATGCGGTACCGGAGATGTACGCCGGCATTATTACTATGTCGCTGCTCGGCGTTACCGTTAATTACCTGCTTGTCGCCCTGGAAAAACGCCTGACTGGCTGGAAAGAAAAGTTTGTAGGCGACTGACTTGCAGTTTGACCGCACAACCGCTGTCGGCAGAGCTGCACAGGAGGTTGCTTGGCTAAGGCTGGTGTGTACATATAAGGGAGGTACAAATATGAGCTTATTGGAAGATAAAACAGTGCCAGGCCGTGAGAGCAGGCTGGAGGCCTGTATCGCTTACGGCGGTACAGCCTGCAGCCTGAAAGGAGAGAATAAAGGCTGTCTGAAAAACCAGGAACGGGCCTTTTCCCAGTCCGGACTGTGTCAATTGCTGCCAACAATGGGAATGCTGCTGACTTTACCGGATACGGCGGTTGTCGTTCATGGCGCCATCGGCTGTACGGCCAATGGAGTCAGCACCGTCATCGGCATCCGGCTGCGGAATGTGCAGAAAGGCAATCCCCATGCCAAAGACGGCATCTGGGTATCGACCAATCTGACCGAAAGCGATGTTGTCCATGGCGGCGAGGCAAAGCTGGAAAATGCAATTCTGGAGACCTATGAACGGTATTCCCCCAAATCCATTGTGGTATTCCAGACCTGCACGCCTTCCATTATCGGTGATGATGTCGCCAGTGTCATTGACCGGGTCCGGAATAAACTGGCGATACCGGTGCTTGTTGCCTATTGTGAAGGGTTTAAAACCAAGGTCTGGGCAACTGGCTATGATGTGGCTTTTCACGCTATTGTGCACGGTTTCATTGAAAGTGACAAAGAAGGCCGGCCGCCGCGGCGCCCGGCGGACGACAAGCGTCAGCGGCCACTGGTCAATGTGATCAATCTGGCTTCAGTGGGGAAGCCGGATGAGGATGAAATTACCCGGCTGCTGAATGCGATCGGGATTGATGTTACGATTGGCCCCAATTTTGCTACCCGGGAGGTCATCCGTAATATGACGCAGGCCGACCTGACCATTAGTGTCTGTCCCACCCATGATGATTATTTTATTGACTATCTGTACAAAGAATACGGTGTGCCCTATGTCCTGAAAGACATGCCGATCGGGTTGGAAAATACCCGGACCTGGCTGCTTGATATTGCCGGCCATTTTGGCCTGGAACAGCAGGCCGCCGCCGTTATTGCCGCCGAAGAGCAGAAGGTGTGGCAGGCGGTTGCCAAATATCAGCCTGTTTTGAGCGGCAAAACAGTATTTTTAAGTGCCGGTGAGTTCCGGGCGCTGGTAACCGGCGCCCTGTTTCAGGAACTGGGCATGGAGGTTGTCGGGGTACGCTCCTACCATCATGATCATTTTGGCAAAGATTATTATGAGAAACTGGTGCAAAAACAAAATGGAAAAAACTTTGCTGTCGATATTGCTAATTTCCAGCCCTTTGAACTGACCAACCTGCTGCAGAAAACGAAACCGGATTTATTCGTCGGCCATATTACGGATAATATCTGGGCGGCTAAGCAGGGCTTGCCGACAGTAACTATTTTTAGAATTTTTGACAGTTATATTGGCTATCAGGGTTTCTATGCGGTAGCCAAAAAAGCCGCGCGGGTCCTGAAAAACTACTCTTTTAACCGCAATCTGGCTAAAAATACGAAAAATCCCTATAAACCGGTCTGGTATGAACAAAACCCGTTCGCTTTTATTAAGGTGCAGGAAGCTTTTCAGACCTGGGAACAGGAATCGGCGGCAACTCAGACTGCAAAAGAGGTGATAGTACGATGAGCAGCAATTTTATTGAAAAACCGCGTTATCAATGTGCTTTGGGCGGTGCCCTGGTCACGGTAAATGCAATCAATCGGGCGGTGGCCATTGTGCATTCAGCCCCCGGCTGCGCCTCGGCCGCCGACGGCGCGGCCAAATCCGGCAGCGGTTACTGGGGAACCAGCTATTGCAACGGGCGGGCCACACCCAGCACTAATATTCTGGAGAAAGAGGTAATCTTCGGGGGCGAAAGCCGTCTGGCCGAGCAAATTGACAGTACGCTGGCGATTATTGATGCCGATCTGTATGCGGTGATCACCGGCTGCATGACCGATATTATCGGCGATGACGTCCGGGCGGTCGCCGGGCGGTTCCAGGCGGAGGGCAAACCGCTGGTAGTTGCTGAAACCGGCGGTTTTAAAGGCAATTCTGCCAGTGGCTATGACCTGATTTTTACGGCCCTGGTTGAACAGGTAGTGGAAAAGGGGCTTGACAAGGTTGCCAATCAGATTAACCTGTTGGGGGTTATTCCCACGCAGGATGTTTTCTGGCGGGGTAATCTGCTGGAATTGAAACGGCTGCTGGCAACTGTGGGCTTGCAGGTGAATACCTTTTTCAGCCCCTTTGATGAGCTGTCTTCGCTGAAAACCTCGTCCCAGGCGGCCCTGACTGTTGTGTTGTCAGATGTGCACGGTCTGGGGGCCGCCCAGGCCTTTAAAGAAATCCATGGCATACCGTTTGTGAATCTGCCGCTGCCGATTGGGCCTACCGCTACCCAGGCGTTTTTAACCGAGCTGGCCGGTTATATTCCAATCGACCCGGCTGTTCTGGCCGCCGTAGTGCAACAGGAAACTGAGTGGTATTATGCCTATATTGAGCATGTCGCTGAGCTGTATAATGATTTGGATTTGCAGCGTTTTGCCATTGTAGTGGGCGATGCCAATTACAGTTATGCGCTCACCCGCTTTCTGGCCGAGGATTTTGGCTGGATTCCCTACCTGGTGGCTGTGACCGATATCCTGGATGATGCCGGTAAAGCCAGGGTAGCTGAACGGTTTAGTTCCCTGCCGGCCCCCTTGCAGCCTAAGCTGATTTTTGAAACAGATACCAGCCGGATTGAGACCGCCTTACAACAGGAAGTGGCGAGAGAAGCGGATGACTACGGCTCGCCCATCAGCCCCGCTTTTGTGCTGGGCAGTACCTGGGACCGGCCGCTGGCCCAGGAATTTAAAGCCGGTTTTCTCAGTGTTAGCTATCCGGTGAGCAACCGGGTAGTGACTGATCAGGCGTATGCCGGCTACCGGGGCGGCCTGCATTTGGCTACCGATATTCTGAGTACCTTAATTAGCAACAGATAAGTAATAGATACAGGGGTGGTGAGATTGTGCTAAGCGCATATTGGGATACGGGTTGGAAATTGTTAAAAAGAGTTGTTGCTATCGGGGTAGTAATCATGATCTGGGAGATTCTTCCTGCAGCCGGTATGATTGATTCCCGCAGCTTACCCCCTTTTAGTGATGTAATGCAGGGCTTGCTAAGCCTGCTATTGTCCGGTGAATTGGCAAAGCACGCCATGGCCAGCTTTCACCGGACGCTGCTGGGGTTCTTTATTGCTGTGGCGATTGCGATTCCGCTGGGGATTTTTATGGGCTGGTTTAAGCGCCTGGAAAAAATCGTCGACCCGCTGATGCAGATATGCCGGAATACGGCGACACTGGCGCTCTATCCCGTATTTATCCTGGTATTTGGGCTGGGGGAATTGTCTAAAGTCGGCATTATCTTCTGGGGCTCGATCTGGCCGATTTTGATTAACACCATTGAAGGTGTCAAGACGGTTGATCCGTTGCTGATTAAAGCGGCCCGGTCGATGGCGATGTCCAGGTTAGGTTTATTTATGCATGTTATAGTACCGGCTGCCGTGCCCGCCATTATTACGGGGCTCAGGATCAGCGCCACCCGCTCGATTATTATTCTGGTGGCGGCGGAAATGCTGGGCGCCAGCGCCGGGCTGGGTTTCCTGATTTTTGATGCCCAGCATAAATATGAGATTGAAAAAATGTATGCCGGCATTGTAGTGCTGATTATGCTGGGCATGTCGGTCAATTATTTAATTGTCAGGCTCGAACAGCACCTCACCCGCTGGAAAGGAACTACCGGCACCGCCTAAGTCAGCCTGACAAATGCAGGCCTGCTTACGATAAAAATTAGCAAAACGAAGGAGTGACCCAGGAATGAAAAAAATAGTTGATGTCATTGATAAAAAACTGACAGGTACGCTTACGAACGACACTGTGCTTGGTATTGATATCGGTTCCCGGACCGGCAAGGCTGTCCTGTTGACAGAAGGCAAGCTGTATACCGCGATCACGCCAACGGCCGTGTTTACCCAACAGACCGCCGACAAGCTGTTTGACAAACTGCTAAAACAAACCGGTTTACAGCAAGCTGATATTCAATATATTGTTGGTACCGGCTATGGCCGGATATCGCTTAAATTTGGTGATATCCCCAATAAAATTGTTACTGAAATCTCCTGCCATGCCATGGGCGCCCATGTACTTAATGCTAATGTCCGCTCGATTGTCGATATCGGCGGCCAGGACTCAAAAGCAATCCGGGTAGATCCGAAGACCGGCAAAGTGGTGGAATTCATTATGAATGACAAGTGTGCCGCCGGTACGGGCCGGTTTCTGGAAAAAGTGGCGCAGTTGCTGGATCTGACTACCGAAGAACTGGGCCAGGAAGCGCTCAAGGCCACCAAACCCTCAGACATTAGCAGCCAGTGCGTAGTCTTTGCCGAATCGGAGGTTATCTCCCTGAAAGCGAAAGGCGAAAAACGGGCCGATATTGCGGCCGGCATTCATATTGCGACCGCGCGCCGGATTCGCAACCTGTTTAACCGGATTGGCCTGGAACCGGACCTGGTATTCACCGGCGGCGTAGCCAACAATGCCGGTATGAAAAAAGCTGTGGCCGAGGTACTCGGCCATGCAATCAGTGAGGTTAAGCTTGATACCATTTATGCCGGGGCCTTAGGCGGCGCGGTGATTGCGCAAAGGACCCTGGCCGCAATAAATGCTGAGCAAGGAGGCGTATCGGCTTCAGCAAGTTAGCAGCGCCAGGCCGTTTATTGATTGCTGCCACTAGCCGGTCAGTCATCTAACTGAAGGCTGAGGATACCCCTCATAGCCTCGTTTACAACAGACAGTGATCCACTCTTCCTGCTACCAAATATAAATGATACGGAGGCAATGTAATGAAAACTGTACTTAAAAATCGCCGTCAAACAATAATTCTGGGCCTGCTGCTGATTTCGCTTTTATCCCTGTTGCTGTTTGGCTGCGCCAAGAACCAGGAAGCGCAAAAGACTGCCGCTGAGAGTCAGGCCAAACAGCCGGATATCATCAGGATCCCTACTCCCGGTGATGTAACCCGGCCTGATATCTATATGATTGCGGATGAATTAGGCTATTTTGCCGAAGAAGACATCAAACTGGAATATGTGGGCGTTGTACCGTCGCCCCAGCTGGTCGCTTCCGTGGTGGCCGGGAAAATTGATGTTGGTGCCGCTCATATTAACAGAACCATTGCCGGCATTTCGGCCGGCGCCAAGATCAAAGCCGTAGTGGCCGGTACGGAAACAACCAAGGAAATACCCCACATGGTCTATGTGACCTTGGACAACAGTCCGATAAAAAGTGCCGCCGATATGGTCGGTAAGAAGGTGGGCATACCCACCATCGGCGGCTGCAACGAATACACCCCGTATGCTTATCTGAAAAAGAACGGCATTGAGTCGCCCAAAGGCAAGCTTGAGGTGATTGTCATGCCGGAGGCCAACCTGGAGCAGGCCTTGCGGCAAGGGGACATTGATGTAGCCGGCTTTCATAAAAACCCCAACTTCCTGGTGGCCCGGGGCGGCCTTACCGTATTGTTTACCGATTATGATGTTTTCGGGACAGTCGGCGGCGGGACTCCCTTCTATTTTTCGGAAAAATTCATTAAAGAAAAGCCCGATGTGGTTAGACGCTTTGTCAAAGCAGTTGCCAAAGCCAACGACTGGGCTGACGCTAATCAGCAGCAGGCTATCGATATTACCGTTAAGCGGGCGAAGGTTGATCCCAAGCTGCTAAGAACCGGCTATTTTGCTCCGCAGGGAATTATTCAGCCGGAAACGGCAACAGTCTGGATTGATTTACTGAAAGAATTCGGGGAAATAAAAAATGAGGTTAAACCGGAGCAGATATTTACCAATGAATTTAATCCTAACGTTAAGAGTTAGGAAAATAGCGGCATGGTAGAAAGTGAGGCACCAGATGTATGGACATTGAAGATATTCAGAGTCCGCGAGACTATCTGATCTACAGTAAAACTCAGGTTCACCCTTATTCCCCGGCGATCGGCAAGTTATTAGACCTGTCCGCAGCTTATGTGCAGGATGCGGAACAAGCGTATGCCCAGGGACAGATTAATGCTGTCTGGTCGCGGGCCACCGGCTGGGAAATACCGCTGGCTTATGCTTCCGGTATTATTCCGGTGGCTTACAGCGAGATGGGACGCCTGAGTGACATGGAATCGGTTACGATTGCCGAGGATTATTACCAGTTTCCCCAGGAAACCTGCTCGATGGTCAAGTGCACTGTTGGCCAGTGGCATAAGCGCCGCGGGGCCGGCATCAAGCGCATTATCGGCGCCAGCGTGGCCTGCGAGCCTTATAATCTGGCCTGGGAGCTGATGAAAAAAGAAGGCTATGATGTTCATGCCATCGATGTGGTTTACCGGGCTCCCGGCGTAAAAGGCGAGCGGCTGGAACAACTGGTACAGTTTCTTATTGAACAGATTTACGAAACGGCAGAGTGGCTGACCGGCAGCAGGGAGATTAATGAAGAAAAGCTCAGAACCGAGATTCAGCGCAAAAACCGGCTGATCGTCAAGGTCAGGAAAATCCTGGAGCTGCGGATTAAAAACCCTTACTATATGCGCAGCCTGCCTTCTATTTATCTCCTGACAGGGCTGAATACCTATTTTGGCAAGCCGGCCGCATATGAAGCTGTGCTGGATGAGCTGATTGCTGAACTGGAAACAGCGCCTGTCAGCAAAAGCGAGCTGGCAAAAGTCATTCCCCTGGTTTGGGTTGGCAGCGCCGGCCAGGAATTCGGCATCTACGAAGCGATTGATCAGGCCGGCGGCGCCCTGCTCGGGTTCCGCGGCTACCCTTTCAATAATTATGATGAAACCCTGCCGCCGGTGGAGGCCTTAGCCCGCCATGTCCTGGGCAATCAGGAGGCCGGCGCCTCCATTTATGTACAAAAGGTGATTGAACAGGAACTGAAAAAGGTCAAAGCCCGGGGGTTGGTGCTTTATGGTTACCTGGGCTGCTCTTACGGCAGTGTGGCGCGGGAGATGTGGCGGGATTATTTCCATAAGAAGGGGTTTCCCAGTATCAACCTGGAGGGCACCTTCCAGGTCGGACCGCCCACAGGCCAGATCCTGACGCGGATCAGGGCGTTTGTTGAGATGCTGGCCTAGTACACAATACTGCGCACAGCCAGGATTGAATAGATAAAAGGAGCGAAAAATATGAAAATTGCAGACATCATTGACCCCAGCCTTATTGCCGGCATCACCGGCGCAACGGTTGTGGGGATTGATATTGGTTCCAGAACAGGGAAAGCAGTACTCCTAACCGGCGATGAGCTGTATACTGTCCAAACCCCTACCGGGATTGACATGCAGGAAACGTCCGACGAGCTGCTGGCCGAACTGTTGGCCCAATCCGGCTTGAAACGGTCGGATATTGCCTATATTGTCGGCACCGGTTACGGCCGGGTGGCGATGAGCTTTAATGAAATACCCCACCAGATTGTGACCGAGATCTCCTGCCATGCCATGGGAGCCCACTATCTGAATGCTGCTATCCAAACGATCATTGACATTGGCGGCCAGGACTCGAAAGGCATTAAAGTCGATCCCGAGACCGGCCGGGTCGTGGAATTTGTCATGAACGACAAATGTGCGGCCGGCACCGGCCGGTTTTTAGAAAAAGTGGCGCAATTGCTGGATCTGGATTTAAGTGAACTGGGAAAAGTGGCGCTGGCGGCCACTAAACCGTCGGAAATCAGCAGCCAGTGCGTTGTCTTTGCCGAATCGGAGGTGATCTCGCTGCGGGCCAGAGGCGCAACCCAGGAGGATATTGCCGCCGGCATTCATCTGGCTACAGCCCGGCGGGTACGCAACCTGTTAAGCCGGATTGGCCTTGAACCGGGGTTGGCCTTCTCCGGTGGTGTTTCCAACAATATCGGCATGAAAAAAGCCATTGAAGACCTGCTTGAACACCCGATCAGCGAGTTTAAACTGGATGCGATCTACGCCGGCGCCCTGGGCGCAGCCGTACACGCGCTCAACTACCAGGCCGCAGGCGTACGCGGTGAGCAGGCGGCGGAAAACGGCTTCCATCTGGATTTGAGTGAGCTGGAAAGCCGGATTGCCAAACAGCAGGAGGCCATCATCGCTGCTGACGAGGGGAAAAAGAGTGTCGGTTATCTCTGCACCTATACCCCGCTGGAGCTGATTAATGCTGCCGGGGTCAATCAGCTGCGGCTGTTTAAAATGGGTAATACCGAGGTTGTTGCCAGCGGCGAACAGATCACCCAGAGTGTATTTTGCGATTTTACCAAGAGTATCCTGGGCGCCTTCAAGGAAGGGGACCCTTTATATAAGGCCCTGGATAAAGTGTATACCTTCTATACCTGCGACTGCATTAAAAAAGTCGGGGAAGCGATTGGCGACTTTTTCTCCCCTACCGACATTTATACCCTGCCCCGCCTGCGGGAGAAGGCATCCTCACGGAATTACTACCGGACAGAGATCGTAAACTTCAAAGAAGACCTGGAAACATTGTCAGGCAATACGGTTAGCGAAGAAGCCGTGCGGGAGCAAATCAAACTCTATAACCAGGTGCGGGGGGTATTAAAGAAAATCTCCGATCTGCGCAAACGGGAGAATCCGCCGCTCAAAGGCAAGGATTTCCTTGATCTTATTAAAGGCTATTACTATCTGCCACCGGCTGAATTGCTGGTTTTGTACCAGCAAATCTATGATACCCTGGCGGCAGTGCCTGATCAGGGCCGCCAACCGATCCGGCTGATGATGGCCGGCGGCATTGTGGCCGACGGTGACCGGCGGCTGCTGGAGCTTATTGAGGATACCGTGGGCGCGCGGGTAGTTATTGAGGACCACTGCACCGGGTCGCGCAATGTCAGCTTCCAGATCAGCGAGGAAGGGGATCCCTATCAGGCTTTGGCCGAAGGCTATCTGGACCAGTCGCCGTGCACCCGGATGAAGCCCTTGCAGGAGCGGGTTGCCATTTCCGGTGATCTGGCGCAGGAATATAAGGTTGACGGTATTTTGTACGTCTATCTGAAATTCTGCCCTTGCTACGGCCAGATCAAGCATGAGTTTTTCCGGCACTATCAAAAGCTCGGCATACCCGTACTGGAGGTGCCTGTCGATTACTCCGCCAGCGACCAGGGGCAGCTGAAAACCAGGCTGGAAGCCTTCATTGAGGTGCTGGGCGAAAGAGGGGGCATTGTTGATGCAAATCGAGGAAGTTCAAAATCAGCGTGACTACCTGATTTACAGCAAGGAGGTTCATGATTATTCCCCGGCAGTCGGCCGGTTGCTGGATCTTTCGGCGTCATATATTTATGACGCCGAGAAGGCCTACCAAGCGGGAAAAAACGCGATATGGTGCCGGGCCAGCGCCTGGGAGGTTCCCTTATTATATTCCCTTGATACGATCCCTGCTGTTTTTAGCGAAATGGGACGGCTCAGTGACCGGGAAGCCATGCTGCTGGCCGAGGATTATTATCAGTTCCCGGTAGAAACCTGCTCAATGGTAAAATGTACTGTCGGCCAATGGCATAAACGCCGCGGGACCAGCATTAACCGCATTCTCGGCACCAGCTCGGCCTGCGAGCCTTACAATATGGCGTATGAAATTATGAAAACCCAGGGCTATGATGTCTATTGCATTGAGAGTATTTACCGGGCTCCCGGCGTGGACGGCAAAAGATTAGAGCAGCTAAAAGAGTTTTTTGTCGAACAAATCTATGGCGTAACCGAATGGCTGACAGGCAGCCGGCACATTGATGCGGAAAAGCTGAAAACTGAGATACTGCGCAAAAACAGGCTTATTGATAAGATTAAGAAAATCCTGGACCTGCGAATCCGGAACCCTTTTTATATCCGCAGTTTGCCGACAATCCTGCTGCTTAATATCGGCTTGTCCACTTATTTTGGCAAACCGGGAGAATTCGAGGAGACCGTCGACCTATTAATCACTGAGCTGGAAACAGCGCCGGTGAGGCCGGAAGATTTGCAAAGAGTCATCCCTTTAGTCTGGGGCTATGGCACCGGTCAGGAATTCGGCATTTATGATGCGGTAGATCAGGCCGGTGGTGCGCTGCTCGGCCTGCGGGGCGTACCTCTGAAAAAATACCGGGAGGATATTTCGCCGGTAGAGGCCCTTGTTCATTATATTTATGACAACCATGCCGCCGGGGCGGGAACGTACATGAGGGAGCTTATTGAACAGCAGATTGACAAGATCAATGCCCGCGGCTTACTGTTATATGGCTATATCGGCTGCTCGTTTTCCAGTGTCGACAAAGAGTTGTTCCGGGAACATTTTCATAATAAAGGAATCCCCAGCATCAGTCTGGAGGGATCGTATCAGGTTGGACCGCCTACCGGTCAGGTTTTGACCCGGATTAAGGCCTTTATTGAAATGTTGTCTTAGAAATAATGGCAGATCCTAAGCAGATTGAGGAGGATGTTTGTGGAAATAGAGGATATTCAAAGTCAGCGTGATTATGTTGATTATTGCAAAAAAGTTCACAGTTATTCCCCGGCAATCAACAAAATACTGGATCTTTCCGAAGCTTATGTGCCGGATGCCGAGAAAGCGTATCAAGAAGGCCGGAAGAAAGCGGTCTGGAGTAATGCCTATGGCTGGGAAGTGCCGGTTATTTATGCGTGTGACACCATCCCGGTGGCTTTTAGTGAGATGGGGCGTTTAAGCGACCGGGAGGTAATGTTGATTGCCGAAGATTATTATCAGTTTCCGGTAGAGACCTGCTCGATGGTTAAATGTACGGTGGGGCAGTGGCATTTGCGTCGCAACACCAGTACCATCAACCGCATTCTTGGCAACAGCTCGGCCTGCGAGCCCTATAATCTGGCCTGGGAGATTATGAAGCGGGAAGGGTATGATGTGTATAATAATGATGTGGTATACCGCGGCCCTACCGTGGAAGGCAAGCGGCTGGAAGAGCTTATCCGTTTTTTTGTGGAGCAGATTCATGATGTGGCCGAGTGGCTTACCGGCAACCGGCAGATTGATGAAGATAAGCTGCGCGTTGAAATCAGGCGCAAAAACCGGCTGCTGACCAAACTGCGGACTGTGCTGGACTTAAGGCGTAAGCATCCTTTTTATGTACGCAGTTTAGCCACAATCCTGATGCTGAATATTGGTTTGAACAATTATTTCGGCAAACCGGAGGAATATGAGGCCGCTATTGATTTATTGATTGCCGAACTGGAGAATAAGCCGGTTAATGCGGCGGACCTGAAGAAGGTTATTCCCCTGGTCTGGGCCGGCGGCACCGGTCAGGAATTCGGGATCTATGAAGCGATCGACCAGGCCGGCGGGGCCCTGCTGGGCTTGCGCAGCGTGCCGTTCAAGCTGTACCGGGAGGATGTGCCGCCGGTTGAATCCTTAGCCAGGTGGGTATATGACAATGCCGGCGCCGGGGCCGGCGTGTATGCCCGTAATGTGCTGGAGCACGAAGTCGATAAGCTAAAGGCCCGGGGGATTATTCTCTATGGGTACATCGGCTGCTCCTTCGCCAGTGTTGACCGGGAGATGTGGCGCAAGTATTTCCATGAAAAGGGGATACCCAGTATTAATCTGGAAGGGTCATTTCAGACCGGAGCGCCGAGCGGCCAGGTATTGACGCGGGTTAAAGCCTTTGTGGAAATGCTGGCATAACAGCAAGTAAATACGTTAATGCGGACAGCGGGTTGACTGGATAAAAAACTAGAGGCGCGATAAGTGTCTTTAGTTTGTTTTTTTTAGACTAACAGGGAAGCGAGGAATTTACGGATGGATATTGAGGAGGTTTATAGTCAGCGCGATTATATCGAACACTGCAAACAGGTTCACCGTTATTCACCGGCAATCGCAAAGATATTGGATCTGTCGGAAGCCTATATTCCGGATATTGAAAAGGCCTATCAGGAAGGCCGGCAAGATGCGGTCTGGTGCAATGCCGCCGGCTGGCAGGTACCGCTGATTTATTCCTTTGGCATTATTCCTGTCTCCTATAGTGAGATGGGGCGTCTAAGCGATAAGGAGGCCATGCAGATTGCCGAGGATTATTACCAGTTTCCGGTGGAAACCTGCTCAATGGTCAAATGCACGGTCGGGCAGTGGCACCGGCGCCGTCATACCAGCACTATCAAGCGGATTATCGGCAACAGCTCGGCCTGCGAGCCCTACAATCTGGCCTGGGAGATTATGAAGCGGGAGGGCTATGATGTATACAATAATGACGTTGTATACCGGGGGCCGGCCGTGGCTGGCAAAAGGCTGGAAGAGCTGGTGGGATTTTTTATTGAACAAATCTATGACATTGCCGAATGGCTCACCGGCAGCAGACAGATTGATGAAGACAAACTGAGGGTGGAAATTCAGCGCAAAAACCGGCTGCTGCGCAAGCTGAGAACCGTGCTGGAATTACGGCGGCAGCATCCATTCTATGTACGCAGCCTGGCAACGATCCTGATGCTGAACATTGGCTTGAACAATTATTTTGGCAAACCGGCAGAGTATGAAGCGGCAATAGATTTATTGATTGCCGAGCTGGAACAAGCACCGGTCAGCGAAGCAGATGCAAAAAATGTAATTCCCCTGGTCTGGGCCGGCGGCACCGGTCAGGAGTTTGGCATTTATGAAGCCATCGACCAGGCCGGCGGCTCGCTGCTGGGGCTGCGCAGCGTTCCTTTTAAACTGTACCGCGAAGACATTCCCCCGGTAGAAGCACTGGCCCGGTGGGTGTATGACAATGCCGGCGCCGGTGCCGGCGTATATGCCCGCAATGTCCTTGAACACGAGGTAAACAAGCTGCAGGCCCGCGGCATTATCCTTTATGGGTATATCGGCTGCTCTTTCGCCAGCGTTGACCGGGAGATGTGGCGCAAATACTTCCATGAGAAGGGAATCCCCAGCATTAATCTGGAGGGCTCGTTTCAGACCGGGGCTCCCAGCGGCCAGGTGCTTACAAGGGTAAAAGCCTTTGTGGAAATGCTGGCCTGAAGCCGGTTTGGCCTATATGTCCCCAAAGAGGGGAGTTCTGGGAAAGCGAATAACACTGGCAAGTATGTAGTTAACTTTAGTGCCCGTTAGTTTATTAATTAATTTAGTTTGTTAATTAATGCAGTTAAAGGATGTGCTGAATTTGCGAGGAAAAATCAGGGGAAAGCTGACCATAATCATGGTTACAATCGCTGTACTAATGCTGTCTGTTACCGGGTGCTCAAAAAATCAGCCGGCAACGGCTGGCAATGAAAGTTCGGCCCAACAACCGGATATTATCAGGGTAGCGACCCCCAACGCCCCGACCAGCCCGTCAATCTACTACGTGGGGGAGGAACTTGGCTTTTTTGCCGAACAGGGGATAAAGATTGAGTACGCCGGGGTGGTGCCTTCCACCCAGTTGGTAGCCTCAGTGGTGGCAGGGAAACTTGATGTGGGCGGTGCTCATATTAACAGAACCATTGCCGGCATTTCGGCCGGTGCCAAAATCAGGGCGGTAACGGCTAATACCGAAACCAGTCAGGCTATTCCGCATATGGTGTGTGTGACTACTAAGAACAGCCCGATAAAAAGTGCCCAGGACATGGTTGGCAAAAAAATCGGGATACCGCTGATCGGCGGCTGCAATGAATACACTCCGTATGCGTATATGAAGAAAAATGGAATCTCCGATCCCAAAAGCAAGGTGCAGATCATCGTTATGCCTGAAACGCAGCTGGATCAGGCCTTGCGCCAGGGCGATATTGATCTGGCCATGATGCATAAAACCACTGATTTTATTAAAGAACGCGGTGAATTCCAGGTAGTGTTCAGCGATTATGATGTCTGGGGCACGATTGGCGGCGCTACGCCGGCCTATTTTTCAGAAAAATTCATTCAGGACAAACCGGATGTAGTCAGACGTTTTGTGGCAGCTGTCGCCAGGACCAACAACTGGGCCAACGCCAATCCGGAGAAAGCCCTGGAGATTACCGCCAAACGGGCCAATGTTGATCCTAAGACCATCAAACCCGGTCATTATGCCAAAGATGCGCTGATTTTAGAAGATACGGTTACTGTCTGGATTAATTTGCTTACCGATTTTAATGAGATCAAAGCCGGCATCAAACCGGAGCAAATCTATACCAATGAATTTAATCCCCATGCCAAGAAATAATTTGTGCAGGGAATCAGCCGATTTCTTGCAGTAAGCTGCTGACTGGTTTAAAAACTAGAGGCTGTATCCCGCAAGGGATGCAGCCTCTATATGTTTAGCGCGAGCTATTATTAATAAGGGGTGCTGATTAGTTATCAAGCTAAAGGCAGAAAGATTTTTCTTTCTGCCTTTAGTCTATTTAGCTAACAAAATAAATGAAGGAGGAATGGTATGAACAACAAGATCGTCTCGTTGCTGCTATTACTATTTCTGGGGTTTTCTCTTACTGGTTGTGCCGGCAGCCTTGGCGGCAGTCAAACTGTGCAGACGGGGACCGTTGCAGCGGACGGAAAAAAGCTTTTTCCGATCAGGGTTGCCGGTGACGGGACCGCTAACGGTGAGGTTATGATTGGCAATGAGGTTGGCTTTTTCCGGGAGGAAGGGATCGAGATTATATTTACCGGCGCGCTTAAAGGCGGCGCCACAGAATTGCAAACCATAGCGCAGGGGATTAACGACGCCTTTATCGGTGGACATCCGCACAGCGTGGCCCAGGCGATTATGGCCGGCATCAAAGTCAAGGCCGTTGCCCCCGGCATGGTCGACCATCCGGACTTCCCCCATGTCAGGTATCTGGTCCGGGAAGACAGCCCTATCAAGACGCTGAACGATATAGTTGGTAAAAAAGTCTCCCAGACCAGCGCTACTTCAGCCTGCCAGGACGGTTATTTAAAACTGCATCTGCAGCAAAATAATCTGCCCCTGGACGTGGAGTGGGTGAAATTGCCTAATCCGGGCCAACAGGAACAGGCCTTAAAACAGGGATTGATAGATATGACAACCTCCCATCCGCCCTATGCCGGGATAACGGTAAAACAGCCGGGCATCCGCCAGGTAGCCACCAGCTACGATATCGTGAAAACGCCGGGGGCCGGCCTGTCGGTTCGCGGCTTCAGCGAAAAATTCATTGCCGAGCATCCTGATGTCGTCAGGGCCTTCTGCCGGGCCTTACAGAAGTCGCACAAATGGATTAATGCCAATCAGCAGGAAGCGGCAGCCATCGTTGCCCGCAAGGTGAAAGTAGATCCTGAACATGTCAGTGTATTCTGGTATGAGGAGCGCGGACACATTGATCCGGCTTATATGGATATATGGGTTAAATTATCGGAGGATATCGGCCTGTGGCCGGCAGGATCCATTAAGTCTGAAGCAATATACACTAACGAATTTGCCCCTAAAGAGTAGTAGCGCATCGATTTGTGCGGCTGCTATTAAATTGCCGTGTACGTTAGTTCATAGTAGCGATAAAAAAGTAAAGGTGGAATTTGCAGGTGATTGCTTGGCTTAGAAGTTTGTTTAAAGGGCTATACAGGATATCTTCTGTTTTAATTTTTTTATTGCTCTGGGAGATTGCACCCCGCCTAGGGATCGTTGATGCCATATTTCTTCCCCCTTTCTCCCAAGTAGCAGTTGCTTTTTGGCAGCTCATTATTACCGGTGAATTATTTACCCATATCAGCATTAGCCTGCTCCGGTCATTACTGGGATTTAGTCTGGGGCTGAGCGTGGCGATTCCGCTGGGATTGCTGATTGGCTGGTTTAAAGGTTTTGAACATTTTATTGATCCGTTGGTACAGACCTTCCGGCAAACATCAACCCTGGCTTTGTTTCCGGTATTTATCCTGCTGTTCGGTATTGGCGAAATTTCCAAAGTGGCCGTAATATTTTGGGGAGTCCAGTGGGCGGTTCTTTTAAATACTATTTCCGGTGTGAAAAATGTGGACCCGCTGCTGATAAAGGCTGCTAAATCACTGGGTATTTCTAAATTTTCTTTATTCATCAAGGTCATACTGCCTGCCTCCATGCCGTCAATTTTGACGGGAGTGAGATTGAGCGCCACCCATTCGATTCTGGTATTAATTGCGGCGGAGATGCTGGGGGCCAATGCCGGTCTGGGTTATCTGCTGTTTTTTGCCGAGGCAAATTTCCTGATCCCCAAAATGTATGCCGCGATTATCACCATGTCGCTTATGGGACTAATTGTAAATTATTCCCTGGTGTCCTTGGAGAAACGGGTTCTCAAATGGAAAGAAGAACTGCCATCGGGAACCTAACCGGTGCAGGCGAGATTAAGCCTGGCATTAAACCCGGCCCAATTTATACAATGTGTTCAATCTCTATTATAAACTGTAGCTTATGGCAGGCCAGACTGAAGGGCCGCGAAAGTTGCTGATAAATGATCTTTACAATACAGGTGAGATACTTTATAATACTATCATAGATTTATGCACAAAATAGCATCCTGTTATTCCTGCGCGGAATGCTGTGTCAGGGGCTGACTGGTTATTACACCAGAGGCCGAGGACCTGTTTTTTTTCTGAGAGAAAAAACAGCCTCGGTCTTTTTATTTTTTAAGGAAGTGATAGGTATTGAAACAGTGCAGACATTAGATTGAAGGCGAACCGGTTTTCAATTATCAGGAAAGAAGGTCAATCGTAATGCCAAAACCAGTAATATGGCTGTCGGTCGTATCACTCGTGTTCGCAATTGCTGTCGATGTCTTTATGGACAATGCCGGCAGGCATATGCCTGTAAAACATCCCTATTTTGTCTATCTGCTGGCGGCTTTTCTCATAATTTTTACAACCATTACGATAACATCCTATTTTAATGCCAAGGCAAAAGCCTGGCTTGAGGAAAGAAATCTGTTTGTTGCGGTAACGTTTTTATTTTTAACTATATTAAATATTATCACCAAAAAGCTGGCTTTGCTGCCGGTTATCTATTTTCCGTCACTCGACAGGATCCTTGGTGTGATTGTGGAAGACCGGGAATTTCTGGCTCTGTGCCTGGCATCTTCCGGCAAACTGCTGTTTACGGGTTATTTCTTTGGGGCAATTGCCGGTTTTGCCACCGGGATTGCCGTGGGTTTCAGCAAAGGGGCCGCCTATTGGATCAACCCGTTAATCCGCGTCCTGGGGCCTATTCCGGCCACGGCCTGGATTCCCCTGGTGCTGATCAGTTTTCCCACTACATTTTCCGCCAGTTCTTTTTTAATTGCCCTTGCGGTCTGGTTCCCGACAACGGTTATGACCAGCAGCGGCATTCTGAATGTGCAGAATGCTTATTTCGAGGTATCCAGCACCCTGGGGGCCGGCAAATATTATCAGATCTTTAAAGTCGGTGTGCCGGCCTCGATGCCGCATATGTTTATCGGTTTGTTCAACGGCACGTGCGCCTCTTTTATCACCCTGATGACAGCAGAAATGCTGGGGGTTAAAAACGGGATCGGCTGGTACATCAACTGGCAGAAAGAGATGATGGCCTATGCCAATGTATATGCGGGGCTGATTATCATTGCCGTGACTTTTTCCATTCTCATTACCCTGCTGTTTAAGGTCCGTGATCAGGTACTGGTTTGGCAGAAGGGAGTCATAAAATGGTAGGAGCAATAAAGATTGATGGGGTTGTGAAACGGTTTGCCCAGCAGGATGCAGAGGATGTTGTGGCCCTCAGCGGTATTGATCTGACAATTGAGGCCGGCGAATTTGTCTCGCTCATTGGTCCCTCCGGTTGCGGAAAATCCACGCTGCTCCGCCTGATTGCCGGGTTGAACGGCGCTGATGCCGGCAAGCTGTATATTGATGGGGAAGAAATCCATGAACCCACCTATGAACGGGGCCTGGTGTTTCAAAACCCGATGCTTTTTCCCTGGCTGAATGTGCATGACAATGTGGCTTTTGGGCTCAAAGCGCGTAAGGTATATAAGCAAAACAAGGACGAGGTGGATAAATTTGTTGAGCTGGTAGGCTTAGGCAGTTTTCATAAGTCCTATCCCCATCAGCTGTCCGGCGGCATGGCCCAGCGGGCCTCCCTGGCCCGGGCCCTGGTCAATCACCCGAAGGTGCTGTTGCTGGATGAGCCGCTGGGGGCGCTGGATGCGTTTACCCGGATGAATATGCAGGATGAATTGATTCGTATCTGGCAGGAACGGCAAACCACCATGATTATGGTAACTCATGATGTTGATGAAGCCATTTACCTGTCAGACCGTATTATCGTAATGACGCCAAGGCCGGGTAAGATTGAAAGCTGTATTGACGTCCGGCTTTCCCGGCCCCGGGCCCGCAGCAACCCGGAATTCCTCAATCTGCGGTCCCGCATCCTGGGGATACTGAATTTTGCCGGCAATGAAAAAGAACCGAGTTATTATTTATAAGAGGTGACAGCATGAAGATGAGAAAAAAAATGACGATGATCGTTCTGACCGTGATCCTGTCCTTATTAGTGTCGGCCTGCGGCCAAAAGCCGGTAACCAAGGCTGACGACGTTGTGCTGAAGATCGGTTATAGCGGCAGCTTGTGTGAAGCCCCTGTACATATGGCTGTGGAAAAGGGCTTCTTTGCCGAGGAAGGCCTGAAAGTAGAGCTGATTAAGCTGGCGCCGGGAACGACCTTTGAAGCCATTACTGCCGGTAAGATCGATGCCGCCTTTGGTTTGCTGGCGAGCCTGATGCAACCCTTATCCAACGGCTTGCCGATTAAAATTACCACCGGCCTGCATACCGGCTGCGATAAAGTGCTTGTGCCCGGTGACTCCGGCATAAAAACCCTTGCTGATCTGAAAGGCAAGCGGATTGGGGTGCCCAGCATGACCAGCAGCCCGATCATTTTTGCCAAACGGGCCCTGGCTGAGGCCGGGGTTGGTGTTAGTGAAAAGAATATGGAGGTCGAGTTTGCCGTTTTCAGTGCCAGCGATCTGCCGATTGCGCTTAAAAATGGTTCGATTGATGCCCTGGCTATGAATGACCCGACGGCAGCTGTTGCCCAAAAGGAGTTTTCGCTGGTTACTTTGGCTGATTCGGCCATAACTGAACCGTACAATACACAATATTGCTGCTCCGCTTATGTAAGCGAAAATATTGCCAAGGATCATCCGGAGCTTGCCGCAAAATATACCCGGGCGATGCAGAAAGCCAGTGCCTGGATTCAGAAAAACCAGGTTGAAACCGCCCAAATTCAGGTCGACAAGAAATGGGTCGCCGGTGACGCCGCTTTTAATGCCACGGTCTTAAAAACCTACAACTATATTCCGTCGGTCAAAGGGGCTTATGATGCCTTTGGCATAACGGCCAAGCAATTGCAGCAAGTTGGGATGTTAAATGAAAGTGTCGATGTGGAGGCCCTGCATAAAAACAGCTTTATCTTTTTTAAAGATGTACAGGATACAGTGCAATAGCCTTGGCCTGTCCGGAGACTCGCAGTGAGTATCCGTGTTCTAAACAGACAGATGAATACGAAACATTAGCTGATCAGTAATATACAGAAGGCTAAGGTCTGTTTAACAGCGCCTTAGCCTTTTGTCTTCCCGGCCGGCTGCCGGTTATCCGTTTTTGGGGAATTCCATATTGTGGTTATGCCGATTTTAAAACGATTGAATCTTAGGAGGTTATTACATGGGTACTTTTATTGAACGCGCGAAATCTACATGCGCTTTGGGTGGTGCAATTGTTACGATATCCTCACTGCCGCGGGCTATCCCGATCGTTCATGCCTCAGGCGGATGTGCAACGATGCTGGCTGGTACCTATAGCCAGGCCAGTGGCTACAAGGGATCCGGGTATTGCAGCGGTCATATGACACCCACCTCCAATGTTGTCGAAAAGGATATCGTTTTTGGCGGCGAGGAGCGGTTGGAGGAGCAAATTACCCATACCATCAAGATAATTGACGGCGATCTGTACTTTGTAGTGACCGGTTGTCAGGTGGAAATCATCGGCGATGATGCTGTCGGTGTAACCCGCCGTTTTAAGGATGGCAAATATCCTGTACTGGCCGCCAACACCCCCGGCTTTATCGGCAATGGCTTTAAAGGCTATGATGTGGTGCTGAGCACCCTGGCCGCCGAGTTTATTGAACCTAAGGCCATAAAGGCCGAAAAGACCGTGAATATTTTGGGGATTATGCCAGGCCAGGATGTATTCTTCCGGGGTAATATTAAGGGAATTCAAAGATTGTTAAAAAAACTGGGCATAAAGGCCAATACTTTCTTTGGCGATGGGGAGACCATTGAAAAAATAAGAAATTACGGGGATGCCGCCCTGACAATCGTTTTCTCGGACAAATATGGTATTGATACAGCTAAAGTATTTGAGGAAAAACATAATATTCCCTATATTACGGTCGATCTTCCCATCGGCGAGACCAGAACCGAGGCCTTTTTATATAAAATTGGCAAGCAGCTGGGCATTGAGCCAGCGGCGATTAACGAGCTTATTGCTGAGGAAAAACGCGAATATTACAGCTATCTGGAACGGTTTCTGGATATCTACAGTGATATAGATTTGCAGCGTTATGCCATTGTTTCCGCCGATATCAATTATGCGTTTTCGCTGACTAGTTTTCTCGCTGATGATTTGGGCTGGGTGCCACACCTTGTCGTCATTAATGAAGAGGTGGATGATATCAGCAAAAAGAAATATGAGCTGAAATTTAACCAGTTGACCTCTGAAGCCAAACCAAAAGTAATATTTGAACAGCATGCCGGGCAGCTCCTTAACCATATCAGGAAGAGCTGGAAACACAACACCAATGAGAAATATTATGATGCGCTCAGCCCGGCTTTCCTGGTCGGCAGCAGCCTGGAGGGCTCTACGGCGCAAAAGATCGGGGCCGCATTCCTGCCTGTTTCTTTCCCGGTCACAAACCGGGCAGTTTTAAATAAAGGCTATACCGGGTATCTGGGGGGTTTATCACTGGCCGAAGATCTGTTTTCGGCGCTTGTCAGCAATCGATAGGAGGGGGTATAACAATGTCCAAATTAACGGAAGACCTTACGTATGACTATTTATCAGCCGAGGCCGCACCTACCAGGGAGGAACGGATTGAGGCGACCTACGCCTTTGGCGGTTCCTGCACCGGGCTGAAGCAGGGCATGGGGCAGGGGTGCACCAAGTATAACAGCAGAAAGTTTGCCCAGGGCGGCGGCTGCCAATTAAGCCTGGCTTTGGGTATTGTCAGATCATTCCAGAATGTGGTTGTTGTCATCCATGGGCCGCTGGGCTGCGCCTCCAATAATCTGGGGGTAGCCGGGTATAGTAAAACCTTTCGGGTGCTAAAGCATAAACCGGTGACTGACAATATCTGGCTGCACACCAACCTGGATGAAAATGACGTGATTGCCGGCGGCATTGATAAACTGCGGGAAGCAATATTGTATGCCGAGCAGGAATACCGCCCGGATGCGATTGTCGTTGGCAATAGCTGCGTGCCAGGCATTATCGGCGATGATATCGACTCTTTAATCGATGAGCTTGACGGGCAGCTGTCGGCCCGGGTAGTTCCTGTTCACTGCGAAGGCTTCAAAAGCAAGTTTGTGGCCACAGGCTATGACTCGGCTTATCATGGGGTATTAAAAAAGCTGGTTGATCCGATAAAAAAATACGACCGGACGGCGCCGGAGGATGTTGACGGGGCCACTGCCGATGCGGCCGAAAGGTATCTGCACAGCAAAACGGTAAATCTCTTAAATGTTGGCTCCACCAGCTATGGGGATGAAGTAGAGCTGTCCAGGCTGCTTAAGGCGCTGGGCCTGAATGTGCGGGTCATGCCCCTGTATGCCAGTATTGAAGAGATTTCACGCATCGGTGAAGCGGCGCTTAATATCAGTATTTGCGCTACTCACGACGACTATCTGATCGGCCATTTAAAAGAGCGTTTCGGCACCGAATATGTCATTGACACCCTGCCTATCGGCATCAAAAACACCAATCAATGGCTGCGGGTTATTGCCAAATTCTTTAAGCTGGAAGATGAGGTGGAAAAACTGATCGCGATTGAAAACGAACAGCTGGAAGCGGCGCTGGAACCATTTAAGAAAGTACTAAAAGGCAAGACGGTGTTTGTCGGCGGCGGAGAGACCCGGATCTTTACCACCGCTGAATTTTATCAGTCGCTGGGGATGAAGGTCTTAGGTTTAAAACCACATAATTTTGACCGCTTTGCCGTGCCGATGATTGACGATATTGATGATCAGGAGGCTGTCATTGATGTTGCTCCCGGCCAGCCATCAGAAGAACTGGTGGTACTCAACCGCCTCCGGCCTGACCTTTATGTCGGTCATACCGGCGCCAATGCCTGGGTAACCAAACTGGGGATACCGACGACGCCGCTTTTTGGCCAGTCGTTTAACTATATGGGGTATTCCGGCGCCTTTGAACTGGCAAGAAAAGCGGTAAGAAGGCTCCAAAATACCGCTTTTACGAAAAAGATCGGGGCCAATGTGGCCTTGCCGTTCCGGCCGGAATGGTATGAAAGCAATCCGTTTGACAATATCAAAGAAGCCCAACAGGGGTGAGATAGTAACACTAACTAGGGGGAGGAATAGGAATGCCTGCTATTGTAGATAACCTGACAGAGCTTATTGGCAATACGCCGCTGCTGCGGCCCAATTCTTTTGCCAAGCTGGCCAGACTGAACGCTGACCTGCTGCTTAAGCTCGAATATTATAATCCATTGGGGAGTGTAAAAGACCGCATTGCCAATTCCATGGTGGTGGCTGCGGAAAAAACAGGCGTGCTCAACCCCGGGTCGGTAATTATTGAGCCTACCAGCGGCAATACCGGCGTTGGCCTGGCCTTTGTGGCCGCGGCCAAGGGCTATCGTATTATTCTTACCATGCCGGACACTATGAGTCTGGAGCGCAGGGCTTTGTTAAAAGCCCTGGGGGCCGAGCTGGTGTTGACACCGGGTGCTGACGGGATGAAGGGCGCCATCCGCAAAGCGGAGGAGCTGTCGGTACGGATTCCGGACTCCGTCATATTGCAGCAGTTCAATAATCCCGCCAATCCGGCCATTCACCGGGAGACCACAGCCGAGGAAATCTGGCGTGACACCGAGGGTAAAGTCGACATCTTTATCGCCGGTGTAGGCACCGGCGGCACCGTTACCGGCGTGGGTGAGGTGCTCAAGGCCCGGAAGGGGGATGTCAGGATCGTTGCTGTTGAGCCCAATGATTCTGCCGTTTTGTCAGGCGGCAATCCCGCCCCGCATCAGATTCAGGGGATTGGGGCCGGCTTTGTCCCCAAGGTGTTTAAGTTTGAGGCTGTCGATGAAATCTACAAGGTGAAAAATGATGAGGCCATTGATACGGCCCGGGTGCTGGCGCGGGTGGAGGGCCTGCTTGTCGGCATTTCCTCCGGGGCGGCGGCCTTTGCTGCCGCGCAGATAGCCCGGCGGCCGGAGAATGCCGGCAAAACCGTGGTTGCCCTGCTGCCGGATACGGGGGAACGGTATTTATCAACAGTCCTCTTTAAAGACCTGACCGACGAAGGCAGTCTATACTGGCGTTAACCGGCGCAACTATGGTATAGTTATAAATTAAATATGTGAGAATAGTAACAGTAAAGTATAGCGGGAGGGATTTTGATGAGTATCTTCAGTTTGATAAAACAGCGATATTCTGTGCGCAAATATGAGGATAGGCCGGTGGAGGCCGCAAAGCTCCAGCAGCTATTGGAGGCTGGCCGCGTTGCCCCTTCAGCCCATAACAATCAGCCCAGCCGGTTGCTGGTTGTGCAGGAGCAGGCCGGTCTGGAGAAACTCAGGAAGGGGGCTAATGTACATGGCGCACCGCTGGCCATCATTGTCGCCGGTGATCACGACACTGCCTGGGTACGGCCCTATGACAAGAAAAAAAGTGTGGATATCGACGCCAGTATTGTTACCGACCATATCATTCTGGCGGCAACTGAACTGGGCCTGGGCACACTATGGGTGTGCTACTTTGATCCGGTCATAATTCGCCAGGAGTTTAATATTCCCGATCACCTGGAACCAATTAATATAATCGGCATCGGCTACGCTGCCGGCGAAGCCAAATCACCGGACCGGCATGATGAGGCGCGAAAACCGTTAACAGAGATTGTGAGCTGGGAAAGCTATTGATAAGCCTGTATTCATCACAAAACAAAATATCTGGTGCTGATTAGTTGAAAAGGCTAAAGGCCGGTAAACATTGGAAAATGTTGTACCGGCTTTCTGTTTTTCACCAAATAAACATAAAGGAGCATAGTTATGACCATTAACCTACAGGTTACTTCAGCCGGTACGCGCGAAAGCCGGCTAGGATCAATTACCGGCTATGCCGGGGATCTGCACGACCTGGTGCGACAGAGCAAATGCGGAACGCTGCAGGAAAAAGACCGCTGCTTCAGCCAGTCCAGTTCTTGTGACGCCGGCTGCGCTTTGAATCAGCTGGCCAGCATCAGCGACGTTGCCGTGATCAATCACGCACCCTCGGGCTGCACGGCAGGAGCTTCTACCACCATTGTCCATTATACTCAGCTTGCGGCCAAGCGGGGCATCGAATACAATACCGTTTTCCTGGGAACCGATATGGATGAAGCGGATACCATTTTTGGGGCGACAGAGGGTCTGCGGCAAATTATCAGCGAAACCTATAACCGCTATAAACCGAAGGCGATTTTTGTGGGAACTTCCTGCGTATCCGGCATTATCGGCGAAGATGTTGACAGTGTGGTTGCCGAACTGAGCCCGGAACTGCCTATTCCTTTGGTGCCTGTCCATTGTGAAGGCTTTAAATCAAGAGTCTGGGCATCAGGCTTTGACGCTGCTGATCATGCCGTGCTGACCGGCATTGTAAAGCCGCCGCAAAACAAGAAGCCTGTGATCAACTTCAAAAATTTCAATGAAAGCGCCAGAAATGAAATCATCCGGATTTTTGCCAACTTTGGGGTTGAACCCTTTTTCTTCTATGCCAATTCCACAGTGGAAGAACTCTCCCGTCTGTCGGAAGCGCTGGCTACCGTGTCAATCTGCGGCACTCTGGGGACCTATTTAGGCAATGGCCTGGAACAGGAATATGGCGTCCCTTATGTAAGGACTATCAATCCGTTAGGGGTTGCGGGTTTTGAAATCTGGCTCAGGGAAATAGGCCGTGTCATTCATAAGCAAGAGGAAGTGGAAGCCTATATTGAACGGGAGCGGGCCTTCTATCTGCCCAAGATTGAGGCAGTAAAAAAGGAGTTGAAAGGGCTGCGGGCCGTCCTGGGAATGGGAGCCAGCTTTGCTTTTCAGGTATCCCGCGTGCTGCAGGAGCTTGGCATTGAGGTTGTATGGGTGGCCTCGTGGCATTATGATACGAAATATGACGATAATGAGCTGCCTCCTTATCTCGATTATTTAGTAAAAGACAATCCCAATAACCTGAAAGTCAGTGTCAGCGACCAGCAAAATTTTGAAATCCTTAATATATTAAACACCTATAAGCCGGATATTTATTTGGCCAGACACCCTGGTACGACCGTCTGGGCCATCAAGCAGGGAATTGCGGCGCTTTTTCTCGGGGATGAGTATAAGACTTTTGGCTACAGGGGAACGCTGGACTTCGCCAATACCATACTTGATACGATAAGAAACCGGAGCTTCGAAAAAAATCTTGCTGCCAGAATCACGCTGCCTTATTCCGATTGGTGGTATCAGCAGGATAATGCGACATTCTTAAAAGCGGAGGCGAAATAGATGCCGAGAATCTTGGATCAACCCAGATACAAATGCGCCATGTCGGCCATGCAGACAGTCCAGGGCATCACCGGCGCTTTACCGATCCTGCATTCAGGCCCCGGTTGTGCCGATAAGCTTCAGGGAGGAAACTATGGCGGCTCGGGGCATTTTGCCCCCCGGATTTTTCCCTGCACCAATCTTACGGAAAAGGACGTAGTTTTCGGCGGCGGGGAACGCTTGCGGGAAACCATTGAGCATGCGCTTAAAGTCATTAATGCCGACATGTATGTTGTGCTAAGCAGTTGTTCTTCCGAAATTATCGGCGATGATATGGAAGAGGTCGTCCGCTCATTCCAGGCTGGGGGAAAACCTGTCATTTTTGCTTCAACAGCCGGCTTTAAGGGGAATAATTTACTGGGTCATGAGTGGGTTGTTCAGGCGATTATTGAGCAATACTTACAGCCGGCAGCCCAAAAGAGCAAAGGGCTTGTGAATATCTGGGCCAGTGTTCCGCAGTACGATCCCTTTTGGTACGGCAATTTATTCGAGCTGGAAAACCTTGTTGCCCAGCTGGGACTAATCCCGAATACCATTTTCGGGTATGACCGGGGCATTAAGAATATCGACAAAATACCGGCAGCGGAACTTAACCTGCTGGTATCGCCCTGGGTTGGCCTGAGTAATGTAAAACTCCTGCAGGAGAAATTCGGGACACCCTACCTGCACCTGCCCACCCTGCCTATCGGTTCTTTTGAAACCAGTAAGTTTTTACGGGCAGTGGCCGGCTTTGCCGGGATCGACAAGCAAAAGGTTGAGGACATTATAACGGAGAATGAAAGAAAATATTACTATTTTATTGAACGGTTTGCCGACGTGTTTCTGGAAACCAGGGTGATGTCCAAACGGTTTGTTGTCGTTGCCGATGCGCAATATTCTTTAGCCATCACCAAATTTCTGGTGAATGATGTTGGTTTGTTTCCCTCTAAGCAATATATAACCGACAATACGCCACCTGAGTATCAGGAACAGATCCGGGAAGAATTTAAACAATTGAACTATGGGATCACCGCCGAGGTGAGCTTTCTTGCCGATGGCTATCTGATTCAGGATGAAATTAAAGATACATATTTTACCGGCTATCCCCTCATTATCGGCAGCTACTGGGAAAAGAAGGTAGCTCAGAAAACACAGGCCCATTACTTGTCAGTCTCCTGGCCGGTAAAAGAAAGACTGGTTATCAACAGCTCCTATGTCGGCTATGGCGGTGGGCTTAAACTGCTGGAAGACATCTATTCGGTTGTGCTTACACGGTTCAATTAGAGACAGACAAAGCAATATATCTACACGTACTGAGTTGAGGGTATTAACAGGACAAATCAGGCAATAAGGCCAAAGAAGCTGCTTGCCAGCCAGCTCTTTGGCCTTATTGCTATATAATTAATTGATGGGGAGGCAGCTTCATGTGTAAAAACACCAAAGGCTAGGGCATATCAGCAGATATACCTTAGCCTTCGGTGTTTACCGATCAGCCCTTGTAATTTAAGCTTATAGTACTACAGGCAGGAGCGTGGTGTCAATGGGGCAGGACATCTTTTGGTAGTTTTGCCTGCCAAGCAAAGATAACTGACCCCAGGATGCAGCAAATACCACAAACAAAAATGGTGGGGCCGGCCCCCCAGTCGTTGGCGACAGCTCCGGCCAGTAGATTGCCCAACGGTGTTGTGCCCATATTAGCCATGGTATAAAAGCTCATGATCCGGCCGCGTTTGTTGTCGGCAACAACCGTTTGCAGCAGCGTGTTGCTGCAGACAGAGTGCAGCATCAGGCCGAAGCCAACACTGATAATAACAGCAAGTGACAGCCAAAACTGCGTGGACAAAGAAAATAAGATCAGGCCCAGGCCCAGGAGCGATGAGGCAAAAATAAGCAGATAGACTATTTTAACTGTACCGGCGCGGGTTGTGAGGAAGGCCGAGGCGATTAAGGAACCGGCACCATTGGCGAACATCAGGTAGCCCAGCGTATCCGGCCCGCCCTGTAAGATCGTCCCGGCAAAGACAGGCATCAAGGCTATATAGGGCATACCGGCCAGACTTACCAGCGCAACCAGCGTGAGTACCGAGCGGATGGTTGGGGAGGAGGTGGCATAATGATATCCCTCCTGCAGTTCAAGCCATATTTTTTTCTGGGGAGCAAGTGCCGGTTGCACCGGCAGCCTCATGGCCAGCAGGGCCAGGATAACGGCAATATAACTGAGACCATTTAACAGGAAGCACATTCCTTCCCCCAGCAGCAGGATAAGCATACCGGCAATGGAAGGCCCCAGTATTTTTCCGCCGTTGACCAGTGAAGAATTCAAAGCGATAGCATTGCCTAAATCTGCTTTTGATTCCAGCATTTCGATGATAAAGGATTGTCTGACAGGCATATCAAAAGCATTAATGATCCCGAGGCATGAGCCCAGGGCAATGATATGCCAGATTTGAGCCTGTTCGGAAAGGACAAGGATTGCCAGCGCCAATGCCTGCAGCATGGAGAGGATCTGGGTAATGAGCAAAAGCCGGTGCTTGTTCATGCGATCGGCAAGCACGCCGGCAAAGGGCGCTAACAGGAGGGTTGGGATTTGCGTGGCAAAGCTGACCGTGCCAAGCATTAGGGCTGAGCCGGTCAGCCGGTATACTAACCAGCCGATTGTGATGCGCTGCATCCAGGTGCCAATTAATGAGATACCCTGGCCAAAGAAAAATAATGCATAATTGCGGTGTTTTAAGGCCCGGAAGGGATGAGTAGGGGACAGTGATTTCGCAATCCGCATAGGCTGGCGGCTCCTCTGACAGTACTTACCACAAAACTATCACAAAATAGTTGCGCGGTCAACTATTTTGTGATAGTTTTGTAGTAACAGACTTAAGTCTTGGTATGATCAAATATGTAAATGGCAGGTGGCATATGCAGGAACGACCGTATATGGGCAAGTGGATATCCATCTTATACCGCACCGGGCAGGCTTATTTTGATAAAAGCTTTGCTGACTATGGCATTGGCAATAAACATTACCGGTATTTATTATTCTTGTATCGTCAGGAGGGCGTAACCCAGGATGTAATGAGCAAATATTTCTATGTGGATAAGGCGACAACGGCCCGGGCAATTCTGGCGTTAGAGGAGCTGGGGTATGTATATAGGCAGGTTGATGTAAGCGACAGGCGCGCCAATAAGGTGTTTCTGACAGAAAAAGGGCGGGCAATGGAACCGGTCATCCGCTCCGTACTTAATGATTGGGCGGAGGTAATGACAAGTGACCTGACGGCAGCGGAACGGAGTACGGTCTATGGCCTGCTGCAGAAAATGGCCTGCAAGGCGGCGGACATGAAGGAGCGGGATTTCCGGAAAAAGGGGGTTGAGCATGATCGCTGATGTACTAAAAAATTTTAGCAGGATACAGAAAATACGCTTGCGTTTTTACAGTAGTTTAAGTTATAATTTAATTCATAGTTAAATGCTGTGGATTAAGACTGATTGGAAAAAAGCCGAAGGTCAGAATGCCGTTTCTGTGGAAACGCTGTTCTGGCCTTATTTTTATTAAACAGGAGTGATGTTGATTAAACACCGGTGACCGTCTGTGTAAAAACCATTAGTTTGGACAACTGGCTGGCTAAAAGCTGGAGGCTGTTTCCCAATTAACCAGGGACACAGCTTTTTATAATATAAAAGGAAGCCGCCCTCCCCGACCAAGAGTTAAGCGACTTCCTCCCCAGCACACCTCACGAGTGAGGTCTGCCTTGCTATAAATATAGCATTGTTTGACCTCCTCCTGCAAGGTGCAAATTTTGAAGGAGGTTTTTGTTATGTGTAGTAATCGCCGGTAAATTTTCTCTTGATCTATCTGAATTATACAAGGAGGCAAAGTCTGAAATGAAAAAATCAATTATACTGTTAATCGCGATTCTGTTAGTCCTGAGTATGGCCGGTTCTGCTGTGGCAGCAAACGATTTTTCCGACGTTGCCGCCAACCACTGGGCTTATGATGCTGTTAACCAGTTGCAGCAAGCCGGTTTGGTTGACGGCTATAGTGATGGTGCTTTTCGCGGCGATAAGGCATTGACCCGCTATGAATTCGCTGTTGTAATAGCACGGGGTCTGGAAAATTACACCAAGGCCAACAATCATCAGCAGGGGTTATTGAATAAACTTTCGGCAGAATTTGCTGCCGAGCTAAACAATATCGGTGTCCGTTTGAACAAGCTGGAGAAAAATCAGCCTAATCTTAAGTTTAGCGGCATTGCCGAAGTCCGTTATACCTCACAGGACAATAACGGCACAGTACCTTCCAGTGTCGGTGGAGCCTACCGCGTCAGACTGAATGGTGTAGCTAAAGTCGATGCTAACACCAGTCTTGGTCTGCGATTGGCATCAGGCACGACGAAATCAGGTACGAAATATAAGTATTCCAGCGGAACTTTTACCAGCTTTGGCTCAAACGCAGCCGCCGATGATAATAAAAATAACGTTACGCTTGACCGGATTTTTCTGACTAGTACTATTGGCGCCGTGCAAACTACGGTTGGCGCCCAGGAACTGAAGCTGGGGACAACCGGTTTCATTGTGGACAGCGGCGGTATCAGCTTTGACGGTATAAAATTCGCAACTGCGGTCGGGGCAGTTAAGCTTGTCGGCAACTGGGGCCGCCAGCAAAAGAACGGGTCAGCCGGCACCACGATTGATGTCGCCTCATTGGAGGCTGCCGCCAAACAGGGCAAACTAAATTATGGCACCGGGTACGCCACCCTTAAAGACCGGGGGAATGTACATACAACCCTGGCGGAATACCTGCACGGCAATGCTAAATATCGCTTTGATGACGGTTTTTCGCTGGGCGGCGAGTATGTTTATAACCAGCAAGCCGATTCAGATAAGACGGCCTGGACAGCTATCGCCACAATCGGCAATCAGGAGATTGTGGCCAAAGGCCAGAACAATATAGTTGTAAAATACTACCATGTTGATAAAAACTCGATCAGCAGACTAACCTCCTATAGCCTGCAAAGCAAGGCTGGAGCAGGGATTACTGAGGCATTTTCTGATGTGAGAAATTTAAAAGGCTTAAACGTTGCTTATAATTACGGATTTAGTAAAAACCTGAGAGCCTATGTGGCCTATCAGAAGCTGACTGACAAAGAGGCTGCTGCTGGTGATGACCGCGGTTATCAATATTATCGGGCGGCGGTTGTAGCCAATTTTTGAGGTATTAAACCGCTGGCGGCGTGCAAACATAATATAAGAAAAATAGAGTCAGAGACTGGTCTCTGGCTCTATTTTCAAATTACCGCTGTTAATCCAGGGCCTGAGCCAAATCGGCAATGATGTCCTCAACATCTTCAATGCCTACCGACAGTCGCAGCAGACAGTCGCTGATGCCTAACCGCTGCCGGATGTCTGCCGGGATATCGGCATGGGTTTGGACAGCCGGAAAGGTAATCAGGGATTCAACACCGCCTAAACTCTCGGCAAACTGGAGGACTTTTACTTTACGCAGCACCTGCGCCGGCAAGCGCGGATGGTCCACGACAAAAGAGAGCATGCCGCCATAACCGGTAGCCTGCGCATCTTGTATATCTTTACCGGGATGATCGGGCAGCCCCGGATAATACACCTTGGTAACACTGGGGTGAGCGGCCAGCCATTGGGCGACAATCAAAGCATTTTCTTCATGCTGACGTAAGCGAATGGCCAGGGTTTTTAAGCCGCGCAGCAGCAGCCAGCTGTCCTGCGGTCCGAGGATAGCGCCGGCAGCATTTTGGATAAAGCCAATTTTTTCACAGAGTGCAGCGTCTTTGGCTACGACCAGGCCACAGATAACATCATTATGGCCTGATAAATATTTGGAACCACTGTGCACGACGATGTCGGCGCCAAGGGTTAACGGCCGTTGGAGATAGGGGGATAAAAAAGTGTTGTCAACAATAACATGGATGGGATTCTCGCTGCTGTTCCGGGCGAGAGCAACGATGGCTTTTATATCGGCGATTTTCATCAGCGGATTTGTCGGCGTTTCCAACAGGATGGCTTTGGTTGCCGGCTGCAGCGCCTGCTGTACCTGGTCGAGATCGCCGGTATCCACAAAAGTGGCAGTGAGGCCAAACTGATTAAATAATTTGTCCAGAATGCGGTAGGTACCGCCGTAACAGTCTTCGGTTATAATAACATGATCACCGGGCCGGTACAGCATAAGTATCGATGTAATGGCTGCCATACCTGAGCCAAAGGCAAAGCCGGCATGGCCTTCTTCCAGGGTTGCCACTGCCTCTTCGACTGCTTTACGGGTTGGATTCTGCGTGCGCGAATAGTCGAAGCCGGTACTGCGGCCAAGCTCGGGGTGGCGGAAGGTGGCTGTCTGATAGATCGGTGTACTGATAGCACCGGTAGTTTTGTCACTAACCAGTCCGGCCTGAACAACTTTAGTAGCAAATTTCATAGTGATCATCTCCTGTTTTAATAATGATTTAGAAAAACTTGGCTTGTGACAAGTCTTGTAGGACGCCGGCAGAATCCACCTGTGCCCTTTAGGGCATAAATTTTTCTTATCCCTTAGATTATAGCTTTGCATTTTTATACATTTTGATGGGGGCAAGAAAAAACAGCTCTTCCGCAAGAAGAGCCGCCTATATGCGCAGATAACTCATCTTCCGGATTGCTCCGCTGGATTTAGCACCTTGCATAAACGCCGGTTGCCGGGTGTCATAGGGCCAGTCCCTCGACCACTCTTGATAAGTTTATATTGAATTATTGGTTATTATTTTGTCATAGTTATTATCATTTGTCAATAGACATTTGTTACTTGGGCGATGTTCTTTTTGTTGACGTCAGTCCAAAAACCAGATATCATAATTGCAAAAGGGTACATCTGTTTTGGGGAATATAGGGGAGGACTGAGCATATGACGGATGTGTGCGATATCCAGACACTAATTAAAAAAGCCGAAATAACCCATGAACTTACAAAGTGCGAAATTGTTGCACTGTTAACCGATAATCAATATGCAGCAGAATTCTTCGCTGCTGCCGACCGGGTGCGCCGGGAATATGTAGGGGATGAGGTTCATCTGCGTGGTCTCATCGAATTCTCTAACATCTGCAAACAAAACTGCCTGTATTGTGGTCTGAGGCGTGATAATAAAAAGGTAGACCGGTACCGGCTGGATATCGATACAATTATTGATTTTGCCGGCAAGGCAACATCATACGGCTACCGCACCGTGGTATTGCAGTCCGGCGAAGACGAATGGTTTGATGTTGATACGATGGTTACCATCATTAAGAAAATTAAGCAGCTTGGTTTGGCAATAACGGTTAGTGTGGGTGAAAAGCCCCGGGAAGTGTACCAGGCTTACCGGGAAGCCGGGGCCGACCGGTATCTGCTCCGCATTGAGACTACAGACAAAGAACTGTACGAGAAATTGGACCCGGGAATGAGCTGGGATAACCGGGTACGGTGTCTGCAGGATATAAAAGAACTGGGCTTTGAGCTGGGGACCGGCTGTTTGGTTGGTATTCCAGGCCAGACAATAGAGTCCTTGGCTGACGATATTCTTTTCTTTAAAAAGATGGATGCTGATATGATCGGGGTAGGGCCGTTTATTCCTAACCCGGATACACCGCTGGCCGCTGAAGCCGGCGGTACGTTCGACCTGAGCACCAAAGTCATGGCCATGACCCGTCTGTTGCTGCCTGATATTAATATTCCGGCGACAACGGCCATGGAATCACTCCATCCTCAGGGGCGCGTGCTGGCACTGCAGCGTGGTGCTAATGTGGTTATGCCCAATGTTACCGAGGGTGAGTACCGACAGATGTATCTGTTATATCCGGGGAAAATATGTATAAATGATACGCCAGCCCATTGCCGGGGGTGTATCACCGGCAAAATTCAGGGTATTGGCCGGCAAGTGTCTGGGACGTATGGATTCCGGCAAAAACATGCCTAGCACTAGTAGAGCCAAATGGAGGAAATATCAATGACTAAACAGGGTCCTATGAGTACAGGCAAGCATTTCTCTGATGCCGGTCTTGCGCTTATTGAACATGCGGTGCGAGATATTAGCTTTGGCTCGCTTACTTTAGTAGTCCAGGATTCAAAGGTAATTCAAATTGAAAAACTGGAGAAAATCCGGATTTGTGAGCATCAGCCAAAAGCCAGCGGCAAAACTGCAGTAAAGGCAGCAGATGGCGCTGCTCTGCGGACGCGGATTTTACAGTCTGTCAGTGGCATGGAGTACGGGAAGGTTGCCATCCAGATTCAGTCAGGACAAATTATTCAGGTGGAGCGGACCGAAAAATACCGGGTAGGTAAATTTACCGGACTCCATGGTGAAGGAATTTAAGCGTTGACACCTATAGAGTAATATGCTATCATGATTTACAAATATGGTACTCAGTTACCTGAGCCCATTACAAGCGTTATGTGCTGATCAGAAATATACTGAAGGCCAAGGTTCGATAGGCGAACCTTGGCTTTTTATTTCCGTTACAGCCTTTCTACAATCGCCGCAGGGAGGGGGATGGATGGCAGCACCCGGCTCGGCCCGTATGGTTTGCCGAAATTGTGCCAACCTCTTGCCAGGTGGTGCTATCAGCGGTACTGGTGGTAAGTAATCATGCTGTAATAAAATTTTATAGTTGAAAAATACTTGGTTGATCAGAAAACTGAAGGCCGAGGATGTGCAGAACATCTTCGGCCTCTTTTTAGTTTCACACAGACAATGAATAGTGGAGGAATTTTAGCATGAGCACCAAAAAAAACGCCCAACATTTGAGCTGCACCGATTGCAGTGTTTACAATTGTAGAACCCGGAGTCAGCAGTTTCCGGGATTTTGTCTAACCACGAAAGATAATGACGGGAACTCGATTGCCGGGGATATTGAAGAAATCAAAAAATATCTGCAAGGAGACCATCAGGACGCTGTTGTTGCCCGGGCGTCGGCCCAGGTAGAAGGGCTGTTTTATGGCAAAAAGACAAGGGTAGAAGAAATTATCGAGTTTGCCAACCGGATCGGAGCCAAAAAAATTGGTATTGCCACCTGCGCCGGTTTGATTGAAGAAGCCAAAATATTTGCCGGCATCCTAGCGGCCAAAGGCTTAGACTATTATAGCGCCATCTGCAAGGTCGGGTCTGTTGATAAAGCCGATATTGGCGTGCTGGAAGAGCATAAGCTCAGGCCGGGAAATCACGAAGCAATGTGTAATCCGATTTTACAGGCCCGCATCCTCAACTATCAAAAAACCGATTTAAACGTTGTTGTCGGCCTGTGTGTGGGGCATGATTCTTTATTTACCAAATACTCGGACGCCCTGGTCACCACCCTGGTAGTTAAAGACCGGGTGACTGGCCATAATCCGGTGGCTGCTTTGTATACCGCACATTCTTATCACAAGCGGCTGCTGCAACAAGAAAAATGAGTGAATAAAAAACGGGGGGGTTTATTATGAAAAAAGCGAAATTTATTGCTCTGGCCCTGGCTATGGTTACACTGCTGTCCCTGTTGCTGGCCGGCTGCCAGTCCGCAGCACCGGCAACGGCCGCCAAAAAGAAAATTGTCATCGGTACCGGTAATGCCTATAAACCGTACTGCTTCTTAGATGAAAAAGGCAATCTCACCGGCTTTGAGATTGAGGTTCTCAAAAAAATTAATGAAAAGCTGCCCCAGTATGAATTCGAGTTTAAAACATTTGATTTTAATGCCATCCTGGTCAGTCTGGAAACAGGCAAAATAGATCTGGCCGCCCATCAGTTTGAAGTGAATCCGGAACGAAAAAACAAGTTTCTGTTTGGCGATGAGGGTGTGACTATCTATGACCTGAAACTGGTGGTCAAAGAAGACAGAAATGATATAAAGACGCTGGACGATCTGGCGAAGATTAACGGCACCATTGAAGTAGGCAAGGCTTCGACCAATAAAACCTATGTTGTTGATAAATGGAACAAGGAACATGGCAATAAATTGAATTTGGTATTTGCCGCATCAGATACGACGATAACCCTGCAGAACCTGGACTCAGGCAAGACCGATGCGTTTGTTAATATCCAGCGCAATGTTGATGATTACCGTGCTACCTATAAAGCCAAAATTAAAACTGTAGGTGAACCGATCAGCTTTTCTAACTCCTATTATCTCTATCGCAAGGATGATTCCACCGGGGCGCAGCTAAAAAAGGATATTGATGCTGTTCTAAAAACCATGAAAGAGGATGGCACACTCGTGAAACTGTCGCAGCAATGGCTGGGAGGAGACTATATTCCCAAAAAATAAGGAAGGGCTAAACCAGGATGGAAAATATATTTCTCTTTAGTTTATTTCTCGATAGTTTTCCTCAATTATTATCCCGGCTGCATATCACGGTCGCAATTGTTGTGGTGGCGTTATTCTTTGGCATGATCCTGGGAACAGGCATAGCGATTACCCGGTTGTATAAAATACCAGTATTGTCCCAACTGGCTACCGCCTATGTTTCTTTTATCAGAGGGATTCCCATCCTGGTGCTGCTGTTTATTGTCTATATTGGCGCACCCTTGGTTGCCGGGGCGTTTGGCGCCAATATCAACCGCTGGGATACCCTGATATTTGTCATGATTACCTATATTATGAACTCGGCCGCTTTTTTATCAGAGATTGTCAGGTCTGCCGTGGCCGGGGTGGAGAAGGGACAAATGGAAGCCGCCCTCTCCGTGGGGATGACCCGTTGGCAGGCTTTTCATCGCATTGTCGCCCCCCAGGCCATCCAGATTGCCATTCCTGCCCTGGGCAATACGGTGGTGTCGCTGCTTAAAGATACCTCTTTGGCCTATACGCTGGGGGTAATTGATGTGATCGGCATCATTCAGGCCATCAGCAGCAGTACGCATCGCTCGCTGGAAGCCTATACCGCTGCGGCTGTCATTTTCTTTGTATTGAGTTTTGCCCTGGAACGGTTTTTTAAATGGCTGGAGAGAAGAATCGGGATCAACAATACAATTCCCAGTGCCAAAGGTGCAATAAATAACAAAATTGCTGTAGTGGGCAGGTGAGAGCGTGGGGTTTCAGTTTGATAGTTCATTCTTGCTTTTTGAGATTGGGATAGCCATAAAATATATTCCTGTTGTGCTGTTACTGTCAGTTGTACCGCTAATCATTGGCCTATTACTTGGCACAGGAATTGCTTTAACCAGGTTATTTAAAGTCCATCCCCTGGATAAAATATTTACTGTATTTGTAATATTCCTGCGGGGTGTACCCCTGGTTCTCCAACTAACCATCCTTTATCTGGCAGTTAGTTTAAGCATTGATTCGTTTGCAAAAACCTTGGGGCTGCCCCTGTCAGCCAAGGATCTGTCCTATACGTTGATTGCTATAGTTGGGTTGTCGATTAATGCCACTGTGTATCTCTCCGAGGTCATGCGCACAGCGCTGCAGTCAGTAGCTGCCGGCCAGTATGAGGCTGCCTACTCGGTGGGAATGACCTCCGGGCAGATGCTGCGGCGAATCATTATCCCCCAGGCTTTACCTGTGGCTATCCCGTTAATCGGCAGTAATTTCATTGGTCTTATTAAGGGGTCGGCGATTGCCTCGCTCATTTCCGTGGTCGAGATTATTAATGCCACCCTCTATGAGGCCAGCGGCAATTATAAGTTCCTGGAGGCCTATGTGGCGGCGGCAATTATTTACTGGTTCTTGTGTATGCTGGTCGAGCGCCTGGTGGCCTTCCTGGAAGGCAGGGTCGGAGTTTATGGCAAGGGTGGGGTAGTATGATCAAGCTTAAGGGCTTGCATAAAGCATTTGGCAGACAGGAAGTATTAAAAGGCATTGATCTTAAGGTTGAAAAGGGTGAGGTTGTCGTTATTCTTGGCCCCAGCGGTTCCGGTAAGACCACATTGCTAAGGTGTCTGAACTTTTTGGAGCAGCCTGATGACGGTGAGATTACCATCGGCAGCACCCGGGTTCACTGCAACCATGTCTCCAGGCAGGAGATACTGGCAATCAGAAGAAGTACGGCAATGGTCTTTCAGCTGTATAATCTGTTTAAGAATAAAACCGCCCTGGAAAATATTATGGAAGGGCTGGTGATCGCCCGGAAGGTGCCCCGGGAACAGGCGGAGCAAACCAGCCGTCAGATCCTGGCCAAGGTTGGCCTGGCGGATAAAGGAGACGCCTATCCCAGCCAGTTGTCAGGCGGCCAGCAGCAGCGGGTGGGAATTGCCCGGGCGCTGGCCCTGAATCCGGAAGTCATTCTGTTTGATGAGCCGACCTCAGCTTTAGACCCTGAGCTGGTAGGCGAGGTTCTGGGGGTTATGAAAAAAGTAGCTCAGGAAGGCCTGACGATGATTGTCGTTACCCATGAGATATCCTTTGCCCGGGATATTGCCGACCGGGTAATTTTTATTGACGGCGGTGTGATTGTTGAACAGGGACCGCCGGCGGAAATCCTTTTTCACCCGCGGGAAGAGAGAACCAAACAGTTTCTGAAAAGAATTTTGCCTGTTGAAGATTATGCAATATAGTACTTCATCTCCCTCAAACCCAAGGATAGTTGGCGTAGCTTTGCCCGCGCTGCTGCGTTGTCGTCACCTTACATATGTCCGATATGCGCGGTTTCGCCGCCTTGCATTGTAAAAAAATTTACGCCACTATTCCATCGGTTTTAAGAAAGTGACGTACCGCTGCTGCTATCAGAACATAAATTATGTATAATTAACATATATAACTAAATCAAGTGAGGAATTCAGGATGGCAAATAATAAAACGGTATTTGATTTTGATACAATTATCCCCCGTCAGGGAACCGGCAGCAGTAAATGGGATGCGGTGGAAAAAGTGTTTGGCAGCCGGGACGTGCTGCCCCTGTGGGTTGCTGATATGGATTTTGCTACCCCCGCCGCGGTGACAGCCAGGCTGGTGGAGCGGGCCCAGCATCCTATCTATGCTTACAATACCCAGGAGGCGCCGTTATATCAGTCCTTTATTGACTGGGTTAAACACCGGCATCATTGGGAGATTGAAAAAGACTGGATTCTCCTGGCGCCGGGTGTCGTGCCGTCAATTATCCTGTCCATTTTGGCCCTGTCGGCGCCCGGTGACGGTGTTATTATCCAGCCGCCGGTCTATCCGCCGTTTTTCGCATCCATTAAGGATAATGACCGGCGGATTGTAGAAAACCCGCTGCTTGTTAAAGATGACCATTATGAGATTGATTTTGCTGATCTGGAGCAAAAGCTGGCCGATCCCCATAACAAATTATTGTTGTTTTGCAGTCCCCATAATCCGGTGGGGCGGGTATGGCGCCAAGAGGAACTGGAAAAAATATATGAACTCTGCCAAAAATATCAGGTCGATATCCTGGCCGATGAAATCCACAATGATCTGGTGTACGGGGAGCAGCAGCATACGGTTTTGGCCTCACTTGGCACACCGGTGGCTAAAGAGACGGTTACCTTTATGGCTGCCAGCAAAACCTTTAATATCGCGGGGCTTAATTTCTCATTTATCGTTGTTCCCTGCAAGCGGCGGCGGGCCCGCATCAGTTCCTGGTTTGGCAAATTGCATATTAACCGCAATAATCTTTTTGGGGCAGTTGCCACGGAAACAGCCTACCGGGAGGGGGAGGCCTGGCTGGATTCACTGCTGCAATATCTTGAAGGCAATGCCGATACGTTGATCGAGTTTGTCCGGAACCGTCTGCCTGGCATCAAGGTAGTAAAACCGGAGGGGACTTTTCTGGCCTGGCTGGATTTTCGCGCCTATTTTGCCAATGCCAAAGAACTGGAAAACTTCCTGGTGCATAAAGCCCGGGTGGGGCTTAATCCCGGCAGAAATTTCGGCAGTCAGGGGGAAGGCTTTGCCCGGTTGAACTTTGCGACCCAGCGTAGTGTGCTGCTGGCGGGACTAACCCGGATCGAAAAGGCTCTTCAGGAAATTAAATAGGTAGCAGGCAGTATGCAAATTGATACTATGGCACAAATTAGTGCGTACTTGTGAATAGGAATCCGAAAGGATAAGATGATTATAGGGTTTATTTCCTATCAACAAGTACAACGAAGGAGGTTTCCGGATGCCCCATTTACTGGAACCATTACAGATCGGGTCTTTAACATTGTCCAATCGATTGGTTATGCCGCCGATGGCTACCTCGAAGGCGGAACCGGACGGCAAGGTCAGCCAGGCAATTCTTGAGTATTATAACGAAAAAACCGCCGGTGGTTATCTCTCACTGGTTATTATTGAGCACAGCTTTGTGCAGCAGGCCGGCAAAGCCAGCGAGAATCAGCTGTCTGTTGCTGATGACAGTGTTATTGAGGGCTTAAAAGAACTGGCAGCTGTTATCCAGCGCAATGGGGCTAAAGCCGTGGTGCAGATCAACCATGCCGGGAGCGCGGCCGACCCGGCGGTAACCGGTGTTGCTCCGGTCGGGCCTTCGGCTGTGAAGAACCCCCGGAAGGGCGATATACCGCATGCCCTTACCCGGGAAGAGATTGGCGGGATTGTTGCCGACTTTCGTGCGGCAGCGCGGCGGGTAAAAGCAGCCGGCTTTGACGGCGTGGAAATTCACTCCGCCCATGGCTATTTTCTCAATCAGTTTTTCTCACCGCTGACGAATAAGCGCACTGATGAATATGGCGGCGATGTGTCAGGGAGAATTAGGATTCACCTGGAGGTTATTGCTGCCGTTCGGGCGGCTGTAGGTCAGGACTTCCCTATCTTCATCAGGCTGGGAGCAGCGGACTATGCAGAAGGCGGGACTACGGCCGCCGACAGTCAGATTGCCGCCCGGGCTTTTGCCGAAGCCGGTGTTAATGTGATCGATATCTCCGGCGGCTTTTCGGGCTACGTTGTCCCGGGGAATAATGAACAGGGCTATTTTGCGCCCCTTAGTGCCGCGGTTAAGGAAGTTGTTGCCATTCCGGTCATCCTTACCGGCGGCATTACTGAAGTGCAGGCGGCCGAACAGTTGCTGGCAGCAGGCAAAGCAGACCTTATCGGCGTCGGCCGGGCCATTTTCCAGGATTCCTTGTGGGCGCAAAACGCGGTTAACAGTATCAAGCAGGCCTAGTTTCAGACAGGGGTTTACGGTCTGAAGATTAGCCAGCGGATAAAATGAAAACAGGAGGTATCCAGATGGCAGCAAACGAGGTTTTGACAACAATTAAAAAGCGCCGAAGTGTGCGCAGCTTCAAATCTGACCAAATAACAGAGGCAGAGCTGCAGGCTGTCCTGGAGGCCGGGATTTATGCCCCGAGCGCCGGCAATCAGCAGCTTTGGCATTTCACGGTCATCCAGGACAAACAGGTACTGGAGCAGCTAAACAAAGACGCCAAAGCAGGCGCCGCCCAGATTGACAACGAGCATGTTCAGCTAATGGCTAAAAATGAAAAGTTTAATATCTTTTACGGTGCGCCAACCGTTGTGCTGGTCTCCGGCAAGGAGGACGGCCTAATGATCGAGTCCGATTGCGCGGCTGCCACCCAAAATATAATATTAGCTGCTGAAGCCATTGGGCTTGGCTCCTGCTGGGTCGATTTTATCTTATCTGCATTTGGCGGCGAACAGGATGAGCAGTACAGGCAGCAGCTGGGCCTACCGGCCGGGTATAAGCCATTTTCCTCAGTGGCGCTGGGCTATAAGAAAAGCGAAGCGGTAAACGCCCCGGCGCGCAAAGAAAACGTGATTAATTACATAAAATAGAGAGTTTATCACACTCTGAAACAGAAACTGCCGTAAGGCGTGCCGAAACAGCAGTTGGTTGATCAGTAAGCAAACTGAAGGCCGGGCAGCGGTAAAGCTGCTCCGGCCTCGTTTACATTGGCGTATGCCGCCGCCGGTTAAGGATTTATTCATGCCGTACTTAGGTACTGCTGCGGGGCCTTGCATTGCCAGACAGGGAGGGGAGCTGTGACAATAAAAGCTTTGTATATATCAGATTTAGACGGTACCTTGCTCAACAGCCAGAAAGAGATCAGTGAGAACACTAAAAAAACACTCAATGCCCTTGTTGCCAGGGGGGGATATTTTTCTGTGGCAACGGCACGGACCGCTGTATCATCACAAAAGATACTGGCCGGTGTTCAGGTTAATACCCCTGTGGTCTTGATGAACGGAGCCGTAATCTATGATATGGTGGACGGTACATACATAAAAGCAGAAACAATACCGCCGGCAGCGGCTTATTCTATTATTGAAGTTATCAAAAAACATAATATTACCGGCTTTATGTATTCGGTTGCTGATAATCGGCTGCAGATATATTATGAGAGTTTGAATACAACGGCACTAACCGCTTATCATAACGAACGGGTAACGAAATACGCTAAATCCTTTGAACAGATTGCCGGTTTTTCTGATAAAATTAAGGATAACAAAGTGATCTACTTTGCCTTTATGGGGCAAAAACAGCGATTATCGGAATTATTGCCTGATTTGAAAAAGCTGCAGGGTATTGAACTGGTGCTTTCCAATGATGTTTACACCGAGAATCTGTGGTACCTGGAGGTATACAGCGCCAACGCTTCCAAGTACAATGCAGTAAACTTTATCCGCAACTATTGCAGTTTTGACCGGATTATAGGCTTTGGTGACAATGTGAATGATATCCCGCTTTTAAAAGCCTGTGATGAGTTTTATGCGGTATCAAATGCAGTTTACGAGTTAAAGGAGCAGGCAACCGGGATAATTGCCGATAATAATTCAGACGGTGTTGCCCGGTTTATTGTTGCCAGAAGAGAGTTCTAATCCACCTTGTATCGATAGCTGACTTAAAAAATAAGAGGCTACAGCATGTTTTATTGCTGTTAGCCTCTTTTAGCCATTTACAGATCTTTAAGTTCGTAGAATATTCTTTAGGAGTGAAGGACATGTCCAAACAACGCTACTTTTTCACATCCGAGTCGGTTACGGAAGGTCATCCTGATAAGCTGGCTGATCAAATTTCCGATGGGGTGGTTGACGCCATTCTGGCGCAGGATTCCCAAGCCAGGGTAGCCTGCGAAACAAGCGTTAATACCGGGTTGGTACTGTTGACGGGCGAGGTTTCTACAAAAGCTAATGTTAACTTCAGCCAAATCGCCAGAAATACGATGGCCAAGGTGGGCTACACCAAAGCGGAATATGGCCTGGATGCCGGTACCGCGGCTGTTCTGGTATCGATTGACCAGCAATCACCGGATATTGCCCAGGGGGTAAATCAGGCAATCGAAAGCCGCAGCGGCAGCAGTGACGAAAGGTGGGACAAAATTGGCGCCGGTGATCAGGGGATTGTATTTGGCTACGCCTCGAATGAAACTGACGAATACCTGCCGGCACCTATTGCTTTTGCCCATCGGCTGGCTAAGCGGCTGGCTGCTGTCCGCAAAGCAGGGCTGTTGCCCTATTTACGGCCTGACGGTAAGACACAGGTTACGATTGAATACGAAGATTTTCTGCCGGTGCGGGTTGAAACCGTACTGATTTCGGCCCAACATGCGCCTGAGGCCGAAACGGAACAAATTGCGGCAGACTTAAAAAGGCTGGTTATTGATGAAATCATTCCCCCGCAATTATTAGATGAAAAAACCAAGTTCCTGGTAAATCCGACCGGCCGTTTTGTCATTGGCGGGCCGCAGGGGGATGCCGGTTTGACCGGGCGCAAGATCATTGTCGATACTTATGGCGGTTATTCACGGCATGGCGGCGGAGCCTTCTCGGGCAAAGATCCTACTAAGGTTGACCGCTCCGGGGCCTATGCGGCCAGATATGTTGCCAAAAATATTGTTGCCGCCGGTTTGGCTAAACGGGCCGAAATTCAGATTGCCTATGCGATTGGGGTTGCCAGACCGATATCTATTTTCGTAGATACTTTTGGTACCGGGCGATTGAGCAACCGCGAATTACTGGCTGTTATCAACCAGAACTTCGACTTAAGGCCGGCAGCGATTATTGAGCAGTTGGATCTCAGGCGGCCGATTTATCAGCAGGTTGCCGCCTATGGGCATTTTGGCCGTACCGACATAGATGTGCCCTGGGAACGGACGGATAAAGCATATGAGTTATTGCAAGGTACCCGTACACATAGGCGAATTAGTGGAGAAAACTGAACAATTGTCCAGACTTATTTCCGGCTTGCGTCTGCGTATGGTGTTATTTTACCGTCCCCTTGAGTCCTAAGATATAGATATGCCTATTGACAAAAAGTGTAAAGCTGTACTATTATCTATTTAAATAACTATTGAATGTGCTGTGTACATAGCGAGAATAATATATGGTTCCTGGTTGATTGGTAGCGAGGCTGAAGGCCAGAAAATACTCCGTTGAAGTATTTTCTGGCCTTTTTCTTTTTCGTCAAGGTGCCCTGGTTTTTTGACCTGGATCAGCTGAAGACAGGAAGAAGGGATATGATTGAAATGAACACAGATATCTTGTGGAAAACCCAATATTCGCGGCGTAGATTTTTGAAGCTGGGCGCAGCAACCCTTGGCTTTAGTGCGGCCAGCGGGTTGTTTGAACTGGATAGTTTTGGTGCCTGGGCAAGCGCGCAGGCACCGATGGCCCGGGAAAGGATTGTCCGCACATCGGGCTCGCACAATTGCGGCGGCCGGTGCATACTGCAGGCGCATGTCCGGGACAACCGGGTTGTGCGGATTACAACAGAGGATGATATTCCTGATACCGATAAGACGCCGCAGCTGCGCGGTTGTTTGCGCTGCCGTTCCTACCGGGACCGCCTCTATCACCCCGAGCGTCTGAAATATCCGATGAAACGGGTGGGAAAACGCGGCGAAGGCAAGTTTGAACAGATCACGTGGGATGAAGCGCTGGACACTATTGCCGGCCAGACCAAACGCATTATGGACCAATACGGACCGGATGCCATCTATATGCAATATGCGCCCGGCAATGCCGGCAGAGTCTCCGAACGGGTATGGATGAGCCGGCTGTTAGGTCTTTATGGCGGGTTTCTCTCCTATTATGGCAGCTACAGCACGGCAGCGACGCAGATGGCCACGCCATACACCTTTGGCACGACGGCTACCGGCAGCAGCCGGGATAATTGGGCGCATTCCAAGCTGATCATTTTGCTGGGCTGGAATCCCGGCGAGACAATTCACGGCACGAATACCGCCTATTATCTGAAAAAAGCCAAACAAGCCGGTGCCCGGATTGTCAGTATTGACCCGATCTATTCCGATACGTCGGTCGCGCTGGCCGATCAGTGGATTCCCATCCGGCCGACGACCGATAGCTCGCTTTTAGATGCCATGGCGTATGTCATCATCACAGAAAACCTGCAGGACCAGGCTTTTTTGGACAAATACTGCGTAGGCTTTGACGAGGCGCATCTGCCGCCCGGCATTCCGGCCGGTCAGTCATTTAAAAGCTATATATTGGGCGAAAGCGAGGATCAAACAGCAAAGACCCCGGCGTGGGCCGAGGCCGTTACCGGGATACCGCGTGAAACGATTATAAAACTGGCGCGGGAATATGCGACCCAGCGTCCGGGGGCGTTAATTCAGGGCTATGGGCCGCAGCGTCATGCCTACGGGGAACAGGTGGTGCGCAGCGGCACGGTACTGGCCGCCCTAACCGGCAATATCGGCGTGAAGGGCGGCTGGGCATCGGGAACCGGCTATCAGGCGCGTTCTCACTTTGTTGCTGCGATTCCTGTCCCTAATCCCAGCAAGGCCAGGATTTCGGTATTTTGCTGGCCGGATGCCATCAAGCGGGGGACCGGCATGGGGCCGGAGGCCAGCGTAAAGGGTGTAAAGCAGCTGTCCGCCAATCTCAAGCTGATGTTTAATCTGGGCGGGAATTGTCTCGTAAACCAGCATGCGGACAACAATGGAACCGCCAGGTTATTGCAGGATGAGAGCCTGCTGGAGTTTCTTGTCGTCAGCGAGCAGTTCCTCACCGCCAGTGCCAAATTCGCGGATATTCTTCTGCCGGCCGACAATATGTATGAACGGGATGATATCGTCATGCCCTGGGGCTATGGCGATTATGTCCTGTTTATGAATAAAGCGGTGGATACCGTGTTCGAATGCCGCAACGGGTATGACTGGATCAGTGACCTGGCGGACCGGCTGGGTCTTAAAGACAAGTTCACTGAAGGCCGAACAATTGACCAATGGCTGCGGTATCTGGTGGAGGAAACGGCCAAAAAAAATCCGGGCTTCTACTCGTATGAGGAATTTAAAGAAAAAAGCGTGTATCGCTGGCAGTATCCGGAATCCTCCATCGCCTTTCAGAAACAAATCGAAGATCCCGGGAACAACCCTTTCCCCACACCGTCCGGCAAGATTGAGATATTCTCGCAGCGATTATGGGATATGAACCAACTGCAGGAGATTCCGGCTATCCCTAAATATGTAAAAGCCTGGGAAGGTCCGGAAGATCCCCTGCGCGCCAAATACCCGCTGCAATGCATCGGCCATCACTACAAGCGGCGCGTACACTCTATTTTCGACAATACCGGCTGGATGGAAGAAGCCGGTGCGCAGGAAGTCTGGGTCAGCCCGGTGGATGCCGCGCAGCGGGACTTGCAGAATGGTGAGCTGGTCACAGTGTATAACGACCGGGGTGTAATCTCCCTGCCGGTCAAAATTACGCCGCGGATTATGCCGGGCGTGGTCTCAGTGCCGCAGGGGGCCTGGTGGACCCCGGATGAACAGGGAGTTGACAGACGCGGCTGCATAAACACGCTGACTAAATACCACCCGACCCCGTTGGCCTTCGGCAATGCCACCCATACTAATCTGGTGCAGATCAGCAAGGGATAAAGGAGGGAGAATACAGCCATGGCAAAGCAAATAGCCTTTTATGTGGAACAGAAGTTTTGTGTCGGGTGCAAGACGTGCCAGGTGGCCTGCAAGGATAAACATGACCTGAAAGTGGGCCAGTTGTACCGGCGGGTGTCGGAGACGGCCGGCGGCGGCTTTGAGATAAAGGGGGCAACAGTTATCCCGGCTGTGTATGCCTTCTGGACGTCAATCAGCTGCAACCACTGCGGGCAACCGGTTTGCGTGGAAAACTGTCCGGTTGGCGCCGTTCAAAAACAGGCAGCCGATGGAATTGTCTATATTGATCAGGAAAAATGTGTGGGTTGCCGCAAGTGCGTAAAAAGCTGCCCCTATGGTGCGCCGCAGTACAACCGGGAAACGAGAAAGACGGGGAAATGCGACTTTTGCCGTGACGAGCTGGCGGCCGGCAAGCCGCCTGTCTGCGTTGCCGCGTGCCCGCTGCGGGCCCTTGATTACGGCCCGCTGAATGTGCTGCAGCGCAAATATGGCAAGGCCAATGAGACAAAGGGACTGCCTGCTGGCGGGCAGACTCAGCCTGCCCTGGTTATTGCGCCGCACCGCGACGCCTTGTAAAAAAACTATGGCCCGATCAAGGTACTTACAATAATCTCAGTTCGGCAGCGTCAGTTTTAAGCCATTGCTTTGTCAGCAGAGCCAACCCGCGGAAAAAGTTTGATGCAGCTGCTTTGCTTATGTCATCGCATAAAGCGGGAGCCCATGCCAATATATGTCCGGACAGAAAACGTGTTTGCCCGGACATGTATAAGTTCAGTTTTTCCGTACTAATATCTGGTTTTGCCGCTTGTTTACAAAGCCAAGCCATAAATTCCAACTCTAAGCTAATATGGTCGTCAGGCTCACTGTGCCGTTTTTTGCTTTCCAGGCCAAAGCTGCGGTAGAATGCACGCACAGCCAGCGTTTGCTCGCCGAATATCAGCCGCTCGCGGGAACGATACACTGACTCCCACGGTGGTGCTGCCAAATGTCCGGGACCGACAAACAGACGGTTAAAATCAGCTTGCAGCGTTTTCTGATAGTCTGCGGGATTTTTAAGACCAAGGTCTAATTCGGCCTGCAGCTGTAGTACAGCTGAATAAACTTCGCATTGCCCGGCATTCTCCTCTTGTACATAATTCTCAACTAAATTAGTCAATAGCCGGTTGGCCGATAAAGTTTTCAGCAACTGCGTGGCAGGGCTGGCTTTGTACAGGCGGGCTAATAAACAATAAATAAATTTACGCTCGTGCAGCCATGCGGTCAATCGTTCTTTATCCATCAATATCCTCCCCGAAAATTAATATCTGGCACCAGGACCCGGAGTGCGTTGCCCGTATTGTCGCATGTTGAATGTACCCTGCGCTTACATGCGGTTTTTAATAAAGAAAACACGGCTTTGCGCCGAGCCTTGGGCGAAAGCGTAAGCCGATGTTGCCCTCTAGCCAGGGAAAGTTATACTTTCTATCCTGAGCATTTTTCATTCTTTGCTGGTGCCGCCGTAACGGCATGAATGTCTATCAGGATAAGAAAAAGCTAAGATTACCTCAGGTAATCTTAGCCTTCATCTAGTTATTCTGATCAGCTAATTAGGAGATTGCCAAAGCCGGCATGGTTGCTGCCAGCCTGCCTTCAGCATATATAAATTGTTCTAATAGTAACACGACAGGCAAAATATTGTCAATTCCGGTCAAATTGCTTTTCTTAGACAAAAATTATCTTAACAAGGTGAGGAGTGTACTGCTATTCTACAGACAGTAAGGGGGATATTCCGTGAGTTATAATCAATCCCTGGGGGATTTGTTGCAAAACCGGAACCTGTCGCGGCGCCAGTTTATAAAAGTATGTTGTGCATTGACCGGTATGCTGGGATTGTCACCCTCTATGCTGCCTGAAGTGATTGCCCGCGCTGAAACACGACCGCTGGTTCCTGTAATATGGCTGCATGGGCAGGCGTGTACGGGCTGTTCGGCAGCGTTTCTAAACGCCGGAGAGCCGTCGGCTGCGGAAGCCATTCTAAACATAATGCGGCTTGAGTACCATGGATTGTTTTCCGCTGCGTCCGGGGTAGAGCTAGAACATCACCGGGAGAAGGTGATGCGGGAGTTTCGCGGTAACTATTTGCTGATTGCCGAAGGAGCGGTGCCAGCGGGTGATCAGGGATACTTTTGTTCGGTTGGCGGCGTTCCGTATGGGGAAATCCTGAAAGCGGCCGCAAAGCAGGCAGCGGCTGTTTTGGCAATTGGCTCCTGTGCCGTCTGGGGAGGAATTCAGGCAGCTCGCCCTAATCCGACGCAAGCGGCAGCCACTCAGCAGGTGATAACCAACAAACCTGTTGTGAAAATTCCGGGCTGTCCCCCTATTCCCGAGGTTATTGCCGGTGTTGTCCTGCACTACAGCTTGTTTGGTCAATTGCCAGCTCTGGACAGCCAGGGCAGGCCAACCCGGTTTTTTGGTAAGACCGTTCACGCGGGGTGTTCGCGCAAGTCTTTTTTTGAAGCTGGCCAGTTTGCGGAATACTATGGCGATAAGGGGGCTAAGGCCGGTTGGTGTCTTTATAAGCTAGGCTGCCGTGGTCCGTCGACTTTCAATTCCTGTGCCGCTCTGGGCTGGTGGCAAGGTCTGTCAAATCCCATCCAGGCCGGTTCTCCCTGTATTGGTTGTAGTGAGGCTGACTTTTGGGATGATGATCCTATTAGCGGGTTTGACGTCCAAGGGTGAGTGCATGACCAACCTTGGCAGGTACGGCATAATTGCTTGAGAAATAATGGAGGATAGCGGTGAGCACGGCCGGTTCGCTTGAGTCTTGTTTGAAAAAAACGCACACAATGACCTAATAAATAAATTTTAGTGCAGTAATTAATAATAGCCCGATTCTAATCATTAAACGTCTATAAATGATATAATTATTCATAAAGCTAGGGCGTAAGCTATTTGTATATAGGAGAAAATAGTGGCTATGAAGTGTCTGTTTCCATAATGAAGGTAAGGGCATAAAAGGTATAGTGGGGAGGGTGAGTGATGAACCATACTGCTTTGAATTTCAAAATGCTCACATTGGAACGCAATCCCTTTGGAGCATCTGTCGCTATACATCCCACATTGTTGTGGGATGATAACGGCGCCACTCTCGTTGATGTCGGTTATCCGGGCCAATTTAAAGAACTGACTGCGGCAATAGAACAGACCGGTGTTTCCCTTAACCACATAAAACGAATCATTTTTACCCATCAGGACTGGGATCATATCGGCAATGTAACGGACGTACAAAACGCTTTGGGCAGCAAGGTGGAAATATATACTCATGTCAATGAGCGTGACTATATCGAGGGTTTCCTCCCTTACATCAAGATGACCCCGGAGCGAATACAGGCCAGGCTGCAAGCGCTGCCGGAAAATGTACGTGAACAGGCCGCTGATTTGTTTGCAAACCTTCCTACTGCTCACGTACATCAAACGCTTGCGGCTCAAGCTGCACTGTCATTTCATGATAATGTACAAGTGATACATACACCAGGCCATACTCCCGGGCATATTTGCCTGTATTTGCAACAGCATCGCCTGCTTATCGCCGGGGATCAATTGCGGATTCAGAACGGAATTTTAGTAGGGCCGGCCCCGGAACATACGGCCGATATGAGGACAGCGCTGCAATCACTGCGTAATTTGCCGGCGTATGATATTGAGTATGTCATCTGCTATCACGGAGGATTATACGGGCCCCGAGCCTCGGCCCGTATTGCTGAGCTTATTGCCGAATTGCAGTAAGCATGCAGTATAGGATATAGGGAGTAATTGCTTGGGTATTACGCCTGGAAGCGTAATCTGTCTGTTGAAAAACGGACAGTGGCATGGATACAAAAAATAAATCTGGGAGGCTTATTGATGTTTAGTGATATTGTAAAAGCAAACCGCAGTTACCGGCGTTTTTTTGAACAGGAGGCAGTCACGAGAGAAACCTTGCTCACGCTTGTGGATTATGCCAGGCTGGTTCCCGCCGGTGCCAATAAACAGGCGCTTAAATATTATATTGCTTGTGAGCAACCCCTTAACGGGCAGATCTTTGCCACTTTAGGCTGGGCTGCTTATTTAAAAGATTGGTCAGGCCCTGTTGCCGGCGAAAGGCCGGCAGCCTATATTATCATTGTTCAGGATAAAGGCTATAAGATGGGGAACAGCTTCGATGCCGGGATTGCTGCTCAGACCATTTTACTCGGGGCGACGGAAATCGGGCTGGGCGGGTGTATGCTTGGCAATATTAAGCACGCCCAATTGCAGGCGGCACTAAACCTAGCCGACAATTTTGAGATATTGCTGGTGATTGCCCTGGGGAAACCGAAAGAAAAGGTCGTTATTGAGGAAATCGAGGCCAATGGCGATATCAAATACTGGCGGGATGAAAACCAGGTTCATCATGTGCCGAAACGAAAATTGAAAGATATACTCATATAGTGCCGGAGGCTGACTAGTCGATAACTAGAGGCTGTATTCCATAGCTTGGAATGCAGTCTTTTAATTTTGGCTGATTAATAATCGGACAGTAAAAAGGCGTTTTTACCCCCTTTTAGCCAGATTTGCGTTCACTTAGCATTGGGCTGAAGGTTTTTACATGCTGTTGGCAAAATAATACAATAAAGGAGTGTTCATTGTGGCCGTTCATCTGACACTGGATAATGAGAATTTAGCAAGTACCTATGACGAGGTCAGCAATACCCAATTCAATAACGGATCGATATTGATTCAGAAACTGGCGGTGAAACCGGGCGATTCGGTCCTGGATATCGGCAGCGGCACTGGCCGGTTGGGCAGGCATGTCATTTCCCTCATTGGTCAGGCCGGCAATTTTGTCGGTATCGACCCTTTGGAAGAGCGTATTAAGATTGCCAATGGGAAAAACGAACATGCTAACGCCATATTCAAGCTTGGCAATGCTGAAGATCTCAGCTCTATACCAGATAATAGTTGCGATGTAGTGTACCTGAATGCGGTATTTCATTGGGTACTTAATAAAGAAGTCGCCTTGCAGGAGATATTCAGGGTCCTTAAGCCGGGAGGCAGGGTTGGTATTACAACAGGCGCCAAGGAACTTAGCAGTTTTACGGGCGTGAGATTAATTACGGATAACGTCCTGAAACGGGAGCCCTATAATAAGCTGGTCCGGCTGGAGGATAGTACTCAGAATCAGCATGGTTTGACTACCACTGAACTGATACAACTGTTGGCAGGAGCCGGTTTAACGGTTAAAGATATCGAGATCAAGGAGATCAAGCGGCGTTATCCAACAGCCAGGGCTGTTATCAGATTCAGTGAGGCCAGCTCCTTCGGCAATTTCCTGAACCATGTTCCCAAATCGTTACGGGATCAAGCCAAAGCGGATATTGAGTTCGAGCTTGAAAAGCAACGGCATAAAGACGGCATAACATTTAGCGGCTTCACGATATTTGCAGTAGCTGAGAAAAAGTGAAAAACGAAAACTGGTAAGAGTTTGCTTTATATTGCCAACGCGGTAACTGTAAGAATAAAAGAAAATTTATAATATGGAGATGATAGGATTGTATTGGAAATCTGCAGGTGCTGTTCATACAGCCAAAACGGTGGAATTAGCAGTGCGCAAAGCAAAAGAGTATGGCATTAAGTCAATAGTAGTGGCATCCAACAGTGGTAAAACAGCCGAATTGTTTGCCGGCCAGGTTGAAAATGTGGTGTGTGTTACCCATGCCAATGGTTTTAAGGAGCCGGGAGTTAATGAACTGACGCAGGAACAGCGCGCGCTATTGGCAGAAAATAATATAAACATACTGACAACCAGCCATGTCTTATCCGGGGCGGAGCGGGGAATCAGCCGAAAATTCGGCGGGATTTATCCGGTAGAGATTATAGCGAATACCCTTAAAATTTTTGGCCAGGGGGTTAAGGTTACTGTAGAGATTGCCGTCATGGCTCTGGATGCAGGGCTAATCCCCTATGGCGAAGATATTATTGCCATTGGCGGTACAGGCAAGGGGGCTGATACCGCTGTGGTGATACGACCGGCTCATGCCGCCAGTATTTTAGATACTTATATTGCGGAAATCATTTGCAAACCGTAAGGGTACAACGGTTAAGAAGTGTCGTGAGTTGTAAATATTAACGTATTTGGTTTAAGTCCTTGGAGGTTAGCTGGTCAGTAAGTGCGCAGCGATAAAGTCTGTACCAGCTTTCTTTATATTGAATTAAAAGCCCATTAAATGTTTGATTTGACGGCAATTCTCTTTTGTTGTAAGCATCTCCAGCAGCGTAAAGGCAACATCCAGGGCTGTTGCCGGTGACGAAGAGGTGATGATGTTACCATCAATGACTAGCGGCTGGTTAACAACCTTAACACCAAAAGCGGCTAATTGCTGTTGGCGGCAGCCATTGTTTAAATGGTATGTCGTACCCTGCCGCCCGCATAAAACCCCGCTTTTCCCCAGGGGCAAGGCCCCGACACAAATCGCGGCGATAATTTTTTCCGCCAGATTGAATTTTTGAATAATAGACAAAAAATCATCGCTGTACGCGTCTTTATAAAAACCGGCCGATTCAAATCCTCCCGGAATAGCTAAGGCATCGAATTCATTTACATCGACTTCCGCGGTCAGTAGCTCAGGCATAACAGTTAAACGTCCGGTACACATCAGTTGCTTTCGTAGGCCGCAAGTTACCAGTTTGGTAGATCTGTCACCTTCTACCATATTCCAATCCAATACATCAGTAAAAACACTCGCTTCGTAGGCTTCAAAGCCATTAGCCAGTAATAACAAAATTTGTTTCATAGCGACGCATCCCCCAATATATTTATACTTTGCTTTATATTATCATTAAACTATTATTTGGTAAATGTATTTGAACGGTTATCAAGGAGGAATGTAAGCAGCACGTTGTCTATTGTAAATATTCGGCAGGACAGGATCTGTCAACATTTGCTTGACGGAACTCAATAATTATATTGAAGGCTATCCGTAAATACAAAAATGGGGTTATTCCGCAAAGCGGGATTTCAGTTTGCGAAGTCAAAAAACAGTGGGACAAAACAAGCTTGTTTATTTGTCGGAAGTAAATAACCGGCCCGGAAAGATAAGCAAATCAGTAACTCACCGCCGGTAGTTGCGGCTTGTGCAGGGGAGAGATTTTGCGGGGAGGGGAGCGCATGCATAAAATCAGTAATTTTTCGTGGTTTGGTTTCCCAATTTCTATGGAGGAACGCTTCAAACTGATAAAGGCTGCCGGCTTTGACCATCAAATCCCCGGTGCGGGTACAATCGCTTGGAGTACATTGATGAAAAAAATTAAACAAACAGGCTACACCGGCGCAATTGCTCTCAAAGTTGACGGGAAATTTCCGCTGGGCGGGCAAACACCGGAAAAGTTTTTAAAAAAAGCTTTTGCTGCAGTGCAAAAACTATGCCAGTGATAGAAAAGATCCACATTCTGGGGGCTGCGGGATCAGGGACCACTACCTTGGGGCGGACTCTTGCCGTTCAGTTGGGTTATCAGCATTTTGACACAGATCATTATTTTTGGCTTCCTACCAAACCACCATTTCAAGTAAAGCGGGATGTGCAAGACAGGCAGCAATTTTTAGCTAAAGATTTAGACAGTGCGGACCGGTGGATATTATCAGGTTCCCTGTGTGGCTGGGGTGATATATTCATTCCGAAATTTGAATTGGTGGTCTATTTGTGGATTCCAAAAGATCTGCGTATGGAAAGACTCCTTAAACGCGAAATACAGCGGTATGGGGCGGCAGCAGTCAAAGCGAACGGCAAGCGGCATGCTGCTGCAAACGCTTTCCTGGAATGGGCTGCCGGTTATGATGAGGGTGGCTTGAATATGCGCAGTAAAATGCTGCATGAACAATGGCTGGCGGCGCTGCCTTGCAAAGTATTGCGTCTGGAAGGTGATCTGTCTGTGGAAGAACGGGCAGCGGCCATACATACTTGCACAAATGTTCCCTAGGCTGGATTAAAAGAGCTTGGAGGCGGCAGGGAAAGGCGTATTATTGGTGAAGAGTGCTATGATGTGATATGGATGGATATTCTAACTAAAAAATTCCGACAAAATTATCAGAGTATAGTTACACAGCATTTGAATCAATGGATTTAGGTTCAATGGCTGGCTGCGGAGAATGCTTTTGTCCAACTTGCTTGCCGAAAAGAGGGTGCCTACAAAAGCAGCATTGATATGTAAATAGTGGAGTGGAAGGGATTTTTAGATGAAAGAGATAGAATTAATTATTTTTGACATGGACGGATTAATGTTTGATACGGAAAGGCCAGCGTTTATTGCTTGGCAGGAGGCGGCTGCCTGCTGTGGGTACGAGGTTGACGATGTTATTTATAAACGAACTATTGGATCGAACGCCCAGCGGACAAGAGCAATATACCTGCAACATTTTGGTGAAGCCTTTCCTTATGAACGTGTTAAGGAGGAGCTGCGTAATTTAAGAAGCCATGCTAAAGAAACCGGTGTTCCGATTAAAGACGGCCTTTATGAACTACTGGATTATTTGAACAAGACCAAAGTAAAAAAGGCTGTGGCCACCTCCACGAGCCGGGAAAGGGCTCTGGAACTGTTAGCGAAAGCCGGAGTCATAGGCTGCTTTGATTGTGTGCTGTGCGGTGACGAAATAAAAGAATCCAAGCCGCATCCGGAAATATTTTTAAAAGTAGCCGGGCAACTGGGCTGCAGTCCGGAAAAATGTCTGGTACTGGAAGATTCGGAAGCAGGCATCTTAGCGGCCCACGCAGCAGGGATGCTGCCAATCATGGTCCCTGATATGAAGCAGCCGGAAGAGGAAATTAAAGTGTTGCTCTATAAACAACTGCTTAATTTATATGATGTAAGGGCGTTTCTGGCGGAAGTATTTTACTGAGTGGAAGTAAGCCGCAGATGATTTTGTACAGATGAATAGGATAACAATAACAGAGAGGTACTAGTTTGACTAACATCAATTTGCAAGCACTTGCTGGAAACCTTTTCGCTCTATTCGCAAAGGTGTGCTGGATATCATTGCTTCCATTAAACAGGGGAAAAAGGTTTGTACGCTCAATGAGGCTCAATTGGAACGAAATGCGATATAGGAGCTTCTCAAACGGCTTTATACCGAGTTTTTTCCGGCAGGCAGCTATGAGCGAGGCAACGGACCGGATATTGAGGTCTACTAGGAGGGGAATATTCATAGTCCGGACTATTATCGTTCCGAAGTTTGGATACCGGTGATTAAGAAGAACGCATAAGGAAAAAAAGTATTGACGAATATTTCCATATAGAATAGAATTTGATTAGAACTGTGAGCAACTGACTAGTCAATTAACTAGAGGCTGCATTCCGAAGTTGCGGAATGCAGCCTTTGCATTTTATTTTCTGTGGAAATGAGGATTGAAGATGCATAAAGAAGTAAGGGAAGTTCGTTATAAGGCAATGCTGATGACGAGCAGAAAAGATGAAGCTATATTAAGGTTTTACGAAAAGGCAGGATTTATTCGAGGAGAAAAAACAGGATTTGTAATCAGATTATAACCAGTTTTCAGAAGGGAGGAATCGGATGAAAATTCAAGATTGTTATGTGTGTAACTGGATATCAAGAATAGATGATGCTGAAAAAAAATATTATATTGCAGAATTGGATACTGGATTTGTTTTTTTAAGCAATAGATGGCAATATTTTAAAGGCTATACACGTTTTTTGTCAGCAAATTGCATGTGAACGAACTTCACTTAATACCTAAAGAATTTAGGCAGACATTTTTACTTGAAATGACTATTGTTTCTGAAGCAGTATATAATGTTTTTAAAGCTGAAAAAATCAACTGTGAATCTTTGGGGAACTCGTGTTCTCATGTGCATTGGCATATTATTCCGCGTTATGGAACTGACCCTTGCCCTGACAAAGCCATATGGAACATAGAACGGACTATTCTAGATTCTGTTATTTTGAGCGATAATGAATTATTGCAAATACAGCAAATTCTTGTAGCGGAAATGAAAGAACTATCTATAAAATATCAAATTAAAGCTGTTTTTAAATGAATTCTTTTCATTTGTACCGTAGGACACTGATGAACTTTTATGAACAAGCGGGATTTAGGCGCGGTGATAAAACCGGATTTGTCATAAGGCTTGACAAATAAGCCGCTGGCGATGAGAAGACAGATGAAAATTCGCGTCTGTTGAAACCAGTACCTGGAACACAACAATAGCGATTTGACATATTGAGTTGACTGGTAAACAGCCGGAGACACAATTAAGGTTTCCGGCTGTTTATTTTTTTGATTGCCAGCAGCCGGGAAAGGAAGGAGGCTTAAACAAGACTGCAAATAAAGGCTGGAAAGTAATATTAAAGCAATTATAAAAAATGGAGGGTACATATGAAAAGAGGAATAGTTTTAACACTATTATTGTTGTTTATTGCAATTGCAATTGCCTTTACCGGGTGTGGCAGCAGCAACCATAGTGGAGGCCATGCTGAACAAACAGCTGCGGCAGCGGGAGATACTAAGAAGCTTTTCCCCATTAGGGTGGCAGGCGACGGGACCGCGAACGGCGAAGTAGTAATTGGCAATGAAGTCGGAATTTTCCGGGAGGAAGGTATCGAGATTATATTTACCGGCGTGCTGAAGGGCGGCGCCACAGAGCTGCAAACCATCGCCCAGGGGATTAACGACGCCTTTATCAATGCGCATCCATTTGTTGTAGCGCAGGCAATTATGGCCGGGGTTAAGGTAAAAGCCGTTGCCCCCGGCATGATTGACGACCCGGAATTCCCCCATGTCCGGTATCTGGTCAGGGAGGACAGTCCGATCAAGACCCTGGATGATATCGTCGGCAAAAAAGTATCCCAAAGCAGTTCTTCTTCGGTTTGCCAGGACGGCTATTTAAAGCTGTACCTGCAACAACATAATCTGCCGCTGAATGTGGAGTGGGTGAAGTTGCCTAATCCGGGCCAGCAGGAGCAGGCTTTAAGGCAGGGACTGGTGGACATGACGACCTCACATCCGCCATTTTCCGGCATCACGGTACAACAGCCGGGCATTCGCCAGGTGGCCACCAGTTACGATATTGTGAAAACTCCGGGTGCCGGCCTGTCGGTCCGCGGGTTTAGCGAAAAGTTTATTGCCGAGCATCCGGATATTGTCAGGGCATTCTGCCGGGCATTGCAAAAATCGCACAAATGGATTAATGCCAACCAACAGGAGGCCACTGCCATTATGGCTAAAAAGCTGAAAGTTGACAATCAGGAGCATGTAAGTGTTTTCCGGTATGAGGAACGCGGCAGTATTGACCCCGTTTACATGGATTTGTGGATCAAAATGTCGGAGGATATCGGCCTGTGGCAGCCGGGGGCGATAAAAGCAACCGATATTTACACCAATGAGTTCGCGCCTAAGGATTGACATTACTGGCTTGGCTTAGTATTGCGGCATACCCTGTAATAGTATAATTGCTGGTTGGCGGCGTTTGTATAAAAAAGTTGTAAATGAGTGATAAGTGGAGCGTGAAACAATGAGCGATATTCGGCAATGGAAAGTCGGAATATTACTTTTTGATGAAGTCGAAGTACTTGATTTTGCAGGGCCCTTCGAAGTGTTTTCCGTGACGGCGTACTCTGAAAATGATCGTAAACCTTTTATTGTCGATACGATTTCTGAAACCGGGAATCTAATAGTTGCCCGCAATGGCTTAAAGGTTCAGCCTGATTACGGCTTTGATAACGCGCCATATTATGATATCCTGGTTATCCCCGGTGGTCCCGGCGCCCGTAACCGGCAAATCAATAACCAGGCAGTCATAGCGTGGATTAGGCAACGGTCAGCAGCAGTACAATTGATGACCTCCGTCTGCACCGGCGCCCTTCTATTGGCGCAAGCCGGCTTGCTGCAAGGGAAAAGGGCCACAACACATTGGGCCAGTTATGACCGGTTAGAAAACGAATTCCCGGAAGTAATAGTTAAAAGAAACATAAAGTATGTTGATGAAGGGAATATAATTACATCAGGGGGTATTTCAGCAGGAATTAATATGGCGTTTCATGTTGTCCGGCGGCTTTTAAGTCCGGAAATTGCGCAGCTAACGGCAAGGCGTATGGAATACGATATTGATATTGAAACACAGCAATACGCGAACGGTTGAAGCTTTATGGATTACAGTGTTACTTATGAGGCTGCAGTTTTCTATTCGCAGCCTCTTTAATTTGTCATGGAATAATAGTTGCGCGATCAACTAATTGACATTATATTTGTCATGTGATAACATTAAAAATATTAGTTTTACCAGTTTGTTATCCCGCTGCTGATCAGGAATAGACTGAAGGCTTAGGAATATTGTCCTAAGCCTTTTTTGTTTTTGCTGTGCATAGAGTAAGAGGATTGTAGGGGCCGCTGCCAGCTGCGGCCTCTGACTAGTCGGTGGAAGGGGTGCCGGAATAAGCTTGAAAACACCTATCAATGTGAAGTTTATGCTGAGAGCCTTGCGGTATCGCAATTATCGTTTGTTTTTCAGCGGGCAAGCTGTGTCTACAATTGGTACCTGGATGCAAACGATTGCCATGAACTGGCTGGTCTACAGGTTGACAGAATCCGCTTTTATGCTGGGCTCATTTAATTTTTTTAATTCAGTGCCAGGTTTATTATTGGGGCCTGTGGCCGGTGTAGTTGCTGACCGTTTTAACAGGCACAAAGTTATTATCATTACCCAGTCGTTAGCGATGCTGCAGGCAGTATTGCTGGCGGCTTTAGTGATAACCGGCAACATAGAGGTTTGGCACTTGTTAGGGTTAGGTTTCGTATTAGGCTGTATTAATGGCTTTGATTTGACCGCCAGACAGGCATTTGTTGTCGATTTGGTTGAAGACAAGGATGATTTGCCTAACGCTATCGCCTTGAACTCTATTATTCTTAGTGTCTCAAAACTGGTCGGCCCGTCGATAGCCGGCATATTAATTGCCCTAGTGGGTGAGGGTGCATGTTTTCTGCTAAATGCGGCCAGTTTCATTCCTGTGCTGGCGGCTTTGCTGTCTATGCGCGTTCAGGAACCGGTTAAACGGGAAAAGGAAAACAATTCGCCGTTGCGGGAGATGCATGAAGGCTATCTGTATGCCTACCATTTTCCACCGATTTGTTATACGGTGCTGCTCCTGGGGGTGGTCAATCTGGCCGGTACGGTGTATGTCACGCTAATGCCGATTTTTGCTCAGGATATATTTGCGGGCGATTCGTACACATTGGGGCTCCTGATGGGGGCTACCGGCTTGGGAGCGATTTGCGGGGCGACATTCATGGCCTCCCGGCCTGATCCGCAGGGCCTGGAGCGAGTGATTCCGTGGGCGGTTGTTCTGCTGGGAATTACATTGATCGTGTTTTCGCAGACAAATTGGTTGCTGATCGGGCTGCTGATGCTCTTTTTTATTGGCCTGGGGTCGATTGTTCATATTGCAGCCTCCAGTACATTAATGCAATCCCTGGTGGATGAAGATAAACGCGGTCGCGTTATGAGCCTGTATTCCATGTCGTTCGGGATGACTCCCTTTGGCAATTTGCTGGCCGGCATCATGGCGAGCTACATCGGCGCAGCGGCAACCGTTAGTACGGGCGGGGCGGTTTGTGTTGCCGGGGCAATACTGTTTTTTTGCCGGCTGCAGGACATAGAAAAACATACCAAAACTAATAATAAAATAGATGAACAAAATGTGATTGTCCCTACGTCCTGTAACAGAGTTTCCGGCGAGAAAATATAGATGAATATACAACTGCAAAAGCGCTGTAATGATTGTAACGACTGGCCGGTTAACCAGAATCGGCATTCGGTAAGTTCGGATGCACTCTTTAAGATTTGGAGGATTAGCAATGGACAGTAAAAAAATATTTTCTGATAAAGTTAATTATTATGTGAAGTACCGCCCGCAATACCCTAATGAATTTATTGAGTATCTTATTAATGGGGTCGGTGTGTCCCCGGCTTCTATTGTCGCTGATGTGGGCGCCGGGACCGGGATTTTCACCAAATTGCTGGCCGGCAAAGTGAAAACAATCTATGCAGTTGAGCCTAATCCGGATATGAGGGCGGCCTGTGTGGAATATTGCCGTGGCTATAAAAATTTTGTGGCTGTTGACGGCAGCGCCGAGGAAACTTCCCTGCCAGGCCACAGTGTTGATTTCGTTACGGTAGCCCAGGCTTTTCACTGGTTCGATGCGGAAAAGGCAAAAAATGAGTTCCAGCGCATACTTAAGCCGCATGGCAAAGTTATTTTAGTATGGAATCGTGATGAGGAAAATGACTTTGCCCAAGAATATGGCGCATTACGCAGAAAGCTATTTCCTGATTCCTGGCAAGATGGCAGCAACGGCAATGGGAAAAATCCCGCTGCATATCGCACATTTTTTCGCGAAGGCAAATATGATGCCAAAATCTTTAAAACAGGCAATACAGTGTCATTGGAACAGTTTATTGGTGCTTCCCTGTCAACGTCATACGCTCCTTCTGAAAAAGATGAGAAATTTCCAGCATTCATTGATGGTTTGACGGCGCTATTTGCAAAATATAGCCAAGACGGGCAAATACGATTCCGTAATCATGCGTATAGCTATGTGGGGGAGGTGTAAATATCACGGCTTTTCAGCCGCAATAATGTTCATGGCATGCTTGTGCGCAAGGCCGGAGGAGTTACAGTCAAATATTATTTCATCACATTCTTTGATCAGCCAATTGCTGTAAAGAGTAAAAAGTTCGCCCGACCGCCAGCTGTGGGCATTCGGTTCCTGTTCCGGGGCAGGGGGAATAAACGGTTTGGTCACAAAGGCCGATAAAACATGAAGTCCCTGCGGGGATGTATGCTGCTGGTAGTTGAGAAATATCTCCTGCCGGAGTTCCGGTTTTAAATAATGGAGAACGCCATTGGAATAAAGGATATCGTAGTTAGATTCCAGTCTGAAATCAAGGACATCGGCCTTAAAGACATTTACATAGACACCAACGTTGTCAGCCAGTCTTTTGGTTTTCTCAATGCCGGCATCGGCTATATCAAAGGCTGTTACCTGATAGCCGTTTCTGGCAAAGAATACGGCGTCTTTGCCTTCACCACAGCCAATGTCCAATAGTTTTAGGGGTTTAGCCGGCGGCAGCATGGATAATATTTTATAACACAGTTTTGAGGGCGCAAGACCCCAGTAATAACCATCCTGGGCATACTCATCCTCATAAATGGTCCGTTTCTGTTCCTGATGCGAGGTATAGCCCATAAGTCTGTCAATGCTTACCTCTAATATACTGGCTAGATGCGGTAAAAGGGTGATATCCGGATAGGTCTGATTGGTTTCCCATTTTGACACGGCCTGAAATGTAATATTAAGTTGAGTAGCTAATTCCTCCTGCGTGATGTTTTTGAGTTTACGGTATCTACTGATATTTTTTCCTAAACTGTTTTTCATAAAGTAAGACCTCGTTTTCATTGTTTTAATTTCATTATATCGGTGAAAATGTAGCTGAACAATAACCGTATGATTGAATACTTGTGAGACTCGACAGGCAGTTGATTGACAAAATTTACCGTATGTGATATGTTGAAAAATAAGCTCGTATACTTTGCTTTAATAGTAGTTGGTTGATTAGTAAAGACTAAAGGCCAAGAAGCTTTCCATCAGGATTGTTTCTTGCCTTTTTATTTAATTTAAAAGGAGCGTGGTAACATGCCGGTTATTACTATTGAGACAGGAAAGCTGGAAAAAGAACAGAAGGTGCTGCTGGTTGAGCGGTTTACTAAAACTGCGAGCGAAATACTGAAGATTCCGGAACAGTCTTTCATTGTCCAGCTTAAAGAGAATGAGAGTGACAACATCGGCGTTGGCGGTAAACTGTTAACTCAGGTGATTGCGGAGCGAAATAGCAAATAAGCCGCTTGTTATCGTAGGTCTGCCCTAAAAAGCAATTCTGCTTAAATCTGCAGGATTCAGCTGCCTGGAGGCAGACGCGCCTTGCACCCGCCAGTAAAGAACAGCAGGATCATATAATATGATTCGGCTGTTCTTTTTCTAAAGGATGAAGGGTGACCTATGACTTGATAGACCTACCAACAAATTGGTGCATGGAAAGTTGCGACTGTTTATAGATTGTCTGTTATACTGACAATAAAGAGAGGATAGCATGATGGACTGGATCGAAAGAATGAATGGGGCGATGAGTTATATTGAGGACAATTTAACGGCAGAAATTGATTTTAAAACCGCAGCGGCAACAGCCTGCTGCTCGGTATATCACTTTCAGCGGATGTTTTCTTTTATTACCGAGATTCCTTTATCGGAGTACATACGACGGAGAAGGCTGACCTTGGCCGCAGCCGATCTGCAAAATACTGATATTAAAATCATTAATTTAGCCCTCAGGTATGGTTATCCTTCACCCGCGCTTTTCAAAAAATGCACGGTGTTACGCCCTCGGCGGCGCGGGCGACAGGAGTTCGGTTAAAAGCTTATCCACGGCTATCCTTTCATATTTCATTGAGAGGAGATCAGGAAATGAATTACAAAATCGTTAAGAAGGACGGGTTTGCGGTTGTTGGCAAATCGATGCGGGTATCTACGGTTAATCAAGACCAATTAAAAACAATTCCCCGGTTTTGGGCTGAAGCTTGCCGGGCTGGAACTGTCGGCAAACTTACTGATATTGCGGCGAACGGTGCGGATGGCCAAACTAACCGAAAGCTGCTGGGGATTTGCACAGATTTTAATGACAATAACGAGTTTTCTTATGTTATTGCCGTCGAAAGTACGGCTAAAGAGGAATATGCAGGGTTTGAGGTTTTTCCTATTCCCCCTGCGGACTGGGGCGTATTTGAGGCAACCGGCCCAATGCCGGGGGCCATCCAGGAGCTGTTTAAACGCATATATACCGAGTTTTTTCCGGCTGGCGGCTATGAAAGGGCTGAGGGGCCTGACCTGGAAATCTACTATGAGGGTGATATTGCCAGTCCGGACTACCGTTCTGAGATCTGGATACCGGTGGTTAAACAGGCTATGGCTGGTGCCAAAGGATAGCCAGGAATTGACATCAATATGAAACAGGAATATAATTTAGCCAATAATAGTAAAGTGGCAATGTTAAGCTGACTGTAAAAAAACAGAGGCTGCGAGTATGAAGTTTTCTACTCGCAGCCTCTTTGTTTTTTTCTATTACTGCAAACAGGCTTATTTACAGCGAATGACAGCCGGGTGATTCGTTGTGTTATAAAGTTAAAAATCAGGAGTGATTATGATGAAAATTATTGGCTTGGCCGGCAGCCCGCGAAAAAATGGCAATACCGACGTACTGGTGCAAAAGGCTTTGGCCGGAGCCCGGGCCCAGGGCAGTGAAACAGAGCTGTTTCATTTAAATGAGCTTGCGGCCCGGGGCTGTCAGGCCTGCTACGGCTGTAAGAAAGCCGGCAAATGTGTCATAAATGATGATTTGACCAACGTATTCACAGCCATTGAGACTGCTGACGGTATTGTACTGGGGTCGCCCATTTATTTTGGGCGGTTTACAGCGCAAACAGCCACTTTTATGGACCGGTTGTACGGCTACATTAAACCTGATTCCACCAGCAGTCTTGGTGCCGGAAAAAAGTTTGGACTGGTATTCACCCAGGGGCAGCCAGACGCCGGCTTATACACCGGCACGACGGAAGCAACCGCCCGGGTCCTGGCCCGCGTTGGTTTTGAAGCTGGCCCCGGAACCCTGGTGGGAAGCGGCTTACGGGAACCTGGCATAGCCCGGGAAAATGAACAGTTTCTCCAAGCCGCTTTTGCTATAGGTCAAGAACTAGCCGGACGGTAGGGGGATTGTATTGTGAAAAGAGGGTTGAGATTTACGCTATCTTAATAGAAACGTAAGATCTCAACCCTGTTTAGTCCCTTATTTGATTATCGTTACCGTACCTTCCCGGCGCGGCGGCGCGGCCGGTGCTGCGCCCGCATTATAGCCGAAGGCTCCTGAGCCGATGATTGTGTAGCCGGCGGGAATGCCTAACTCCTGATTCAGTGCCCGACCTGCTTCTGTATCAAACAGCAGGCGCAGGGAATGAATCCAGCAAGAGCCTATACCTAAAACGTGGGCTGCCAGAAACAGGTTGCCTAACGCCAGACTGCCGTCTGCCTGGGGGGCAATGGCTTTTTCATCACCAGAGACAATAATTAATGTCGGGGCATGATAGAAGGGGCTGAAGTTTTCCGCTTTGGCCCGTTCTATTAACCCGGGATTGCCTGAATTCAAAAAAACAGTCTGCAGCGCATTATTGATTTTACTCAATAAATCCTGTTTTTGCACGACTGTAAAATGCCAGGACTGCTCATTTCTGGCACTGGGGGCAAATTGGCCCGCCTCCAGGATAGTCTGCAATTCGTCATCGGTTATTTGTTCGGGTTTAAAAGTCCTGATACTCCTGCGCTGTACGATGGCCTTTAAGGTTTCACTCATGTCATGTTCCCTCCTAATCATGATTTATCCGACAGCGTACGCCACTGAGCCTGGCCTATCTTTGCGGGCGGGTGTGGCATGGCTTTTGGGATCAGACTTCCACTTCCAGTCTTTTTTCTGCGGGTTCCTGCACAACAAGGGTCATGAGAAAGCCGTATTGATTTGAGGACAGCTTTAAATGAACTGAATAGTTGGATCATTTCTTCCCTTTGATGTTAAAAGTACTGAAGGCTAAGGTATATCAAGCAGGTATACCTTAGCCTTCAGTACTTACCGATCAGCTGTTGCCAACACATGTAATTATAGTTAATTAATAACAGTGACTTGATTATCATTTTACATTTTATAGTACTACAGGCATTGAATGATGTCAATATACCAACAGTCTGTACTGTAAGGGAGAACTGACAGGGCAGTAATAATCGGTTGCTCTGTTGACCTGCATACTGCCTGAATTTTACATTAACCAGCAGGATATTTACATGAACAGTAGTATATTAACATTGAACAGATGACTAATACAACAAATATCAGGTAAGTCACTTTAACAGGAGGCGGCATCTATGTACAATGACACCGTACTTGATCATTTCTCAAATCCGAGGAATATCGGTGAAATCGCCGATGCTGACGGGATTGGTACTGTGGGCAACCCAATAGACGGTGATCTTATAACGCTTTATATAAAAATAGACGGCAACATCCTGGCTGATGTCAAAGTCAAAACCTTTGGCTGTGCCGCGGCGATCGCGGCCAGCAGTATGGTTACGGTTATGGCTTGTGGCAAGACGGTGCAAGAGGCCCTGACGATAACCAACGAAGCCGTAGCTGCAGCCCTGGACGGGCTGCCACCCCAAAAAATAAGGTGTTCCAATATTGCTGCCGATGCGCTTCACAATGCGATTGCCGATTATTGTGCCAAAGCCGGCGGACAGGGAGGTGAGCCGGATGATACTTGCCAGAGAGCAGATAAATAGGTATTTACGGCATATTATTATGCCGGAGATTAGCGGTCCGGGGCAGAAAAAACTGTTGGAGGCGGCGGTATTTGTCTGTGGGGAAAGTATAGAAGCCGCAGCCCCGGCCATATACTACCTGGCGGCGGCCGGTATAGGCCGCATAAACTGCCGGTTGGAAACGGCAACCGGGTTTGACCGGCTTGCGGCCGATATCCGGGATTTAAACAGTGATGTGGCGCTGGCGTTGGCGGACGGAGCGGATAGCCAATTCCGGATTTTTTTAGGCAGTCCGGCATTTATTGTCAGGCAGAGAGCAACTATAGCCCAGGATTTTTTGCCAGCCGTAATAGCCCTCCACAAGGGCTGGCAAGGGGGCATTCAGGTATGTAAGGAACTGGCAGCAGCAGAAACTTTGCTGGCGGCCTTAGCGGCCGGGCAGCAACCGGCTGGCACCGGTGCCAGCCGGTTGCTGCCGAATAGGGTATTTTCCCGTTGCCTTTCAGGCGCATTAGGCGTTATGGAAATCGTCAAGCTAATCCTGGCTATTGGCGAAACAACAGCTAGCCTGCTCTGTTTTGACCTGCTGTCCATGGAATTTAGAAAATCCAGTGGCCAGGATCTTGACCAGCTGGCCGCCGAACTGGGTGCGGTAAAACCCGAAGACTGCCGGGAAACCAGACTGGAGCACGGCAAGGTGCTGATTGTCGGTACCGGCGGGCTGGGTTCGCCGGCCGCCTACGCTCTGGCCGCCGCAGGTGTCGGCACCATCGGCCTGGTGGATTATGACGTTGTGGAGATCAGCAACCTTAACCGCCAGATATTGCATGCCGCTTCCCGGATTGGCATGCCGAAAGTGGAATCAGCGGCAGTTTTTCTGAAACAGTTAAATCCGCAGCTTACAGTTAATGTTTACAATACCAGCCTGACCAAGGCAAACGTTTATGATATTCTTGCCGGTTATGATGTTGTCATTGTCGCCGTCGACAATTTCCCGGCCAGGTTTTTACTTAACGATGCCTGCTTTTTTGCCGGCAAACCGATGATTGATGCCGGCGTGCTCAGATTTGCCGGTAGTTCTATGACCGTTGTCACGCCCGCAGGACCCTGTTATCGCTGCACACTGCCGGCGATTCCCTCTGCCGGCAGTGTACCATCCTGTTCTGAGACCGGGGTACTGGGAGCCTTGCCTGGGATTATGGGCTTCATCCAGTCTGCAGAAGCGGCAAAATTATTATCCGGCCAGGGCCAGCTGTTACGAGGCAGGGTTGTTTACCTGGACGGATTATTCAGCCGTTTTCTAACCCTCCGGTTGCACAAAGCCGACAACTGCGCCCTGTGCGGGCCTAAGCCGACGATTCATGAACTGCAGGAGTATGAGTTTGTGTGTGCCGATGCGGCTGAGCAGACGGCCCCATGAGGCTGTCTGCCAGTCATCAACCGGTGCAGCTTACGAAGGAACAGGCCCGGCGCTTCGTGCTTGCCCACCAGGGCTTATGGCCGCCTTGCCGGTGGGCCGGCAAGCAGGGGATACTTAGTTATATCCGGCGTGTGGGCTGTATTCAGTTTGATCCCCTGAGTATTGTCGGTTATAATCAGGAGTTGGTGCTGCAGGCCCGTGTGGCTGAATTTCGTCCGTCCCTGCTGCAGGAGCTGCTGTATCAGGACCGCAGCCTGATCGATGGCTGGGATAAGAATATGTCCATCTACTGCACGGAGGATTGGCCTTATTTTGCCCGCAATCGAGAACACGCCTTTCATAGTCCGCGCAATAGTTCCGAGCTTGAGCTCTTTTTGCCTCAGGTCCGTAATGAGATTGAAAAACGGGGACCTTTGTCTTCAGCGGATCTTAACTATGATCAGATCATAGACTGGTCCTGGGCCCCTACCCGGATCGCCCGGGCGGCATTGGAAACCCTGTATTTCCGGGGAGAATTGATTATTCATCATAAGGCTCGTACCCGTAAGATCTATGATCTGGCCAGCCGGCAGCTTCCCCGGGTTTTGCTGCAGTCCCCGGACCCCAATAAAACAGAACAGCAGTATCACGATTGGTATATTACCCGGCGGATCGGAAGCATTGGGCTGCTGTGGAATAAGTCTGGTGATGCGTGGCTGGGGATCTCGGGAATAAAGAGCAGCGCGCGTAGTGAAGCCCTGCAGCGGCTGCTTATGCAGGGCAGGATTATTGAGCTAGCAGTGGCAGGGATCAAACCTGTACTGTATATGCGGCGTGAGGATAGCTACTGCCTGGACAGTGTCCTGCATCAGTCTGAGCAGGAATGTCAGGCCTCTATCCTTGCCCCCCTCGATAATCTGCTCTGGGAGCGGCAACTCGTGCAGGCGTTATTTAATTTTGATTACCGCTGGGAGGTTTACAAGCCGGCTGATAAACGTTTATATGGCTACTATGTATTGCCGGTCTTGTATGGCGATCAGTTTATAGCGCGGTTTGAGCCGGCAATAGATAAACAGAGCAGAACACTGGTGATTAAGAACTGGTGGTGGGAGCCTGACGTACAGCAATCAGAACCAATGCGGGCTGAAATTCGCCGGTGTTTGTTGCGTTTTGCAGACTATCTGGGGATTGTGTTTATACCAAGTCAGGCTGATGTCTATAATTAGCCTGTGGCAGGTGTGAGACCCCCGGCGCTTATACTCTCCGGGGGTCTCATTGTGATCTTTATGAAGGAAAACGCTTATGGTCAGCGTGGTAGTTTATTGCCGCAGGCCTCTTTTTTCTAATTCCTGTTCGACACTGGCCAGTTGAATGCAAAGTGTAAATAACTCCATGGCTTGTTTTAATTCCGCAAGCGGCGGGAAGGTGGGCGCCAGCCGGATGTTGCTGTCCTTAGGGTCCCTGCCGTAGGGAAAGGTGGCTCCGGCTGATGTCAGGACAACACCGGCCGCTGCCGTCTTAGCCACTGTTTTTTTGGCACAGCCGGGCAGGGTATTGACACTAATGAAGTAACCGCCCTGCGGTTTACTCCAGGAGGCCAGGTTTTTGCCGCCTAACTCAGCTTCCATAATAGCTATGGCCAAATCGAATTTTGGCTTAATGATTGCCGCATGTTTGCGCATATGGGCTTCAATCCCGGCCCGGTCTTTAAAGAACCGCACATGCCGCAATTGATTCAGTTTATCAGGACCGATGGTCTGAATGCCAAGGTGCTTTTTAAACCAATTGATATTGGCCTCGCTGGCGGCCAGGGCGGCAATCCCGGCACCGGCCAGGCTGACCTTGGAGGTGGACGTGAAGACAAAGACCCGGTCAGGCTGACCGGCCTGTTTGCATTCGGCCAGCATATTTAATAGCCGGGGCGGGGTATCGGTCAAATGATGCACGGTGTAAGCATTATCCCAGAAAATCCGGAAGTCAGGGGCTTTAACCGGCATGGCTGCCAGTCGTTTTACCACCGCGTCAGAATAGGTGATACCGGTGGGATTGCTATGCTTGGGCACACACCAGATACCTTTAATTGACGCATCGGCCGCTGCCAGTTGTTCTACCTGCGCCATATCCGGGCCATCATGCTGATATTTAATAGGTATCAGCTCAATGCCAAGATGCTCGCAGATGGCAAAATGCCGGTCATAGCCGGGGCTGGGGCAGAGAAACTTTACCTGCGGCTGTTTTACCCACGGGGTTTCACTGCCTGGCAGTCCATGCAGCATCGCCCGGATAATAAGATCATTCATCAGGTTCAGGCTGGAATTGCCGCCAATGATGACTTCAGCAGGTTTTGCTTCCAGTAGCTGGGCAAAAAGTTCTTTGGCCTCAGGGAGACCGTCCACACCGCCATAATTCCGGCAATCAGTTCCGTCGGCAGCTTTGTAATTTGTCTGATTGATGCAATCTAAAAGCCCGGCAGCAAGGTCTAGCTGGTCAGGGCCTGGTATACCGCGCGACATATTTAGCTTTAGCTTCTGGGCCTGGAATTTCTCATAATGCCGGACTAATTGTAAATAATATTCCTGTAAGGCAGGGTCATTCATTTTTTCTAACTCAGTCATGTTGCATCACTCCTTTGCACTTTTACATTATACAGGATTTGCTAAATTCCGGACAATAAATTTATAGCATTATTTTCATTTTAAACTATAGTAGTACAAAAAAGCGAAGTTAGGTCTTGACAATAGCAGGGAATCATACTACATTTAATTTAACATGAAAGTTGCCTTGCTACGGAACATTTCGCATAGTTAACTGGCTGATCAAAAAAAATGAAGGCCAAAGAGGTTGTTTGCCAACAGCTTCTTTGGCCTTTGGTGTTTTCTAAAATACTGTTTAAAAATGGGGAGTGATAATATGTCTAAAGTTGCTGTTGCCAGTACTGACGGCATCGCGATCAATGAACATTTTGGCAGGTCTAAAGAATTCTGGATTTATGAAGTAGCGGAAACCGGCGCATACCAGTTTATTGAACGCCGGGAAAAAAATGCTCAAGCTGCTCATGCCGGTAAAGGCCACACCATTGCAGCCCAACTGCTTGCTGATGTGGAGGTTGTACTGGCAACTCAGATTGGCCCCCGGGCCGAGCAGGAATTGCAAAGCCACGGCGTGCTTGCCTTGCCGGTGTCAGGCCCTATTGATAAAGCGCTGAAAACCTATGGCCAAAGGCGTAAATTTATCAAAGATAATATCCCCAGAGCAAGTATCGCCAGTCATCCAGGGGGGTGCGGCGGTTGTGCCCATGGTTGCAAGTAGCCGCAAGATTACTGTCAAAACAATATTGACAATTGAATTTGCGCAGATGTATAATGACTTAAGCGTACATGCAAAGTAGCATTGCTGACTGGTCAAAAGAATCAGAGGCTGTGTTCCATTATTATGGGATACAGTCTTTTTTGTTCTACCAGAATTTATAAATAAATTCTGTAGACATTAGATCGGCTATAGGGGATAAAACCTTATTGGATTTCATAGACCGGGTATCATTCAAAGTTGACCAGACATACTGGAGGCTTGGGTTTACTCTTGTTGCGAGACAGGGGTAAAACCAGGCTTCTTTATTACTTCTTTCAGTAAAGCGAGGCGAAAACTATCATCACCATAACAGATGTAAGCAAGACCTATGTTACGCCCCACGCCAGCATAACTGCCCTGCGCAGCGTAAACCTGCAAATTGAAAAAGGTGATATTTTTGGCATTATCGGCTTTAGCGGGGCCGGTAAATCAACCCTCATCAGGTGTTTAAACAGGCTGGAGGAACCTGATTCCGGATCAATTGTGATTGAAGGTCAGTCGATTACCGGCATGGACAAAAAACACCTGCGGCAGGCAAGACGGAAAATTGGCATGATTTTTCAGCAGTTTAATCTCTTTGATGCGAAAACGGTGTTTGAGAACGTGGCTTTCCCGTTAGAGGTTGCCGGTCATTCCCGGGAATTTATCAATAGTAAGGTAAAACAGCTGTTGGAGCTGGTTGGTTTGGCTGATAAGGAGCAGGCTTATCCACTGCAGCTGAGCGGTGGCCAGAAGCAGCGCGTAGGCATTGCCCGGGCCCTCTCTAACGAACCCAATGTCCTCTTAAGTGATGAAGCCACCTCGGCCCTTGACCCCCAAACAACTCTCTCTATCCTGGAGCTGTTGAAAGATATCAATAAAAAACTGGGGCTGACAATCGTGCTGATCACCCATGAACTGGATGTATTAAAGCATATCTGCAATAACATGGCGGTGCTCGAACAGGGCGAAATTGTCGAAACCGGGCCTGTGGATAAATTTTTCCTTAACCCGGAAAGTGATACGGCGAAACGGTTTATTACGATTCTGCAGGGATTTCAGGCCAAAAGGATATACCGGGAGGGAGAAGGCATTTGAGTGAGGATTTATTGGATTTATTGCTCACTGGTTTCAATGAAACCATCTATATGGTCATTCTCTCCACGCTGGCAGCCTTAGCGCTTGGTTTTCCCCTGGGGATCATTCTGGTAGCAACTGAAAAGGGGCATGTGCTGGAATCGCCCAGAATCAATAAGGTGCTTGGTACAACCATCAATATCATTCGCTCTTTTCCGTTCATTATTTTAATTGTCGTTTTGTTGCCCTTAGCAAGGTTTATCGTGGGCACCACCCTCGGGGCTACGGCAGCGGTCGTGCCGCTGGCGATTGGATCGGCGCCGTTTCTGGCCAGAATCATTGAAAACTGCCTGAAGGAGGTCAGTTACGGCAAGGTTGAAGCGGCAATGGCTATTGGCGCCAACCCGCTCACCATCATTACCAGAGTAATGATCCCGGAGGCGCTGCCCTCGCTGGTCAGAGGCATAACCCTTGCTATTATTGCCATAACCGGCTTTACTGCCGTGGCCGGGGCCATCGGCGCCGGCGGGCTGGGCAGTCTGGCGATTCGGTTTGGGTATATGCGCTTCCGGGATGATATTATGCTTGCCACTGTCGTCGTGCTCATTCTTTTGGTTCAGGGGGTGCAATGGGGAGGTGACAGTCTGGCCAAGTATATTAACAGAAAAAGGTATAAATTTGACTAACAATTATAATAAGGGGATGATTTTGTGTTAAGAAGAAACATGATCTTTAAGGCTTTGTTGGCAATTCTCAGTGTTGTTTTTGCCGGCAGTATATTGGCAGGCTGCTCATCAGGCAATAAACAAAGTGCCCAGCCGGCCGCACAACCGGCAGCAAACCAAGAGGTGACTGTTAAAGTCGGGGCGGCAGTGGTACCCCATGCCGAGATATTAAACTTTATTAAACCCAAACTGAAACAAGAGGGGATTAACCTGGAGGTCGTGGTGCTGGATGATGAGGCGCAATTAAATCCGGCCCTGCAAAGCAAGCAGATTGATGCCAACTATTTCCAGCATGTTCCGTATTATGAGTCGGTAGCCAAAGAAAAAGGGTACAATTTTACTGTGGCCGCCAAGGTGCATGTAGAACCGATCGGCTTTTATTCACAGAAGATCAAATCTAAGGATGAACTAAAAGACGGCGCCACAATCGCGATTCCGAACAATCCCTCCAACGAATTCAGGGCGCTGGTGTTATTACAGGCCAACGGGCTGCTCAAATTAAAAGACGGTGTAGCCAACTTCTCAGCCACCCCGCGTGATATTGCCGATAATCCGAAAAAGCTGAAATTTGTAGAAGTCGATTCGGCGCAGCTTACCCGGTCGCTGCCTGATGTTGATGGTGCTATCATTAATACTAACTTTGTTCTCGAAGCGAAAATAGATCCCCAATCGGCTTTGTTCAGAGAAGACGCCAACTCACCCTATGCGAATGACCTGTTTGTCAGGACCGGCGATGAAAACAGGCCTGAGATCAAAAAGATTGCGGAGATTCTAACCTCACCTGATGTAAAGAAGTTCATCCAGGATAAATACGGTGTTGCTGTAGTACCTGCGTTCTAACCAACTCAGCATATTTTACAGAACGATAGGGGGTTGAGCATGAAGCCTGTTAACCTTACCGAGGCGGAGGTTCCCGTGCGGGAAATCCGCCTCGGGTCTATTACCGGTTTTGAGGGAACAGCCGGCGAACTGGTGCGCTGTGCCCGGGCCGGCAGCCTTACCGACAGTACCCGCAGTTTCAGTCAATGTATGGACTGCAGCTCCATTAATGCTTTTTGCCAGCTGGCGATGATTCAGGATGCTGCTGTTGTCAACCATGCGCCGGTAGGTTGTGCCGGTGATTTCTTTACCTTTAACTTTGTCTACCGGGTAGGCCAGATGGAGAGAAAGCAGCCGGCGGTGATCGGCCGTTATTTTAATACCAACATTGAAGAACAGGATACTATTTTTGGCGCGACGCAAAAACTGGCAGACACCATCCGCGCCGCTTATCAGCGTGTACAGCCTAAGGCCATATTCATTACCACCTCCTGCGCCTCCGGCATCATCGGTGATGATGTGGAAGGGGTGGCCAATGATTTAGCCGGGGAATTGGGAATTCCCGTTGTTGCCTGTTTTTGTGAGGGGTTTAAGTCCAAAATCTGGACGACAGGCTTTGATTCAGCGTATCATTCGATTGTCAGAAAGATCGTAAAGCCACCGGCCAGGAAGTCTAATAAGATTAATATTATTAATTTCTGGGGCAGTCATATCTTTGATCAATTATTGCAGCGCTTAGGGTATGAAGCCCATTATATTGTCCCCTTTTCGACGATCGCCCAGCTGGAGCAGATTGCCGAGGCAGCCGCTACCATTCAGATTTGTCCGACGCTGGGTACCTATATCGGCGCCGCGCTGGAGCAGGTATATGGGGTGCCGGAAATCAAAGCCCCGCCGGCTTATGGCATTGCCGGTACTGATCAATGGCTGCGGGAACTGGGAAAAGTCCTGGACCGGGAGCAGGAGACAGAGACAATCATTGCCGAGGAGCATGAGCGGGTACTGCCCAGGCTCAGCGAATACCGCGACAAGCTACAGGGAAAAACCGCGTACCTTACGGCCGGAGCCGCCCATGGGCATGCCTTGATTGCTGTATTAAGAGAATTGGGTATGACCGTGCAGGGGGCCGCCATTTTCCATCATGACCCTATTTATGATAATGGCGATATAACTGCTGACGCCCTGGCCCATGACGTAACTACCTACGGTGATATCCCTAATTATAATGTCTGCAATAAACAGGCCTATGAACTGGTTAATATCTTAAACAAAGTAAGGCCGGATATTATGATTGCCAGACATGGCGGCATGACGCTGTGGGGAGCCAAGCTGGGAATACCAACACTGTTGATCGGAGATGAACAGTTCGGCTTTGGTTATCAGGGAATCCTTAACTATGCGGAACGCATTCTGGAGACCCTGGATAACCGGGAATTTGTCACAAATCTTGCCAGACACAGCACAATGCCTTATACCAAGTGGTGGCTGGAACAAAACCCATTCTCGTTTCTCAGGGGTGACTTAGATGTCAAAGTTTATTGAACAGCCGCGCTACTCTTGCGCCTTAGGCGCACAGCAGTCGGTCATAGCGATAAAAAGGGCTGTTCCTATCCTGCATTCCGGGCCTGGCTGCGGTGATAAAGTCAGCCGGCTGCTGGGGCAGGGAGAGGGCTACGCGGGCGGCAATACTGTGCCCTGCACCAACGCCAGCGAGGCGGAGATTGTCTTTGGCGGCGAGGGCAAACTGGACAGTGTGATTGCGGGGGCGTTCCAGGTTATTGATGCTGATCTCTATGTAGTGCTTACCGGCTGTACTGCCGATATTATCGGCGATGATGTCGGGCAGGTGGCAGGCAGGTACCAGTCTGAGGATAAACCGCTTGTGTATGTGGAGACAGGCGGCTTTAAAAGTAACAACTATGTAAGCCATGAAACCGTGGTTAAAGCCATTATTGACCAGTATGCCGACAAATTCAAAACAGGCACAACGCCAATTAAAGGGCTTGTCAATGTGTTTGCCTCTATTCCCTACCAAGACCCGTTTTGGAACGGAAATCTGGAAGAGCTCAAGCGGATACTGGCAGGGATCGGGCTGACAGTTAATATTCTGTTTGGCGCAGCGTCCGGGGGCGTAGCGGAATGGAAAACCATCCCCCGGGCCGAGTTTAATATTGTTGTAAGCGCCTGGCCGGGTCTGGATATTGCTAAGCATCTGCACGGTAAATATGGAACTCCTTATATTCAGTTTCCGTATTTGCCAATCGGTGGTGTGGAGACAACAAAGTTTTTGCGGCAGGTTATTGATTTTGCCGGTCTGGATGAAGTGAAAGCCGGGGCTTTTATTAAGGCCGAAGAAGAACGCTTCTATCTGCATATTGAACGGACAGCCGACTTTATGCTGGAATTCAGATATGGTCTTCCCCGCCGATTATATACAATACTAGATGCTTCGTATGCGATCGGTTTCGCTAAATATCTGCTTAATGAACTGGGGATTATTCCTGCCAGGCAGTTTATCATCGACGATACGCCGGCGGAGTTTCAGGCGGCGATCTGCGAGCAGTTTAAGCATATTTCGGAATTGCGCTCGGCCCTGGTGAGTTTCTCAACAGATGGCGGCGCTATTCAGGCGGAAATCAGAAGTGATGTTCATAAAAGCCGGGCCTTGATTATTGGCAGTGGCTGGGAACGGGACCTAGCCAGGGAGATCGGGGCCGACCTGTTGATTGTCAGCGTGCCTGTGGCGTACAGGCTTGTCCTGAATTGTGGCTATGCCGGTTATAACGGCGGCCTGCGCGTTATCGAAGATATTTATGACAGAGTGCTTGATACCTATAGATAAAAAGAATTATACCTACTGTTATTTCCAGGCTGATTAGAAGGACTGAAGGCCGGGATTGCTTTACAAGCATTCCTGGCCTTTGGTATTTCAATACAATGAGAAAATTAGGGAGGGGAAATTATGACATTGCACAGGTTTGTAGTGGTCTCATTTTTGGTATTCGTATTGGGGCTTGCTGCCCTATATTCCGGGGTCAACCGGGTGCCGCTGCGGCAGCAGGGCGGCACACATGAGATGCATAAATCGTTCCTGCAGGTTCCTGCAGCCAGCAATACGAAGCTGGTGGCGACAATACCGGTCACTATCCCTGTAGCTAAACATGTGGGTTAAAAGGAGTTGATCGAATGACAAAATATAAGTTTTTTTCCTGGAGCGCAATCCTGCTCAGTGTCCTGCTGCTTGTTTTACCCAGACTAATTCCTATTTGTAACGGGCTGATGCAAAATGGCAGCCCGATGCATTGCCATTATACCTATCAGGCGGAGTTTGTTATTGCCTTACTTGCACTCATTCTTGCCAGTGCCCTGCTTGTGCTGCGTACAGATGAAGCGCGCCTGCTCAGTGGTTTTGTTATTTTACTGCTAGGCATTACTGTGGTTATCCTGCCCCAGACCTGGGCGCTTGGTATTTGTGAGGCTGGCGGGTGCCAGAAAACGGCTTTTTTCAGTGCTATTGGCGGCAGTTTGCTGGCTTTGGCAGGGGCCGGGATTGTATGGCTGACCTGGCGCAGCAATCAATTTCATGAATAAGGGGTTGGGAAGGAGACTAGACTATGATCGTTCTTATTTGGAAAAGTCTGCTGCACCGCAGGCTCCAAAGCCTGGCCATCGTTGTTTCCATTGCCGTTGGCGTAGCCATAGTCTTCAGTGTTGCCGCTATATATAACGGGGTGGCATCAGGCATGGAGCTTTCCAAGCAACGGATGGGCGCCGATATTGTCATTGTGCCGTACGGTGTGACGCTGGAGCCAAGCCTGCTTTTGTTCGGCGGGGCAACTGCCAATTCTTATATGCCCCAAGAGTATACCGAGGGGGTGCGGGGTGTTGAAGGGGTCCGTACGGTTACACCCCAGTTTTATACCCATTCCCTGACTGCCGATTGTCACGACATTGGCAGTCAAAACAGGATGATCGGTTATGATCCGGCGAGTGACTGGATCATTGCCCCCTGGCTCAAGCAGGTGCATAAAACCGGACTCAGCGATGATGAGGTAATTCTTGGTGCGAAGGTGCCGATTTGGACCCAGGATAAAATATCGATATTGGGCAAGTGGTATAATATCGTAACCATTGCCGAGGAAACGGGAACAACCCTGGATTATTCCCTGCTGGTCAGCATGAATGAGGCCAGACGGGTGGTGGCCAGGGATACCTCGCTCAAGCAGGTGTGGCAAAAGCAGGGGCCGCCGGAGGGCCTGATCTCGACGCTGCTGGTGCAGGTTGATGAAGGGGTGGATATTGATAAGGTAGTAGCTAACATCCAAGCGGTTGGACTCATGAAACCTATTGTGGCGGCAGAAGTCAAAAAACGGATTGCTGATCAGTTTACGGTATTTGTCTTTCTGATTGGCGGCATTGGCTTACTGGCAGTGCTGACATCGTTGCTGCACCTGTTTTCGCGGTTTTATACGCTGACCTGGGAACGGCAGGCCGAATGGGGGCTTTACCTGGCCTTTGGCGCCTCCGGACGGCACATTGGCGCCATTATTGCCGGCGAGGCAGTGGCAGTTTCTCTGGCCGGATCGGTAGCCGGACTGGCGCTGGGCAGCGGGTTGTATACTGCCGGCCTGCACCTGCTGGCCAGTTATCAGTCCTTTCCCTTTGTGCAGCCGTCCTGGCTTTTTTTTGCCGGTACCGCCGTGTTAATTACCGTGGTATTTACCGGGTTGGGGGCTTTGGCTGCCTGGCTGCCGGCCTGCCGGGGCAGCCGTATTGATCCTAGTGTCATTATGACGCGGGGGGAGTTTGACTAAAAGGAGAAGGAAAATATGAGCAACCTGATTGAACTGAGGGATGTTGGCAAACAGTACGGGGAGGAGGTTATCTTAGCGAAGGTTTCTTTTGCTTTGGCCAGGGGAACGGCGGCGGCGATTACCGGTCATTCCGGCGGCGGGAAGACTACCCTGCTGTCAATTATGGGATTGCTGCAAAGGGCAACCTCCGGTACAGTACTGGTAGACGGTCAGGACATTGGCAATTTGGCTGCTTCCCGGCTGGCAAAACTGCGGGGGGAGTATGTGGGCTTTGTTTTCCAAAGAGCCCGCCTGATCCATTCGCTGACCGCGCTGGAGAATGTAATCGCTCCGGCCTGGTTTATCAGGAAGGGGGTAAAAGTCGAACAGGAGGCAAAGGTTTTGCTGGAGAATTTTGGGCTGTCCCACCGCTTGCACCATAAGCCCCAGGAACTTAGCCTTGGACAATTGCGGCGGATTGCCCTGGCCCGGGCCTTGCTGCTTAAACCGCCGGTATTACTGGCCGATGAGCCGACTAATGATCTTGATCCGTCTCTGGCGGCTGAGGTAACTGAATGTCTGCTGGCAGCCCGCACCGGCGGGACCGGTGTTGTTATTGTTACCCATGATGCCGGTTTGGCAGCCCGCGCCGACCAGACCTTCCAACTGGCGGAAAAAACGCTGCGTCCGGCCTAAACGGCTGGTTAGTGAGGGGCGCAGGCAACAAAATAAAGGTGAGCCGCCTGATTTTGCTTCAGGTAAGCTCACCTTTATTATTTCTGGCAATCAATGTCCTTGGCATAAGGTGCCCAGCCTGTTTTTTTGTATAATTAGCCACCGGGTTACCAGGTCGGTCAGCTCCTCATGCCGGCCTGTAAACACATGGTCTGCCTCCAGCCGGATAATCTCTTTCCGGCCCCGGTATTGATCATAGATAACCTCGGAGCCTGCCGGCGGTACTACGATATCCTGAGTCCCGTGGATAACCAGCAGGGGTGAGCGCTGCCGGCCAAGCTGCGGCAGCAGCTCATAGCGGTTTTCCAGCAGGTCTTGCACAAAATTCGGGCTGAGACTGAAGCCCTTGCCTAAAAAGTTGGCAACTGTCCGGCCCTGTAAAGAACGCTGCCAGAGGTCCTGGCCCAGGATAATGTCCCGGAAGTTTTCCACAGGCTGTGTTACCGGCGCTAACACCACCCGGCCGGCAATCCCCGTATCTTCATGCCTGAGCACAATCAGACCGCCCAGGCTGTGTCCTACCAGATAAACCGGCAGACCTTCAAACTCGGGCACGTTCCTTACCCAGCTTACGACATTCCGCAGATCTTCCTGCCAGTTTTTAATGGTTGTATCTGCCGCAAACTCGCCTTCGCTTTCCCCGGAGCCGGTAAAGTCAAAGCGAACGGCAATCATGCCGGCCGTAGCAATGGCATTGGCCAGGTGCAGGTTTAATTGATTGGAGCCGATTTTATCGCTGGTAAAGCCATGGCAACAGATCACAACCGGTGTCTGGGTTACCGTGAAGCTGTGGGCATGAATCATGGCTGACAGTTTACGGTTTTGGCTTATTATCCATTCATGCTGTTTCATTTGTGGTCATCCCCCTTAAAATAAAAGAGGCCAGAAAGCGACTTACGTCGTTTTTGGCCTTTAGTTTTTCTAATCAGCGGTAAGTATTAATTTTATTAAATAAAATTATAGCAGGGGTTGCGAGGTTCGTCAAGAGAGATAAAGGAAGCGTGTGTTTGGCAGTAGAAACAGATAGCTTGCTTTTCTACACCCTGCTGAAACATATTCATCAGCAGCCGGCAAAAAAAGGGAATCAGCAACTTCTTTACCTGCAAACACATGTGATTTATAATGAACTATAAGGTCGTTGCAGGAGGATTTAATATGTCGGAATATTCGTGAATTATATTTCGTTCGCTCCAAGGAACAGACTGCCGTTGGCACCTGACTGAATTGTAGGAGGAAGTGTTAATCTTGCAAACAGATAAAATTGCCCTGATTGCTCCTAACCAGGACTTTACTTTACGGGCTGTGGATTTATTCCGTGACTGGGGAGAAAGGATTCATGTGGCGATGGCCTCAGGCAAAGATGTTATTGCGATCGCACAGCAGCTCAGTGAAAAAGGTGCCGATGTGCTTATTTGTTATGCAACCTTTGACGAAGCCGTGAAAACAACAGTCAGCATCCCGACAGTTTCTCTCCGCCCCGGTGTTCTGGACATTTTACGGGGGGTGCAGCAGACAAAGAACTGGCTGGCAGAAAATAAAGAGGAGCAGGATAACACTAAGCTGGTGGTAGGGTTAAGCGGTGATTCTATTGTTGATAACGCCACACTGATAACTGACATTGTGGGGCTAAAGACTAAGGTTTTATCCGGAGTGCCGGCAGCAGGTCCGGACGAAATCGCCGCCATAGTCAGCGAAGTTCCGAACATAGCTGCACTTGAGAATGTTCAGCCGGAATTTATCACCAACGGAATTCCGGTTTTTCCGGTGGCGGTAGGCCGGGAAGCATTACTGCAATCTGTGCGGCAGGCCCGGGAATTAGTCGCTGCCGGTCGTGCTAATGCGGCCAAACTTAAGCAGTTTCAAGCCATTATGGAGTTTACGGGCGAAGGAATTGTGGCCATTGACAGCCGCCGACAGATCACTTATATGAATCATGCGGCAGAAAAAATGCTAAAGACGAGTGAAGAACAGGTGAACACCAATCTTGCTGCGGCTTTCTTGGCCGATATCAACCTAGACGATACCCTGCACTACGGCCAGACAAGAATCGTGTCATTGACAGGAGGGGATCAACAAGCTTTGGCTTGCCGGGTGGTGCCGATGATTGTGGGCGGGCAAACGATTGGCGCGGTATTAACGATCACCGAAGCGCAATTTGTTTATAAGGATAAGTGGAGTAAAGATCATGGCGGGAAAGGGTATAAGGCTGTCTACCATTTTGACGACTTTATCACTGCCAATGCAAGCATGAAAGAAACCATAGCGGCAGCAAAAAATTATGCCGGTGTGGATTCTACAATCCTTATCAATGGCGACACCGGAACCGGAAAAGAGATTATCGCCCAAAGTATCCACAATTATAGCCGGCGCTCTGGCGGACCCTTTGTTGCTGTTAACTGTGCTGCTTTACCGGAAAGCCTGCTGGAAAGTGAACTTTTTGGCTACGAGTACGGGGCTTTTACCGGTGCACGCAAGAATGGGAAAAAAGGTCTGTTCGAACAGGCTGATCAGGGAACTATTTTTCTCGACGAAATTGGCGAAATATCGTTAAGCATTCAGGCCAGGCTGTTAAGAGTTATTCAACAGCGTGAAATTATGCGCATCGGCGGGGATAAAATTATCCCGGTAGATGTCGGTGTCATTGCGGCGACGCACAGAGATCTACCGGAGTTGATCGCAAAAGGATTATTTCGCCGGGATCTTTATCACCGGTTAAGTATCCTCAGGTTAAAACTGCTGCCGCTGGCGGCCAGACAAGAAGATATTCCCTGTTTGGTCGAAAAAATCAATCATAAGCTGGCGGCAAAGTTGTTGAAACGGCCGCTGCAGTTTAGTGCCCCGGCCTGGAATATACTGAACAGGTATCAGTGGCCGGGCAATGTAAGAGAACTGGAGAGTGTCATTGAGCGGTTAATGATTCTCAAGCAAGATTATGTTGTCACCGGTAATGACCTGGAAAGGGTATTGGACTCAGACTGTGACCGGCAGGATGACGGAATAAGATTGGTGCCAAAAGGAACCATGCAGGAAATGGAGCAGTCAATTATCAGGCAGGTATTGCAGGAAACAGGCAGCCACGAACATACTGCAAAAATTTTGGGAATCAGTACGACTACGATTTGGCGGAAAACGAGAACGTTTCAAAATGAAAGAAGCAATTTCAAAATGAAAGAAGAATAAAAATGGCGGCTATAACTCGAATAACAGGCCTGATATATCATTTTTGCATATATCAGGCTTTCAATTTGAAATCGAGAATTTTTGAAAAAATTATAACAATACAACTATTTAGACAATGATCCGCGCCGTTCTTGCTTTTGCCGGAATAAAATGATTAATCAGAAAAATTGGCGCGATACTTGCATTATATATTTTTTGAAAGTGAGGCTGGATATATTGATGGAACGGCTGGCGATTATCGCAGACAACCTAATCGGGGCCAATGACGCGGGGGTACAATTTCGGAAATTTGGCTTTAGTACACAAGTTGTACTGAACCATTTGGATGTAGTTGGCCGCTGCGCGGGTGTAGACGTTATTTCAGTCAACACCAACTCACGGACCGTTTCGGCCGCGGTGGCTTATGACCGCGTTAACCAAGTAGCGGCGGCGTTGCACAAGCTTGGGTTTAAGCGATTTTATAAAAAGATTGACTCCACGTTACGGGGAAATATTATCGAAGAACTACAAGCCATGATGGATGCACTGGCGCTTACTCTGGCGGTCATCGTACCCTCTTATCCGGCTCATGGACGGATTGTGGAAAATGGGTATTTGCAGCTTGTGCAAGAATGGGGCGGCAGCAGTGTGCCTGTTCCTGTCGGTTATATACCTTCCATTATCAGATGCAGCCCCAGTTTACCGGTGGCTGTTATTGACCTTAATGATGTCCGCCAGGGTGAGAAAAAGATTGTCCAGAAAATTACCGCTTTGCATACCGCCGGCATCCGCGTGATTGCCATTGATGCAGTGACTGAAGTAGATCTGCGGAATATTGCCGTAGCTTTATGCCGCTTGCCGCTCCCGTATCTGGCCGCCGGTTCATCCGGTTTAGCGGGTAGTCTGCCGATTGCCTGGAAGGTTGTAAACCAGGCAATTTTGAGCGCGCGGCAGGGGACCCTGGTGGTTGCCGGAACGTTAAATCAGGTTACCGCAGAGCAAATAACCAGCATGCTGGATTATCCCGATACGGAGTTAATTCCTATTCAGGCAGCGGCTATCTATGCGGGCCGGATTGCGGAAGAACAGGCAAGGGTGATGACAAGTATAGGAGCCGCGCTGATTAACGGCCGGATTCCGGTAGTTGTCATTGATACACTGCTGGAAAACCGCAACCACACAGATGCTCTCAGTCTGTCGGTACAGGTACAAAAGGTTGGTCATATTGTCACTGCCTTATTAGCCCACATTGCCAAGGAAACTGCTGAACAGCATGGTTTATGTAATCTTGTTATATCCGGCGGGGGGACGGCGACAAGTATTTGCCAGACTCTGGGGATCACAGTCATTGATCTTGAGCGGGAATTACTCGCAGGGATACCGATTGGCAAAGCAGTTGGCGGCCATTGCGACGGGTTGCATCTGGTCACTAAAGCCGGTGGTTTTGGCAAGCGAAACTCGCTGCGGAAAGTATTGGAGTTGTTATAACAAGGGATTCATATAGTGTCAATGGCTGCTAATGGCAGGGCAAGGGAGGGATAAGGCAGGAAAGGAATGGCATTTGCCAGGCACTATATAGAAAAATAAGGGGGAAATTATGAAAAAACTGCTTTTGCTGGCCTTGCTGACGGTTAGCCTTGTTACTGTGGCTGGCTGTGGCGGAACCGGCACGAAAAGTGAGCCCGGATCTGCGAAGAAACCAATTACACTCAAGTTAGGACACATACAAAGCGAAGCCGATTTGTGGCATCAAGGAGCCCGGAAATTTGCCGAACTGGTTGAGCAAAAGACGAATGGGGAAGTGAAAGTTCAAATATTTCCCAACTCCACCATTGGCAATGACCGCGATATGACGGAAGGTTTACAGATGGGCTCGGTAGACTTTGCTTTAGTTGCCGGAGTTCTCGGCAATTTTGAGCCGACCTTACAAATCATGGAAATGCCTTATTTATTTAAGGATGAAGCACATTTACGCAAGGTAATCTATGGACCGGTAGGCGATGAACTGTTAGACAAATTACTGAAAAGCTCGAACATCAGAGGGCTGTCCTTCTGGGAGCGCGGCCCGCGTCAATTAACCACAAATAAGCCGGTTAACTCGCTTGCGGACATTAAAGGAATAAAAATCCGGGTACCGGAGATTCCCCCCATGGTCGCCGCCTGGAAAGCTATGGACGCAAATCCCACCCCGATGGCTTGGGGAGAAGTCTACACCGCATTGCAGCAAAATGTGATTGAAGCTCAGGAAAACCCTGTACCGTACATCCATGCCGGTAAAATTTATGAAGTGCAAAAATATCTTGCCATGACCAATCACAAGTATGAGTATGTTGTTATGGCGATGAGCAATAAGACCTGGGAGAAGCTGACGCCTGATCAGCAAACAGCAATTAGCGAAGCTGCCATAGAAGCCACTCAATATGAGAACAAACTGGTTGCCGACAAATCGAATGACCTGTTAAACGATTTACAGGCCAAAGGAATGCAGGTAACCAAACCGGATACTACTGAGTGGGCTAAAGCAGCCCAAACCACGCATCAGGAATTTGCTGAAAAATACGGGCTGGATCTCTATAATAAAATTATCGAAGCCGGCAAGTAATTCTAACTAAATTCTGCTGCACAGCAGAGGACTTCCCCGGGATGAAGTCTCCGGGGAAGTCCTCTTAATTAAGAAAGGGGAAATGCCTGTGTTCTCAGTGTGGGAAGAAAAGTTATACAAGCTTCTCTTAGGGCTATGCTTTTTGTTAATGCTGGCTATGGTATCGATAATTTTTCTCCAGGTCATTGCCCGCTATGCCTTTGGCAACTCATTAACCTGGTCGGAGGAAGCGGGGCGGTACCTGTTTGTATGGATGACATTCCTGGGCACGCCCCTGGCAGTGCGCAACCGGTCCCATGTGGCGCTCGACGTGCTCATCGGCAAACTGCCGCGGCAGTTACGAAAGCCGGTAATCGCTTTTGGCTACCTGGCGATGATGGCGCTGGCCGGTGTTATGATTTATGCCGCGGTCAATATGATGACCCTTGGTTCGCGTCAGGTCAGCGCAGCATTGCAGCTGCCAATGAAATGGGTGTACCTGGTTTTACCGGTCAGCGGTGCGCTGATTGTTTTTTACCTGGCCAAAAACCTGTATGAAGATTGCATACAAGGAGGTCCTAAGGTTTGACGCCTATACTATTTTCAACTTTTATTGCCTTGGTTTTTCTCGGAGTGCCCATTGCCTTTGTCTTAGGTATAGCCTCCTTAGCGGCCATGGTATTTGTTGGTGATTACCCGTTGCAGGTAGTAGTGCAGCGGATGTTTGCCGCAGTAGACTCTTTCCCGCTAATGGCCATCCCCTTCTTTATGCTGGCCGGTTCGCTCATGGAAAAAGGCGGGATTACCAGCCGCATTGTTGGTTTTGCTTTATCGCTGGTGGGTGGCATCCGCGGCAGTTTGTCGCATGTGGTTTCGATTACCGGGGTCATTATGGGCGGTATTTCCGGGTCAGCTGTTGCCGATACGGCCGCTATTGGGAGCATCATGGTGCCGGAAATGGCAAAACGTAACTATCACAGGGATTATTCTGCCGCTTTGGTAGCTGCGGCTGGCAGTATCGGCCTGATTCTGCCGCCCAGTATTGCCATGATTATTTACGGGGTGTCGGCCAATGCTTCCATTGGTGACTTGTTTATGGCCGGGTTTTTGCCTGGTTTACTGTGTGCCGGCGGTTTCATGCTTTACGCCCATTATGTAGCTATCAAGCGCGGTTATCCAATTGAAGGCAAAAAGTCCTGGTCGGAGCGGTGGGTTTCTTTTAAAGATTCGATCTGGGCCCTCCTGATGCCGGTAGTTATTATTGTTGGTATTCGCTATGGTGTTTTCACTCCCACCGAAGGCGGGGTTGTTGCTGCTGTATACGCTATCGTGGTCGGTAAGTTCATTTATAAGGAATTACAATGGAGCGATTTTCCCCAGGTTTTTGGGCAGGCAACGATCAGTACAGCCACAATTTCTTTCCTGATTGCCACAGCCTCGTTATTTAGCTGGTTGCTAGCCTGTGAACAAATACCGCAGCAGCTTACCGCGGCAATTTTGAGTCTTTCCGACAATAAATTTGTTGTTTTAGCCATGATTAACCTACTGCTCCTTTTTGTCGGCATGTTCTTAGACAGCGGGCCGGCCATTATTTTACTGGTGCCTGTGCTGGTACCTGTAGCCCAGTCACTGGACGTTAACCTTGTCCAGTTTGGTTTGATGATGGTCATCAATGTAACGATCGGTTTGTTGACGCCCCCGGTAGGGACAGCCCTGTTTGTTGCCAGTAATATATCTAAAGTACCTTTATTAACCTTAAGCCGGGCGATGCTTCCCTTTGTCGGCATTATGCTGATTGTGTTACTGCTCATTACCTATGTGCCGGAATTGACTACCTGGGTAATTAAAAAATAATAAGCATGGAAGGCGGTAGCAATGAAACAGGAACTGTACTTAATCAAAGATACGGAGCGGCCGGATAAACTAGAGCTTGCCGATATATTCCGCCATATTGACGAGGGGTTCAGAGACCAAACGGCGGGAAAATCACTGGCAGGCAAGAAAATCGGCGTTCTGTCAGGCAGCCGGGGTATCCGTAACATGAAGGAAATTATTAAGCATGTTGCCGGCCTGCTGCAGGCAGCCGGGGCAGAGGCCGTTGTCCTGCCGGCCATGGGTAGCCACGGCGGAGCCACCGCCGCAGGGCAAAAAGCCGTTTTGGCTGATTACGGAATTACTGAGGAGTATCTTGGTGTGCCCATTGTTTCCGGCATGGAAGTCGAACAGGTGGGTGACGTCAACGGCCATCCGGTATATGCCGACAGAAACGCGGTGGCTCTGGATGGTGTCGTGCCTGTCAACAGAGTAAAAGCGCATACCGATTTTCATGGTCCCCATGAGAGCGGTGTGGTTAAAATGTTAGCGATCGGGATCGGGAAACGGGCGCAAGCCGAGGCCATCCACCGCCACGGCATCAGCGGGCTCAGGGAGCTCATTCCGCAAGTAGCCGCCGTCGTGCTGCAGCGGGTGCCGTTAATCGCGGCGGTGGCTATTGTTGAAAACAAGTTTGATGAAACCGCAATGATCGAAGTGCTGGGGGCGGGAAATATTTTCAGCCGGGAGCAAGAACTGCTGGTATTGTCGAAGAAACTGCTGCCCCGGATTCCCTTTGACAATTTAGACGTGCTTGTTGTCCGGGAAATGGGAAAAAATATTTCCGGGGTTGGGGTAGATCCCAATGTTACGAAACGGATGCGCATCGGCGAGGTAGTTGACGAACCGGGGGGGCCAAAACGGATCGTGGCTCTGGATTTAACCAAAGAATCCGGAGGTAATGCAGTTGGCTTGGGAATTCCGGACGTTATTACTGAACGTCTGTATCATAAAGTGGATTTTCCCAAAACGTATATCAATACCATCACTTCCGGTTTCTTAGAGCGGTGTTTCGTACCGGTAAAAGTGTCTAATGATTACGAAGCCGTTCGCGTCGGACTCAACACATGCGGCCGTGCCGCAGACTGGGACTGTGCGCGCATGGTGTTTATAAAAAACACGCTATCGCTTGGCGAGATGTATATTTCACCGGCATTGATCAGGGAAGTGCCGGCAGAATATGTTGTCGAAAAAACTGCTGTAACGAAAGTGTTTGATAGTAATGGCGACTTAATGCTAGCATGGTAAGCAGCAGGCTTGATAAGAGTTAATAATAAGGGGGCTGACTAAATGAGTTGTAGTTGCAAGCGCAGTCGCAGTCAGTATTTACGAACCGTAAATTATCAGGGTGATGGCTTGAGAGCCGGAATGCAATGGGATGATTCCGATCTGGGGAAAATGCAGATTCTCATTGACACTGTTCATGGCGATAGTCATCCTGGCAGCAGCCACTTGGGCGGACTTGCTGATGAGGCTAAAATTGGTGTTTATGAAACACAGGGAAAACCGGCAGTTTATGCAGTTACCGATATCTGTGACGGTATTGCGATGGCCCATGACGGGATGAATTACTCCCTGGCCAGCCGGGAGATTATGTCCTTTATGTTCGAAATCCATGCCCTGGCGTCACCCTATGACGGCGCCATATTCATGGCATCCTGCGACAAATCGGTACCCGCGCAATTAATGACCATGCTGCGTCTTGATATGCCGGCAATCCATGTTTGCGGCGGTTCAATGCTCAGCGGCCCTGAGTATATGTCTTCCGAGATACTGTATGGAGCAGGCGACAAATATGCCAAGGGGAATCTCAGCGAGCAGGAGCTGATGTACTATTCGCGGAACTGTTGTCCCAGTGCCGGTGCCTGCCAGTTTATCGGGACGGCCAGTACCATGCAATGCATGGCAGAGGCGCTGGGACTGGCTCTGCCGGGAAATGCCCTGGCCGCAGCGTACACGACTCATCTGACCCGGTTTGCCCGCCGGTCAGGCCGGCAAATTACCGAGAATGTCCAAAATTCCTTGATTCCCCGCAAGTTTATTACGAAAGAGAGCTTCATGAATGCCCTGATGGTTCACGCGGCGTTGGGGGGGTCTACCAATGCGCTTTTGCATCTGCCGGCTATTGCCCGTGAGGTGGGAATTTCGATCGAACAGCAGGAGTTTGACGCTGTTAATCGTGAAGTACCTGTACTTGTCAGCCTGAAAACAGGGGGACAATGGCCAACCGATTTATTCTGGTATGCCGGCGGTGTACCGGCCCTTATGCGTGAGCTTAAAGATATATTATATCTTGATGCCATGACTGTTACCGGCAAGACTGTGGGTGAGAACCTGGAACAGCTGGCAGCAGCAGGCTGGTTTGCCGAAGTAAACAGTTACCTGACAAATTACAAAATATCAGCAGGTGATATTGTTAAAACCCGGCAAAAGCCGGTGAAGCCCCAGGGTAACATCAAAATTCTCAAAGGCAACCTGGCGCCTGAAGGCGCTGTAATTAAGTTGTCCGGTGTAGATGAGGCCATTCACAACTTTATTGGCACGGCGCGTGTATTTGATTCTGAGGAAACAGCGGTGGCTGACTTGCTTGCCGGGAAAATTGGCCCGAAAACAGCCCTCTTTATCCGGTTTGAAGGACCAAAAGGCTCCGGCATGCCGGAAATGCTGAGAACGACCGAGGCCTTATGGAATATGCCTGAGCTGGCGAGCAGCGTGGCTCTGTTTACCGATGGCCGTTTTTCCGGCGCCACCCGGGGACCGGCAGTCGGTCATATTGCTCCGGAAGGAGTAGCAGGCGGCCCGATTGCCTATCTGGAAGATGACGATCTGATAAAAATGGATGTCGCTGCCCGCACTCTGGATATTGTCGGCATTAAAGGTAAACCGGCCACACCTGAAGCGGTGGCCGCAATCCTGGCCGAACGTAAGAAAACCAAAGTATTCCCGGTAAAAGAGACAACACCGCTACTTAGGCTCTACAAAAAACTGGCCCGCACGTGTACTGAAGGAGCAGGCTTAGAGATTTAGTCAATAACCGAACATGCTAATAAAAAATAGGAGGGTGCTATTATGGCAAAAAAGACAATTAATGATTTCAGTTTCATGGCGGCCAAAGGAGAAAAGATTGTTTACTTAACGGCCTATGACTATCTTACTGCCAAAATGCAGGAAAAGGCCGGCATTGATATGATTTTGGTGGGAGATTCGCTGGGCATGGTAAGTTTGGGCTATGACACCACTTTCCCGGTAACGATGGATGATATGGTTCGCCATTGTCAGGCCGTACGGCGCGGCGCTCCCCAGACCTTTATTGTTGGCGATATGCCTTATATGTCTTATCAAAAATCGGATGAAGACGCTATTGCTAATGCCGGGCGTTTGGTAAAAGAGGCTGCGGTTGACGCCATTAAGCTCGAAGGTGGCGGCGAAATGATTTCCCGCAGGGTTAGAGCCATTCAACAGGCCGGTATCCTGGTCATGGGCCATATTGGTCTAACTCCGCAATTCATGGGACAAATTGGCGGTTATAAAGCGCAGGGGCGCAGCGCGGCGGCGGCCATGAAGCTGGTGGATCAGGCCAAAGTGCTTGAAGCAGCCGGGGCCTTCAGTATTTTAGTCGAAGGAGTACCGCCGGTGGTTGGTAAGGCAATTACCGAAGCCGCCGGCATTCCCATTCTTGGCATTGGTGCCGGATCTTACACGCATGGCCAACTGCTGATTTACGCCGATATGGTCGGCATGTATGATAACTTCACCCCGAAGTTTGTTAAGAAATATGCCGGTGTTGGCGAAGTCCTGACCAATGCCTTCAGGGAATATGCCGCTGAAGTAAGACAGGGACAATTCCCGGTTGATACTGAGCATGCGTACAAGATGAGCGAGGAAGAGACCAAAGAGTTTTTAGTGGCGTTGGCAGGCGGCCACCGCCCCACCCCCCAGCCGGATAAACAAATTTAAATCTGGTAAAAGATAAAAATATTGCAAAATCCTCTTGTGTTTTTGGCAGGTATTCGGTATAATGTGTTAAAAGTTGAATTGATTTATAGGCGACTGATTGGTAGATAACCAAAGGTCAGAACAATACTTCGGCCGAAGTATTGTTCTGACCTCTTTTGGTTTTTCTGGCAATTCTCTAGGAGGAATAACAAATGAGCAAAAAGATTAAACAGATTGCCATCTATGGCAAAGGAGGAATTGGTAAATCAACCACAACCTCCAATATCAGCGCTTCGTTATCGAAGTTAGGTTATAAAGTGATGCAATTTGGTTGTGATCCGAAAGCGGACTCGACCAATACCCTGCGTGGCGGTACCTACATTCCTACAGTCCTGGATACACTTCGTGAAAAAAACAAGGTGCAGGCGGAAGACGTAATTTACAAAGGGTTTAATGGTGTGTATTGCGTGGAAGCAGGCGGGCCGGCCCCGGGTGTGGGCTGCGCCGGGCGGGGGATTATTACGGCCGTGCAGCTGCTCAAACAGTTGAAAGTCTATGATGAACTGGATCTGGATGTTGTTATCTATGATGTGTTAGGCGATGTGGTGTGCGGCGGCTTTGCCGTTCCCATTCGCGAGGGCATTGCCGAGCATGTATTTACTGTGTCTTCCGCGGATTTTATGGCCATTTATGCGGCCAACAACCTATTCAAAGGCATTCAAAAGTACTCTAATTCCGGGGGGGCACTGCTGGGCGGCCTGATTGCCAATTCCATCAATCTCCCCTATGCCAAAGAGATCATTGATGATTTTGTGCACCGCACACAAACACAGGTTGTCGAGTATGTTCCCCGGTCGGTAACTGTAACCCAGGCTGAACTTCAGGGGAAAACAACCATCGAGGCAGCACCCAACTCAGAGCAGGCGAAAATCTACAGCCGCCTGGCGAAACGGGTGGTTGAAACAGTGGAATCCAAAGTACCGTCACCGCTGGAAACAGCTGAATTGCGCGAGTGGGCGGCCAAATGGGCTGATCATTTGCTGGCTTTGGAAACAGGTGAAGTCCGCAGTGCGGCTGCCGGCATCTAACGCGCCTGAGGGGATTGTAACTGTGCGTATCTGAAAAAGCGAGGTGAAACCATATGGCATGCATATGCTCCGGCTCTCTAGGCGGGGATACCCTGGAGAAAACCAGTAAGCATCCCTGCTACTCTGCCGAGGCCCATCATAAATACGCCCGTATGCATTTGCCGGTGGCTCCCCGGTGCAACATCCAATGTAATTACTGCAACCGGAAGTTTGATTGTGTCAATGAGAGCAGACCGGGGGTTACCAGCGAGGTATTGACACCCGGGCTTGCCTGCGATAAATTTGTCTGGGTCAAAGAAAAAATTGCGAACCTGAGTGTAGTCGGCATTGCCGGTCCGGGCGATGCCCTGGCGGACTGGCACTTAACCAGGCAGACGATTGCCGGCATCAAAGCCATCAATGAAGATATTACGTTTTGCTTATCCACGAATGGTTTGCTGCTGCCGGCCTACGCCCCGGAGATTGTGGCATTGGGTGTCCGGCATGTTACGGTAACGGTTAATGCCTTAGATCCGGTTATCAGTGCCAGGATTTATGCCTTTATTACTTATCAGGGTAAGACCTATACGGGCACTGAGGGGGCAGAATTGTTGCTGGCTAATCAGTTAGCCGGCATAGCGAATCTGGTGGCACAGGGTGTGCTTGTCAAAATCAATATTGTTATGATTAAGGATCTCAATGATACACATATACCGGCAGTCGTCAAAAAGATGAAAGAGATGGGTGTGTTTGTTACTAATATTATGCCGTTGATTCCGGCCCCGGGGAGCGCTTTTCAGCATCTGCCCCAGACAAGTACGAAAGAGGTCAATGCCCTGCGGGATGTCTGTCAGCTTGATATTCAGCAGATGCGGCACTGCCAGCAATGCCGGGCCGATGCCGTCGGCTTATTGCACGAAGACCGTTCGCAGGAGTTCCGGATGGGCAACCGCAGCCAGGACAGCACAACAGTGCCCAGCAATGAAGCCCGGAAATCATACCGAATTGCCGTAACGTCAAAATACGGCAAGCTGGTCGACCAGCACTTCGGCCATGCAACCCGGTTTTTTATTTACCAGGGAGACGGGCAGGCGTTCCAGCTCCGGGAAACCCGGGCCGCCGCCCAGTACTGCGCCGGGCTGGCAGAATGTGATACAACCGGCTTGGACAGCCGGCGGGAGCAGCTCATTGACTCACTGCAGGATTGCGATGCGGTGCTGACGATGCGGATTGGCTATCATGCCAAGGAAAAACTGCAGAACAGTGGCGTTTATATTAGCGAATACTGTGACACCGTTGAAACCGGTCTGCGTTACACGGTAAGCCAGCTTGAGGCTCTGCCCCTTAAACAGGCCAGCGGATTTAAGTGAGCCGGAAAAAGTGATTGACAAATACTTACTAATCAGTATAATTGTAGATAATTATACTGAAAGATTATTGGCTGATCAGAATGACTGAAGGCTGAGGTATTATCCGCGGATGTGCCTTGGCCTTTTTATTTGCCTGGTAACCTGACAGTCGAAAATACTGAGGGCTACCAATCTGGCGAAGACATGTTAATACAACGATTTGACTGATCAGTAGAACATGCTGAAGGCAAAGATTATTCTGTTTAGAATTATTCTTTGCTTTTTTGTTTATCAGGAAAATTTTTAAGGAGGATAAGCTATTATGTCTAAAATTGCCAGCAGCATCACCGCATTAATCGGCGCGACACCGCTCCTGCGGCTCAATAAAGTAACCGCAGGAGCTCAGGCTGAAGTGGTTGCAAAACTGGAGTCTTTTAATCCTGGCGGCAGTATTAAGGATCGTATTGGTTTTAGCATGATCAAAGATGCCGAAGAAAAAGGAATTATTAATAAAAATACTGTGATTATTGAACCTACAAGCGGCAATACCGGCATTGCCCTGGCCTTTATTGCCGCTGCCAAAGGCTATCGCCTGATCCTGACGATGCCGGAAACCATGAGTGTGGAGCGGCGCAGTCTGTTAAAAGCCTATGGGGCTGAGCTGGTTCTAACTCCCGGCCCGGCCGGCATGAAAGGGGCGGTTTTAAAAGCTGAAGAACTGGCGGCGGCAACGCCTAACTCCTTTATTCCCCAGCAGTTTAACAACCCGGCCAATCCGGAGATTCACCGGGCCATTACCGCCGAGGAAATATGGCAGGATACAGACGGCAAGGTCGATATTATTGTGGGGGGAGTAGGTACAGGCGGCACCATTACCGGTGTCGGCGAGGTACTCAAAAAACGGAATCCTGCTGTCCAAGTGGTGGCAGTTGAACCCTTCGACTCGCCCGTACTGTCCGGTGGTCAGCCTGGTCCCCACAAGATTCAGGGAATCGGTGCCGGGTTTGTTCCCAATGTGCTGAACCAGGACGTGATTGATGAGATATTTAAAGTAAAAAATGACGAAGCGCTGATCATTGCCCGCCGGCTGGCCAAAGAAGAAGGGCTGCTTGTCGGTATTTCTTCCGGTGCGGCCGCTTTTGCTGCTCTGCAGGTGGCCAAACGCCGGGAGAATACAGGGAAAACAATCGTGGTCATCCTGCCGGATACCGGTGAACGCTATTTGAGTACTGTGCTTTTCGCGGAGGAGTAATTCTCTTTAGCGTGTGCTGCTAACAGCACAATTCCTGTTCATAGACTAACAATAAAGGGGGATCTATTATGACTGACAGCCAGGTGGCAGCAGACAGTGCCGGCACAGAAGCTAAAATTATTGCCCGGAATATCCGGCGAGTCTACTGGGTCAAACGGCAGCCGAACGAAGCCGCAACTGAATTTGAAGCAATTAAACACCTTGATCTCACTGTCAAACAAGGAGAGTTTCTGGCCATTGTCGGACCAAGCGGCTGCGGCAAATCCACCTTCCTGGATATGGTTGCCGGGCTGGCCTTTCCCAGTTCCGGCGAGATCACAATTGACGGCAAATTAATAACCGGACCGGCCCTGGATAGGGGGATTGTCATGCAGGGTTATGCCCTGTTTCCCTGGCGCACGGTCAGAAAAAATGTGGAATTCGGGCTGGAAATAAAAAAAGTCCCGAAAAAAGACCGTAAGGAAATCAGTCAGCGGTACATTGAAATGGTTGGCCTGACCAACTTCGAAGAGCGGTATCCCCATGAACTGTCCGGCGGAATGAAACAGCGGGTAGCCATTGCCCGGGCTTTGGCCTATGACCCGGAAGTACTGCTGATGGATGAGCCGTTTGCCGCTGTCGACGCCCAGACCAGAGAAGTGCTGCAGGAAGAATTGCTGCGCATCTGGGAAAAGACGAAGAAGACAATAATTTTTGTTACCCATGGCATTGACGAAGCTGTCTTTTTGGCGGACCGGGTAGCGGTAATGTCGGCCCATCCCGGGACTATAAAGGAAATTGTCAGCATTAACCTGCCGCGGCCCCGTGACGGCATTCGGTCATCGGCCGATTTCGGCTGGGTCAGGCATAAAATCTGGGAACTGCTCCAGAATGAGCATTTTACAGGCGGCAAGAAGCCGGCGGCAGATCAAAGTGTTGCGGAATCAATATCCTCCTCGGCCGCCCTGTAGGCAGGATCTGCAGTTGAATAACGGGATTAGCTGATCAGACATACTGAAGGCTAGGGGACTTGTTGCTTGGCAAATCCGTCCCTTAGCTTTTTTATTTCACACATCTTGTTTTCGGTTACTGCTTAAAAAATGGGAGGTGTTGTGGGTGGAGAAATTAACGCCTAAGAAGCTGCTGCTACCTCAAGTTATGGAATTGATTCGGCATTCTCTTCATACTGTCCAGTACGGACACTTGATTTTAACAATTCAAGATGGGTGTGTCATTAAGATGGAGAGAACAGAAAGGTTCATTTTCTCCTCAAAAAATAGAAAAGGCTATGTAATCCGTGATGTACCTGAGGGCCAGCATTCTTTACAGTCCAAAATTATTGCTCAGCTGCAGGGGTTGATGTATGGGCAGCTAATCATCCGGATTGAAGACGGCAGGGTGGACCAGATTGAGAAAACGGAGAAACGGCGTATTAATGAATATGAGGGAATACACGGCGATGGCATCTAAAGCAATGGCGAAAGCGATGACAATTACCTATAAGCTGGGGACTGCCTTATATATCAACATAACCAACCGCTGTACCAACCGCTGTGTTTTTTGCGTAAGAACCACAGCGGCTGGTGTTGCTGACGGCCTTAATCTCTGGCTGGAGCGGGAACCCACAGTCACCGAGGTGCTTAGGGACATTCAGCAGTGGGATACTGCAGGCTTAAGCGAGTTTGTCTTTTGCGGTTATGGCGAACCGCTGGCCCGGGCAGACGCTACTATCGACATCTGCCGGGAACTGAAGAAAAGCTATGCTGTACCCATCCGGGTTAATACCAACGGTCAGGCCAATTTGCTTTATGAGCAGGATATTACGCCGTTGCTGGCCGGGCTGGTAGATGCTGTTTCTATCAGTATGAACGCAAAAAATGCCCAAGAGTATCAGGCGATCTGTCTATCGGAATTTGGTGAAAAGGCCTATGCGTCGATGCTGGAATTCGCCGGTAAATGTAAACAATATATCCCGGTAGTCGTATTGACAGTCGTCGATATCATGCCGCCGGCAGATATCAGGGCTTGTCGGGAGATTGCCCGGCAAGTCGGTGTGGACTTCAGAGTGAGGAAGCTTGTTGACTAATTAACAGGGCGATGAACTGGACAACAGTTTATCGCCCTTTTTGTATTTTCCAGGCGGTGGTATGAGGACCGGGTAATCCAGGCTAGGTATGCAGAATAGCCTCCTTTGTTCCCTGCAAGTAGACGGTTGTATTAATGAAAAAAGAAAGGCCATAATGTATTGACAATAAAGATGTAAAGGTGTATAGTGTGCTTTGAGTACAAAATACATAAATTCCTCGACACAAATACATTCTAAAACAAAAGGGCCCAAGTACATACTTGCGGCAGGAATCATCGGTCCGGGGAACAAGAAGGGCAGGAGCAAAGATGCGAAAAAAATTAGTTGCGGCAGCTATGAGTACGCTGCTTATGGCCGGTGTACTGGCCGGTTGCGGCGGCGGCGCCAAAGAAGAAACCAATGTCATCAAACTCGGCGGTAATTTTGAACTGACAGGCAGTGTTGCCAATTACGGCAATCAGGCGGTCAACGGCATTAAACTGGCAATCAAACAGGCCAATGCCGCCGGCGGGATTATGGGCAAGCAGATTACTCTGGTCCTGGCCGACAATAAGTCAGAAGCGGCCGAGGCAACCAATGCTGCCACCAAACTGATTACCCAGGACAAGGTTGTGGCTATTTTTGGACCGGCGACCAGTTCCAATACCCTGGCTACCGTGCAGGTGTCCCAGGACAATAAGGTGCCGGTGCTTACCCCGACAGGCACTAATGAAAAGATTACCGTGGATAATGGCAAAACCCGTCCGTATGCTTTCCGGTCCTGTTTCATTGATCCGCTGCAGGGTACCATTATGGCCAACTTTGCCAGCAATACGCTGACGGCCAAAACAGCTGTCATCTATATTGACAACAGTTCCGATTACTCAAAGGGGCTGGCCCAGTCTTTCGAAACCCTGTTTACGCAAAATGGCGGCCAGGTGCTGGGCAAAGAGGCTTTTCTTCAAAAAGACCAGGACTTTAAGTCTACCCTGACTAAAATTAAAGCTCTTAACCCGGATGTGGTCTTCCTGCCGGCTTACTATGAAGAGGTAGGCAAAATCCTTAAACAGGCCCGGGAGATGGGCATGAATATGCCGTTTTTGGGCACTGATGGCTGGGATGATGCCAAAGTGGTGGAAATCGCCGGCGCGGCACCGCTCAATAATTCATTTTTCAGCAGCCATTTTTCCTCACAGGACACCGACCCTCATGTTGTAAAATTCATTGCCGACTACAAACAGGAATACGGCCAGGAACCCAGCGTTTTTTCCGCTCTGGGCTATGATGCGGGCTTACTGATGATTGATGCCATCACGCGGGCCAACAGCACTGATCCGGCTAAAATTCGCGATGCGCTGGAGCAAACCAAAAATCTGCAGTTAAGTACAGGCCTGGTGACCATCGACGCCAATCACAACCCGATCAAAAGCGCCGTTGTAATTGAGATGAAAGACGGCCAGCAGATATTTAAAGAAAAAGTGACGCCTAAACTATAAAGACCAGTTTTCGATTGCCAGGATGCGGCTTGTCAACCGGATAATTTGCCCAAAAATGGTTGACAGTTTACTGCACATGTGCTACCATATATATATAAGATATATTCTTGCTGACCGGAAAACCGGAGGCAATCGACGGCTGAGTTAGCTTCGATTGCCTCTTTTAGTTTACGGCCCTCCATCAATACTTATTTTTAGTAAAAAAGGTTAAAATATCATTAACGATATGAGAGGATGGGATATCATGGCTAAAATTTATGGGAATTTGACTGAACTAATTGGTAACCCCCCACTTGTCGAACTGAAAAGCTATGCGGCAAAAAGAGAACTTGGCGGTAAAGTACTTGCCAAACTTGAATACTTTAACCCGCTGGGCAGTGTCAAGGACCGTATCGGTCTGGCAATGATTCAGGACGCGGAAGAAAAAGGGCTTATTAATAAGGATACTGTCATTGTCGAGCCTACCAGCGGCAATACCGGCGTTGGCCTGGCTTTCGTCGCCGCCGCCCGTGGCTATAAGCTGATTTTGACAATGCCGGAAACCATGAGCATTGAACGGCGCAAGCTGGTCAAGGCCCTGGGGGCGCAAATAGAGCTGACACCAGGCGCGAAAGGGATGAAAGGCGCCATTGCCCGGGCCGAAGAGATTGTTGCCACTACCCCTGATGCCTGGATACCGCAGCAGTTCAAAAATCCGGCTAATCCTGCCATCCACCGCACGACGACTGCTGAAGAAATCTGGAGCGACACTGACGGGGCCGTTGATATTGTCGTCGGCGGCGTCGGTACAGGCGGCACGATTACCGGTATTGCCGAAGTCCTTAAAGACCGCAAACCCGGCTTAAAAATCGTTGCTGTTGAGCCGGCAGACTCGCCGGTACTCTCCGGCGGCAACCCCGGTCCCCATAAAATTCAGGGCATTGGCGCCGGTTTTGTGCCTGATGTGTTCAAACCCGGCCTGATTGACGAAATCATTACCGTCCAAACAGATGAAGCCTATCAGACGGCAAGAGATGCGGCTGCCAGCGAGGGACTGCTTGTCGGCATATCCAGCGGCGCGGCCCTTCATGCGGCCTCCGAACTGGCCAAACGTCCGGAGAATAAAGGCAAAACCATCGTTGTCATTTTACCGGACACCGGTGAACGCTATCTGTCAACCCCGCTGTTTGGCGAGGAATAATAAAGAGAATAAAAAAGAGCGCTCTGCAGCAGCTGCTGCAGAGCGCTTATTTTTTCATCAGTTTATAAAATTCAAGGCTGTGAATTTGCTTATTCTTGCACTTATTAGAATAAACCGCTGACCTTGCCGGTTTTAACATCAACATCAATGCGGCGATAGGCAGGATCGGAGCTGGTGCCCGGCATCAGGCTGATAGCGCCGGCCATCGGGCAGAGGAACTTGGCGCCGCCATAAACCAATACATCTCTGATCGGCAGCCGCCAGCCTTTGGGCACGCCTTTCCAGGTTGGTTCATGCGACAGGGACAGGTGCGATTTAACCATCATTGTGCAGTAGTCGGCATATTTAGGATCAGACTCAAACTTCTTGGCTTTCTCTTCGGCCAGCGGCGCCCAGTCCACGCCGTCAGCGCCGTAGACTTCGGTGGCGATCCGCTCAACCCGCTGCCGCAGCGGCATTTCCAACGGGTAGAGGTATTGGAAGTCGACTTCTTCTTTGCAGGCATCCATGACCGCATCGGCCAGATCCAGGGCACCGTCGCCGCCCTTTAACCAATGCTCCGAGACCGCGGCGCGGGCGCCGGCCTGCTCGGCAATTCTCTTGACCAGGGCATGTTCGGCCGGCGTATCGGTGTAGAAGGCGTTAATGCATACAACCGGTTTGACGCCGGACTTCTTGATCATGTTGATCAAATGCACCATGTTCTCGCAGCCTTTTTCCAGCAGGCCCAGGTTTTCCCGGGTGTATTCATCAGGCAACGGCCGCCCTGGTACTACGGTGGGGCCGCCGCCATGCATCTTCAAAGCGCGTACAGTGGCTACCAGGATCGAGACGTTTGGCTTCAGACCGCTCAGGCGGCATTTTACATTCCAGAATTTTTCAAAACCGATATCGGCGGCAAAACCGGACTCGGTAACATGATAATCAAAGCACTTCAGGCCGATGCGGTCCGCTATGATCGAGGACTGACCGATTGCAATGTTGGCAAACGGGCCGGCATGAACAAAACAGGGCTGCCCTTCCACGGTGGCGCACAGGGTCGGGTTGATGGTATTGCGCATCCAGGCGGTCATGGCCCCGTCCACTTCCAGGTCGCCGGTCGTAACCGGGTTACCCTGGCGGTTATAGCCAACCACGATGTGTTTGAACCGTTCCCGCATATCGGCCAGATCTCTGGCCACAGCCAGAATCGCCATCAATTCCGAGCCAACGGCGATACCAAACTTGGAGTGCATCATAAAGCCGTCTTTTTTGCCGCCCAGGCCAATGAGGATATTACGCAGGCCCTGGGCGGCAAAGTCCAGCACCCAGCCCATTTCAATATTTTTCGGATCAATATCCAGCCGCTTCAGACCGCGTTTGTCCAGCTCGGCATCGGTATAATTGGCCTCATGCTGCATGCGGGCATTTAAGGCGACCATCGCCAGATTATGCGCATTCATTATGTCGTTGATGTCCCCGGTCAGGCCCAGGGAGAACTCGGTCATCGGAATTAACAGGGCATTACCGCCGCCGGCCGCAGTCCCCTTAACGTTCATAGTCGGCCCGCCGGAAGGCTGACGCAGGGCGCCGCCCACATTCACACCGCGTTTGCCCAGGCCTTCCATAATGCCGATGGAAGTGGTTGACTTGCCTTCCCCTAAGGGGGTGGGCGTGATCGCGGTTACTTCAATATATTTGCCGTCCGGTTTATCTTTCAGACGGTCGATCACCTTCAGGAAATCAATCTTCGGCGTTTTACCATAAGGAATTATTTCATCTTTTTGCAGCCCCATCATCTCTTGGTACTGGGCGGTAGTTGGGATATTCCCCTCTGCCGCTTCGGCTATTTGCCAGTCCTTCAATACTGTAGGATCCCAAGCCATAAAAATACATCCCCCTCTTTTTTAACTACACATTGGTTTACTGTCTGCAGCTTATATCATCAATTGCCTGCAGCTTCTGAAATGGATGGCTGAGCATCTTTTTTAAGAGTAAATTTCTTATTGTTCAATACGAGCGTAATAAGCAGACCCAGCAGCAGGAGTACGGCAGCGGACACAAAGGTATACTGGGCCGCCTGACTTGCAAAATTATCTTTAAGGAAAGCCACAATCTGCGGTCCTACGATCCCGCCGCAGCCCCAGGCAGTGAGAATGGCACCATAAACAACAGGCATCAGCCTCTGCCCGAAGACATCAAGCACAAAGGACGGCATGGAGCCAAAGCCGCCGCCATAGCAAAGCAGGATATAACAGACAAGTACGCCAAAGACCATTGGATTATCAACAAATAACAGGGCAAGAAAAACCACTAACTGAGTACCAAGAATGTAACGGAAGGTCTGTACCCGCCCGATCTTATCTGACAGGCCCCCCCAGAAGAAGCGCCCCAGACCATTGAAAATTGAGCTGATGGCAATCAACGTGGCGCCGGCAGCAGCCAGTCCGGCAACCACTTGCGGGTCAGACAGCGTAGCCGGGTCCATCGTCTTTTTCAATAGATCCTGCAGCAGGGGGGATTGAAACCCAATAAACATGATGCCGGCAATAATATTGAAGAAGAATACGGTCCACATCATCAGAAATTTGCCGGAAAAAATGCATTGTTTGGCGGTAATCGTATCCTCAGCCGCCTGCGCGCCGGCAGAGACTATCGGCGGCGAATAACCTGCCGGGACAAAGCCCGGCGGCGGGTTAACAAGATAATAGCCGGCCGGCAGGGTGATAATGAGCATAACTGCGCCGATATAAGAGAATACCAGCACCAGATTATCGCCGGTTATGGACATGAACAGGGGAGCCAGCAGCTTGGCCATAATCAGGGCCCCGAAGCCAAAACCCATCACAACCATGCCGGTAATAAGGCCCTTCTTGTCAGGAAACCACTTGGCGGCAGTTGCCACCGGGGTTACATAGCCAAGGCCCAGGCCTATGCCGCCAATAAAACCATAGCCGACATAAAGCAGCATGAGGCTTTTCGTATAAAGTGCATAGGCAGCAACAAAATAGCCGAGGCTAAACAGAAAGCCACCGGTCATCGCAAGCTTTCGCGGGCCGTACTTGGGGAGATTAATGCCCCCCCAGGCAGCCGCCAATCCCAGAAAGAAAATAGCCAGACTGAAGGCCCAGGCGGCCTGGGAATTAGTCCAGTTGTTTGCGGCCATAATCGGTTGCTGGAAGAAACTCCAGGCATAGACCGTCCCTAGCGCAAGCTGCAACAAGGTTCCCATGCTGGCTATCAGCCACCGGTTGGGGACGCTCTGTAATTCTTTTCTCATGGCTCTTACCTCCCTTTCTATCGTTGCACTTCTTTTAATCAGGTGATTGTACAGATTTCGATATTGAAAAACAAAAAAACTAGGCGTATAATAAATTTAGGCATAGCAAATAAACCCTGTGCTAAACGGTTTATTGTGACTGTCTATGCTTCACTGGTACGACCGATACCGGTGAAGCACTCTTACTTTTGAGGTACCTTTATAAACAATACTTCCTTCGCCAGAACCAACTCCTTTTTGTTTATTTCAAGCAGCTGAAACTACAAAGTTTTTTGACCGTCCCCCCCTTTCAAAACAAGGAATTTTTTAAACAACAAAAAAACCATCTGGACATAATATAAAATGCTGTCCAGACGGTCGACGTTACTGCGAAAAAATTGCACTTCATGTGGTGAACTCCACTAATACCGTCAGTCATGCAATTTATTTATTCGATTATGTGAATATAATAACATGATAGATCCGGTTTGTCAATGATAATTTTCAAATAAGCCTGAATATTTTTAATATGGCTGAATAATATATTTTTTTTGCAGGCAGAGTGATTCTTTGGGCTGGTTGTCGCTGCTTAACTAACAATCAGGCCATTTTTATAAGCAAAGGCAATCAATTGCATCCGGTTTTGCAAATGTAATTTATCCAGGATATTACGCAGGTGGTTTTTTACCGTGCTTTCACTGAGATATAATTTTTCACTGATTTCTTTATTGCCAAGGCCCTGGCTGATCAGCTGCAGGACTTCGCGTTCCCGTTCGGTAAGCCTGTGGTCAAGGACCGTCTGTTTTTGTCCGGCGAATTCCTGCAGGATTTTGGTCGCCAGCACCCGGGAGATCGGTGCTTCCCCCTGGGCGATACTGATAATATAGTCTAGCCAGTACTCAGGCTCCATATTTTTGAGCAGATAACCCTGGGCTCCCCTTTTAATAGCTTCGAAAAAGTCCTGGACATCGTCGGATACACTGAGAATAATAATTTTTATATGCGGCATGGCGGTTTTAATCATACCGGTAGCTTCCAGTCCGCCACCACCCGGCATGCGAATGTCCATAAGAATAAGATCAGGCAGCAACTGTTTTGCTTTGGCCAGTGCTTCTGTCCCATTGGTTGCCTCACCGATAATTGTAAACAGGGAATTGGCGGAAAGAATGCTGGCAATTCCTTTACGGGACAACAGATGGTCGTCAACGATTAACACCTTAATGGTCATGACGATAGCTCCTTTTTTTAGTTTTTGTAACCGTTACGGTGGTTCCGGTACCGGGAATACTGGTGAGGGTGAGACTGGCGCCAATTGAGCGGATATCCTGCTCCAACATTTTATAACCGAAAGATTGCTTTTGCCGGAGGTTGTCGGCAGCTACAAAGCCCTTGCCGTTGTCGGCGATGGTCATAGTAAAAGCTTCGTTGTTTTCGCTTAAACTGACAATCACCTGCGTTGCCGCGGCATGTTTGCGAATGTTGAATAATAATTCCTGGAAAATATGAAATAACTGTTTGCGCTCATACGCGCTAAAGGGAATTTCGTTGTCACAAGTGATAATGAAATCTATTTTGGCGCCGGTCTGGGCCTCATACTGGCGCAAATGATTTTGAATGGCGGTGATAAGATTGATATTATCATCCAAGGCAACTGTTTGCAGCGCAAAAATATGCTGCCGCAGTTCAGTATCCGCAAAACGAATGGCTTCCCGCAATTCGTTGATTGCTGACAGGGGCTCCTGCTGGTTTTTCCAGGCAGCTTCAATCTCCATTATTTTTACATTCATAAAAAATAGTGACTGGGCGATACTATCGTGCAAATTGCGGGCGATCCGGTACCGTTCCTGCAATACGGCAGTTTCTTGCTTTTCCTGCTGCAGTTTGCCGTACAGGTTTTCCATTAAGGCAAAAATGCCGTGAGAAAACAAAATAAAGATGATGCCTGTCAATACCGCGACCAAAACATTGCCCCAATCCATGGAAATAACATGCAGGAATTTGTGCCTGGCAAATTCAAACAGGCCAATGCAGATTGCCGGTACAATGGCCGCGATCCATTTCATTTTAGTAATCTGCATATGATCCTCCCGGTAGATAAGCGTGATACGAGGACTGGCTATAACGTAGCATTATTTCAGTTCGGCCAGGCCGCCGGCGCGTAAGGTGATACTATGCGTTGCCTTTAAATCGAGCTGCTGCCACTTCAGTTGTTCGCCACAACAGGTAAGGCCCACAATATCCCACTGCAAAACGCGGGGATCATAATTGGGAAAGTGAGCACGTATACTGCGGCCGCTTAGTAATTCTTGCCCTTTTAAGGTGTCTGGCCCCCGGGCGGTACTGTTGGCGGGCATAATCGACAAATCATACAGGTCGGAATCACTGGCATTAATAATGATGAATTCCTGACCGGCGGCCAAAGCGGCAGCGGAAAAGATTGTCAGGAGTAAAGCGATAAGCAGTACGGTAAGGCTATATATTTTCAATTTGCGAATCCTCCCTCTTGTGGTTTTAAGCATAGCTGTCAGAATTAATTCCCCGGGTTATGGCATGCCGGAAACAATGCATAAAGGGATGGCCACAGGGCCATCCTTTAGCGGTATTAACGCCTGTCAATGCTGGTTTTCATGAGCCTCTGCCAACAGGCAGCCGCGTGCTGCCTGGCTGCTTTTTGCCAGCCAGCCGTCTATGCCATGCAAGCGTAAAACAAAGACGGCATAGGCCCCGTCCACAGCAGAGTCGCCAATGACCAATACGCGCTTGTCGCGGGGCAATTCCCGCAAATAGTCGTGCAAAACAGGGAGCGGCACATTCAGGGCCTCTTTGACCGGCGATGTCCGGAAGCTTTCTGCAGCGCGCACATCCAGCAGGAGATCATTAGCCGTTTTACTTTCCGGACTGACAACAAAGGAATGATTTTCCGGCACCGATTTTAATAATTTGTCAATTTTCTGGTGGATCGACACATTGCTGCTGGCGCCGCCGGGTGTATGGCCGGCCGCGTTCCCTGCCTGCGCGTAGGCCGGAGTTAACGTGAAAGATAAAATCAGGGTTAATACCAATAGAACACGATTTTTCATACAAAAGCCTCCTTGTTTGTGGAATTTTACTGCAGGTGTGCTAACGGCAACAGTTTCCGAAGCGGACTTTCACCGTCGTTACTGCCTATACCGGGAAAGCAGCAAAGGCTACAAAGGTCCTGCGACCTTTGTAGCCTTTAGCTTCTTGCTAATCAACTATGTTATATATAATAAACCATTTTTTTGTAATAGTCTACGGTTCAAAAGTACTATTGATACTGTCCGGAGTACTATGCAGCCAGCTGCCGGCCGCTTTTGATAGAAGGCGCGGGCGGATAAAAGAGTATATAAGCAACAGGCTTAATCGATGATTTTGGTACTTACGGGTAGTATGATAGTACTTTAGGATAGTATTCCGCTGCCAAGTAAAGGAGTATAATCAACATCAGGATAAGTGAATATTGGCTGATTAGTAAAAACTGAAGGCCGGGATGTTCTTAGGAACACCTGGCTTTTGCCGTTTTTAGGCCGCGACCGGAAGGGGCGATGTTACAAGCCACAGCCAACGGGCTTGGGGACATAATAAAACGATTAGTAAAGTGAGCAGGTTTATGGTAATGAGTTTACAATAATAAAATAAAGGGATGATGAATGATGAAAAAAGTAGGGACCGTTGTTGTTTCTTCCTTATTGCTGCTGGCTGCGAATACTCAGCCAGTGTTGGCAGCAGAAGGGAAGAAAGTAACATTTACGCTGGCGGAGATCGTTGTTACCGCGCCGGCGGTCAGTAAGCCTTTACTGGTGGAAACCGATCCCAAGTCGCCGCGGCAGCCGGTGCCGGCTGCTGACGGGGGCGGGTACTTAAAAAATATTCCCGGATTTTCCCTGTCCCGGCAGGGCGGAACCGGCGGCGATCCGGTTTTCCGGGGATTAGGGGGAACACGGCTGAATATCCTGCTGGATGACACTTATCAGTTTGGGGGGTGTCCAGGCCGGATGGATCCGACCACCGCTTATATTTTTCCTGAATCATACAGCAAAATTACCATTCTGAAGGGGCCGGAAACCGTTAAATACGGCGGCGGCAATATTGCCGGGACGGTACTTTTTGAACGGAATACGGAGAGGTTTGACAAGGCGGGCATCAGGATCAGCAGCAGTGTGCTTATCGGCAGCGCCGGCCGCGATGATGAATTGCTGGATATTGCAGCCGGCGATGCAGCTGGTTATGTGCGGCTCATAAGGACCAGAGCAAATGCCAATGACTACGAAGACGGTAAGGGCGATAAAGTCCATTCTTTCTATACCCGCAACAGCCTGACCGGGATTTTTGGCTGGACGCCGGATGCGGATACGGTGTATGAATTTACGGCCGACACGAGTGACGCCCAGGCCGCTTATGCCGGTAAAGGTATGGATGGTCCTAAATTTGATCGCAATGACTACAGCGTCAGGTTTGTCAAAAAAAATATTTCACCGGTTGTTGCCGGCCTGGAGTTTAAAGCATTTCATAATTATATCGATCATATAATGGATAACTACTCATTACGGCCCCGGCCCGGGCTGATGGCAATGGCGATGGAAGTAGACCGGGAAACAAACGGCGGGCGCTTAACGGCCGACTTGATTTTAGGGGAAGCAACCACGGCAACGGTAGGGCTGGATTATCAAAGAAATGCTCACCGCGGCCGCAGCAACATGGGCATGGGCTATGGAAAATGGACCCGGGACCTGACATTTACTAATTATGGCCTGTTTGGCGAAGTTAAGCGGCAGCTAAATCCACATGACCGTTTGTTAGGCGGACTGCGGACAGACAGCCTTGCTGTAAGGCAGGAAACAGCGGGAGTAGAGGCGCACAACCGGACCTATGGGGCTTTTCTGCGCTATGAGCATGATTATAAGAGTGCTCAGGCTACTGCCTACATCGGTCTTGGCCATGCCCAGAGACCGGCTGATTATTGGGAACGAAGAGTAAACTTTTTTCTTAAGCCGGAAAAGAATACCCAGCTTGACACCGGTCTCATCTATCGATCAGGTAAATTAAACACCAGTCTGTCTTTGTTTTATGCGGATATTAACGATTTCATCCTGTTTAAAAATAAAAAGGCGGCAGCGGAAAATATTGACGCAGCAGTATATGGCGGTGAAGTCGATTTTGCCTATGCCCTGAACCGGCGCTGGACGGCAACTGCCTCGCTGGCTTATGTACGTGGCAATAATGACACTGAGCATAAGCCTTTGGCCCAAATTCCGCCGCTGGAAGGAACGCTGGCGTTGAAATACAGCGCTGATAAACTGGCCGGCGGCTTGTTGTGGCGTGGGGTGCGGTCGCAAACCCGGTATGACTTAAACAACGGCAGCGAGATCGGCCATGATCTTGGCGCAAGCAGCGGTTTCGGTATTCTTGCCGCCAATATTGCATATAAAGCCGGTGCACAACTTATTTTTGCCGCCGGTATTGATAATCTATTCGACAAGGATTACGCTGAATTCATTAGCCGGGCAGGCGTGCCGATTCCCGCACTGGGCATAGATTCTTCCTTCAGAGTGAATGAACCTGGCCGTACAGTCTGGGTAAAAGCAAGCTATAATTATTAATTAATTCCATTCCTGCCGGCGATGAGGAATTCAATTTGCCAATAAAATCGAAACCCGGGCTTCGCAATAGAACGGTTCTACGGAGGTGGCGATGTCGTCGAGGGTGTTTTCGATATAGCCGTGGCCGGTAAAGGTAAGCCTGTGGACGGCTGCATAGTCTGTCAGCTGCTGCAAGGCCTGCTGTATCTGCGGCCAGTCTCCTTTGTAATAGCCTACCAGGTAACGACCGCCAGGCTTATAGGTACAATTTATGGATTGTGCCTTTTTTTCATCAATTGTGTAAAAACAATGGGTAATCTGACTGAAGGCGTTGGGGCTGGAATTTCTCTGTTGCAAATGCCCGGCCGCCAGCATGTAACCGCCCGGATAGCCGCTGTAGCTGTGGGTATGATAGCAGTCGTACATAAAATCAGTGAGTGTTTTCATCGCTTTTTCAACCGCCATGCCGGCAATGGATTCACTGACCACTATTGCCTGGGGGGGAAGTTCTAAAATCTCAATTTTGGCCGGATCAATCGTCAGTTTTGCTTCCATAGTGCCGATTTTATTCCGCACTACCTTTTGCAGCCATAAGAGCTCGGAAATTTCCTCGGTCAGCCTTTGATTCTGGTTATGAAGGAATTCAAGTAAAGATTGCGGGGTATAGTGGGTCAATTGTTTTTTTATTTCTGCCAAGGGTACCCGGAGTTTACGCAGCAACTGAATCGCATCAAATAATGTAGTTTGCGCAATTGTGTAATAGCGGTAGCCATTTTCTTTTACCACCGCGGGTTTAAATAAACCGATGCTGTCGTAATACATCAGGGTTCGTTTGTTAATGCCGTACATGGCGGCAAATTGTCCGGTAGTAAACTGTTTTTGCAAAAACTCATTCATCATGCAGCCTCTCCTCTTGACTATTCAGTTACTGTATACTTTATAATAACCCAATAAAGTAAAAATGGTCAATTCTGGAAGGAGGCAAGTTGGCAGAGCGGCACAAAAGGCTGCTCTTCCTTTAGTTAAGCAAATGAGGAGGTTAAAGCCGTGTTTTCAGTAAATAGGAGGCGAGGCTGCTGGGCAGGGATAAGTGCGGTAATGCTGATTTTAATGATTGCCGGCTGCGGCGGCCGGTCAGAAACTGCCCAGGTAACCGCAGTGCCGGTTAAAGCCGTAAAGGTTATCCAGCAGGATATCCAGTTAACCAATGAGTATGCGGGGCAGGTGCAGGCCAAAAATGAAGTCAAAATTCAGGCGCGCGTGTCAGGCAATATTGCTGAAAAACTGATTGACGGCGGCGATATTGTTACAGCCGGGCAGCCGTTGTTTCGTATTGACAGCATTCAATACGAAAGCAACCTGCTTTCGGCCCAGGCGCAGCTGGCCCAAGCCGAGGCTAATTGGGAAAATGCAAGGATTGATTCAGAACGGTATCAATCCTTGTTGAAGGCGGCCGCGATTCCGGAGCAGCGCCTGACTACCCAGAAAGCGACCGAGCGGCAGCAGGAAGCGGTTGTGGCTTCCTACCGGGCCCTGGTAAGAAAAGCGCAGGATGATGTAAACAGCACTCTGATTGTTTCCCCGGTTAACGGACGTGCTGATGTAAACGCTGTTGCTGTAGGCACGTATGTGCAGGCCGGGAGTACGACCTTGGTTACGGTGAGCGATTTGGATCCGGTGTTTGTTGAATTTAATATGAGCGAAAATGAATACCTTACCTTGCGGCAGGTGGCGCAAAACGATGTTGCCAGCAGCGGCTGGGGCGAAAATGTGACAATTACATTAAGCAATGGGGCCGTATATCCGCTGAGCGGGAAAGTCACGCAGGCGGACCGGGGCCTGGCCAACAACAGCGGCACCCTGACGTTAAAAGCTGCTTTTGCCAATCCGGAGGGAATTCTGATTCCGGGCATGTTCGCCAGGGTTAAAATCCCCGGCGTACCGATAAAGGCGGCGGTATTGGTTCCCCAGCGGGCTGTGCAGCAGATATTGGATAAATCGCTGGTCATGGTTGTCAATGCCGATAACCAGGCGGAGCCGCGGCCGGTTATCCTCGGGGAAAAGGCGGGCAGTTATTACCTTGTCAGGGAAGGGCTGACAGTGAATGACACGGTTGTTGTGGAAGGTCTGACAAAGGTGCGGGAAGGAGCGGCGCTTGCGGTGACTGTCGTCACTCCGGCCGAGTTGGCGTTAGCGATTAACCCGTAGGAGGTGACCATTGTGGCAAGATTTTTTATCGAACGGCCAATTTTTGCCATTGTTATTTCTATAATGATTGTAGTAGCAGGCACGATTGCCGGGCTGAATCTCCCCATCGCCCAGTACCCGCAGATCCAGCCGCCGACGGTATCGGTGGCGGCTGCGTATATCGGGGCCAACGCCGAGGTAGTCAACCAGACGGTAGCCCAGGTTTTGGAAGAGCAGATCAATGGTGTGCAGGGCATGAACTATATGAGCTCAAACTCCGATGACTCGGGCGCCTACAGCCTGGAGGTTGTCTTTGATTTGGGAGTCGATGGCGATATTGCCGCCGTTAAGGTCCAGAACAGCGTTGCCCAGGCTAACGCCTCCTTGCCGGCCGAGGTAACTGCGGCCGGCATCACCACCAGAAAAGCATCTTCCGACATGGCGATGATGCTGAGCATCTATTCGCCGCAGGGTACTTACGACAGTACATTTTTGACTAATTATTTCAATGTCTATTTGAAGGATGCGGTTAAACGGGTTAACGGTGTCGGGGATGTCATGGTGCTGGGAGCCGATTTTTCCCGGCGTATCTGGATCAATCCCGACCGCATGGCCGAACTGGGGTTAACGGTAACCGATGTGATCGAGGCTGTGCGGGAACAAAATGTTCAGGCGCCGGCCGGTACCATCGGTGCTATGCCTGTACCCAAAACACAGGAATTTCAATATACCGCGAGAGTGCAGGGCCGTTTAGTCAGTATCGCCGATTTTGAAAATATCATCGTCAAGGCTCAGCCTAACGGCTCTTTTATTTATCTGAAGGATATTGCGCGGATTGAAAATGCGGGGAAAGAACTAAATTACACGGCGAAACAGGATGGCGCCGATACGGTTGCGGTGGGCATTCAACTGACCAGTGATGCCAACACAATGAATACCATTCAAGGGGTAAATCAGGCTATGGCGGCGGCAGCGGCCGATTTTCCGCCGGATATGAAATACGGGGCTATTTTTGACACTACCGAGTATATTGCGGAATCCATGACCGAGGTGGTTAAAACCTTTCTGGAAGCCATGGCCCTGGTTATGATTATTGTCTTTATTTTTCTGCAAAGCTGGCGGGCAACCCTGATCCCGATGCTGGCCGTGCCCGTATCGTTGATTGGGACCTTTGGCGCCTTTATGCTGCTGGGCTTCTCCATCAACACGCTGACTCTGTTTGCGATGGTGCTGGCCATCGGCCTGGTCGTCGATGATGCCATTGTCGTGATTGAAGCAGTTGAGCATCACATCCGCTATAATAAACTGACACCGCTGGCGGCCACAAAACGGGCCATGGACGAAGTGTCGGGACCGGTGATTGCCATCGCTTTTGTGCTGGCTGCCGTATTTATCCCGGTTGCTTTCATCGGCGGCATGGTGGGCGTACTCTACCGTCAGTTTGCCCTGACCATTGCGGTGTCGATGGCTTTATCCGCTTTTGTCGCCTTGTCGCTGACCCCGGCCCTGTGTGCTATGTTGTTAAAACCCCATGAAGAGCAGGCAAAGAGCAGGGTTATGGGCAGATTATTCGGCCGGTTTAATGACTGGTTTGACCGGACTACCAGCGCGTACAGTGAAACGGTAAAATCATTAATCGCCAAAGCAAGGTATTGTTGTATCTTTCTGTTGATCCTCCTGGTGGGAACGGTGTACTTATACAAAATTGTGCCGACGACGTTTATACCGGATGAAGATCAGGGATTTTTTGCGGCGGTTGTCAATCTGCCGGAAGGGGCCAGCATGAACAGGACCCAAGCGGTAACCGACCGGGTGGCTGCAGAAATCAGACAACTGCCGGGGGTCGACAAGGTCATTTGGGTTGTCGGCTTTGATTTGTTGTCAAGCGGGGCCAAAGCCAACGCGGCAACCCTGTTTGCCGGGCTGGAGCCGTGGAGCCAGCGCAGGGACCCGGCCACCCAGATCGATTCTCTCCTTAATCAGGTGATGGCCGGCGGGGAACAAGTTCCGGAAGCTTCGATTATGGCCTTTAACATTCCCTCTTTGCCGGGTCTGGGCATGGTAGGCGGGTTTACGCTGGTGCTGCAGGACATGTCCGGCCACAGCAAGGAAGAGCTGGATACGATTACAAGGGACTTTGTCCTGGCCGCCAATCAGCTGCCGGAAGTAACGGCAGTATATTCCACCTATAAAAGCGATTCTCCCGGTTATGAATTTGTAGTGGACCGGGAAAAGGTGAAAAATATGGGGATTGCGTTAAATGATGTATTCACGGCTTTGCAGGTTAATTTCGGCGGCACCCAGGTAAATGATTTCAATATGTTTAACCGTACCTATAAAGTGGTTATGCAGGCCGATACGATGTTCCGCAATGAAGCGGACATGACGCGGTTTATCAATGTCCGGTCAGCGAATGGCACCATGGTTCCGTTAGATACCCTGCTGACCCCGAAGCTGACTACCGGGCCGTCCATTATTTCCCGGTTCAATGCCGCGCGCAGCATTCCGATAAACGGCTCCGTCAGCGAAGGTTACAGCTCGGGCCAGGCCCTGGCTGCCATGGAGAGACTGGCCAGGGAAACGCTGCCGGCCGGATTTAATGTGGAATGGTCAGGGCAAAGCCGGGAGGAAAAAAAGGCCGGCAGCACGACTATGCAGATTCTGGCGCTGGCCCTGGTATTTGTCTTTTTATGCCTGGCGGCGCTGTATGAGAGCTGGAGCATTCCGTATGCGGTTATGCTTTCCGTGCCAACCGGCATTTTCGGGGCCTTACTGTCTCAATATGTTATGAATCTGCAAAACAGTGTCTATATGCAGATTGGGGTAATTATGCTAATTGGCTTAGCCGCCAAAAATGCAATTTTGATCGTCGAATTTGCGAAAGTCAGGGTGGATAAAGGGATGGAACCGGTTAAAGCCGCGATTGAGGCCGCCGCTTTGCGGCTGCGGCCGATTCTGATGACCTCCTTTGCCTTTATTATCGGCTGCCTGCCGCTGGCGCTGGCCAGCGGCGCCGGGGCCGGGGCCAGGCAGGCAATGGGCACTGCGGTTGTTGGCGGCATGACGATCGCCACCGCGTTGGGCATTTTTCTCATCCCCGTATTATTTGTGGTTGTGGAATGGGTTGCGGCTAAATTGCCCGGGAAGAAAAAGCAAGCGGCCGGCTGCTCCGACTGATATTTTGCGAATTAAGAACAGCTCATCTGGCCAAAGTCAGGTGAGCTGGCTTTATACGGGTTTATTTCCATATATTTCTGGTTTTTGGCGCTGTTGTTCTTGACAAAGCAATTGCTCTGTACAATAATAACAGCTAACAAACATTAGCTGAATTTGCCTGCCGTAAAATTCTGTTTTAAAAGAGCTAAAATCATGAACCGCTACTGGCTTGATGTATTGGTGGCAATATTGCAGGAATGCCCGGGTTTCCGGCCTTAAGCATTCTGCCACCCCGGCTGAGTGAAGGCCATGTGGCAGCGCCTGCATGGTAAATGCGAATTCATTGTGAGGAGGAGAAAACCTATGTTAAAGAAAATTGCTTTAAAATTATTGTTACACAAATGGAAACGAGGCGGGTTTAACGTCGTGTTTTGGGATGGCGAACAAGAGTCTTACGGCGATGAGGCGCCGGCATTTACAATTACATTCAAACAGGAACCTCCCCTCAGGATTGGCAGTGACGATGCTGTGCTATTGCTGGGAGAAGCCTATATGGACGGTATCCTTGAGATTGAAGGCTCAATGGACGAGGTGCTGCGCGTTGTTTTTCTTAACAGCCCTCCCGGGGCAAACGCTGCCGACAAAAAAGCAAATGCCCAGTCAGATTCCGCCGCCCAACAGAGAAATATCCACCATCATTATGATCTGGGCAATGACTTCTTCAAACTATGGCTGGATGAAACCATGAGCTATTCCTGCGCTTATTTTAAGACGCCTGACGATTCCCTGACCCAGGCCCAGCTCCAGAAAATCGATCATATCCTGAAAAAAATAAATCTCAGGCCCGGGGACCGGTTGCTGGACATTGGCAGCGGCTGGGGCTGGCTCATTATTAAAGCCGCACAGCAGTACCAGGTGCAGGCTACCGGCATTACCCTGAGTACAGAGCAATACCAGGGGACCAGACAGCGTATCAGGGAGCTGGGGTTGGAGCAGCAGGTGGATATCCAACTAGTAAATTACCAGGACTTTGAAGCCAGCCAGCCCTGTTTTGACAAAATAGTCAGTATCGGGATGTTTGAGCACGCCGGCCGGGAAAACCTGGCCAAGTATATGCGTAAAGTCAGCGATTTGCTGGTGCCTGGCGGCGTATCCCTAGTACATACGATAACCGGCATGTTTGAAGAAACCAGCAATGCCTGGATAGGGAAATATATCTTTCCCGGCGGTTATGTGCCGTCATTGCGGGAAACCGTATGGTTGCTGCCTCAATTCGATTTTCACCTGCTGCATGCGGAAAGTCTGCGCCTGCACTATGCGATGACACTTGACCGGTGGTACAAAAACTTCGCCGGACAGCTTAGCGCTGTCCGGGCCAAGTATGATGAGCGCTTTATCCGCATGTGGAGTTTGTATTTGCGCGGCTGTGCTGCGGCTTTTCGGGTTTCCGGGCTGGATGTCTATCAGTTATTGTTTACCAAAGGCTTAAATAATGACCTTCCTTTAACTTACCGGCATCTTTATCATGATGCAATATAACCTTACCAGCAAGGGACGGGATAAAGAGCGCAATACTCGTTAGTAACCGTGTAATTCGTCAGTCCAAGCCGCCCCTGGCCTGAAAGTGCGGCTTTAGGCCGCTCCTTTACTTGCAGGGGCAAATATAAGGCCGGTCCGGTTTGGGCACAGTTTTGGCAGTGGTAACGTTAACCACGGCCATATTTTTTTTCTGCTGTTTTTCCACCTGAATCGTACCCCTGACGGTCAGCCAGGTGTCTGTCGGATAAGTGGTGGCAGTGCCATATACGTCCCTAGGGAGAGCGTTGGCAATAGCTTCGATAACCGGCATGCTCTCACTCTTCCGTACATGCTACCTAATAATATTTACACTAAATATTTACAATTACAATTCATTGTAGTATAATCGTAAATAGTAATATTATTATTTAAGAGGTAACGCATATGGAAAAATGGATTGCTGCCCTGCGGGCACAAGGCTTTAAGGTTACACCACAACGCCGGGTTGTGATTGAGGCGTTGCAAACAGGGGGCAAGTTTACTACCGCTCAGCAAGTGTTAGAGGCGGTACGGCAGAAGTTTCCCGAGATGAGTCTGGATACCGTTTATCGCAATTTGAGCCTGCTCGTTGAAATCGGCCTGGTGCATGAGGTGCGGACCAAGGGGCGGGAGGGCAATGTTTTTGAGATTGCTGTAGCCGGCCATCATCATCACACGGTATGCCTGCAATGTGGCAAGGCCGAGTGCCTGGATTTTTGCCCTATCCATGAACAGGATTTGGCAAGGGCCGAGGGGGGCGGTTTTAAAATTACTGCTCATTCCCTGGAATTCTATGGCTATTGCGCCGCTTGCCGCCAGACCGGTTGATGCGGTCACATATATAAGGGGGTTGCTTATGAAACTTATGGTAAAAATTGGACTGATGTGCCTGTTGGGGGCGGCTGTGTTACTGGCAGGCTGCGGCGGCAAAACAAAATCCACCCAGTCGTCACCGGATAAGCTTAAGGTTTTCGCGACGGTGTATCCTGTATATGATTTTGCCAAACAGGTGGGCGGCGATAGGATTGAGCTGGTCATGCTGATGCCGCCAGGGGCGGAACCCCATGACTGGGAGCCAACGCCCCAGGATATTATCAAGCTTAAGTCGGCGCAGCTGGTGCTCTATCATGGCGCCGGGCTTGAACCTGTTGATAAGCTGCTGAGTAAAGACGTACTGGCGACCGTAAAAGCTGTCGAGGTGAGTAAAGGCATTACCCTGCTTGCCAGCCAGGAAGACCACGGGCATGCAGACGAAGCGGACGACCATCATCATGATCAGGATGAAAAGACAGAGCACCATGCGCATGAGTCGGAGACAGATCCCCATGTCTGGCTTGATCCGGTCAATGCCCAGCAGGAGGTAAAGACCATTGCCGCGGCCCTGAGTGAGGTGGACCCTGCCAATGCCGACTATTACCAACAGAATGCGGAACGGTTTATTCAGGAATTAGCCCAACTGGACAATGACTATCAAGCCACGCTGGCTAAAGCGGCCAGGCGCGATATCATTACCAGCCATATTGCCTTCGGTTATCTGGCTAAGCGGTATAACCTTGAACTGATTGGCATCATGGGGCTAGCGCCGGATAGCGAGCCTACGCCCGACAAAATGGCCAAAGTCGTTGATTTTTGCCGGACCCACCAGGTTAAATACATATTTTTTGAAACCCTGGTCAGCCCCAAACTGGCTGAAACCATTGCTAAAGAAACCGGGGCAGGCCTCCTGGTGCTCAATCCGCTGGAAAACCTGACTGCCGAGGAAATGAAACAGGGTAAAGACTATTTATCGGTTATGCGGGAGAATTTGGCCAATCTGGCTAAGGCTTTACAATAATAAATACCCAATAATCTACAGGCAGCAAGGGAGTTCCTGTCTGTAATGCTTATTCGCTATTGTGGAGAATAGATATAGAAAACGACTTGGCTTGTGCCAAGTCGTTTTTACTTGCCCCGTCAGAATTTATAAAAATTCGCTGCTATGATCTAAGGGATAAGAAAAATCTTTGACTTCTACCGGCGTCCTCTAGGACCTGGTATAAGCCATGTAGAGCATGTAAAAAATCCTGCTGAGTCAGCAGGATTTGAAAGCCGGTATTAGTCTTTTAACTGGGAAACCAATGCCTGAGGAGCCGTTGCTGACTGCGCCAAGGCGGCAATGCCTGCCTGCTGGGCTGTCTGTAAGTGAATAAGGGGAGCAGCTTCTGCAGCTGCGGTGGCCGCAGCCACCCGCATTTCCGGTTCACTGGCCGGTAACCGGTTGGGTAGCGTATTTTGGCTGCCGCTTAATTCTACTAAATAGGCCGGGCCGATCCGGGTGTTTAGGTCCTCAGTTTTGTCAGCCGCGCCTGTTGCCAAACCTGTCGTAATACGAGTTTCCTGGGTCTTGTCTGTTGCTGATTTTGTAAATTGATAATCGGTATCTGCAATCATAAGGTTTACCGACGGCATAGCCTGCACCTCCTGCAATCTTCACCTTACCCCTACTATGCTACCATACCCATGAAATGTCAAGACAAATCATTAAAAAAGCAGACGGTTTCAGTCAGCCCGGGTCCCGCGCACTTGACGCCGGCGCTTCAGGCCCCTGAACGAAAGGTTTTGTGACAGTCAGCAGCCACATACCGAGCACGATGAGTAATCCCCCCAGCCAGTGGCTCCAGTTTATTTGCTCATCGAGCAATAATACCGACAAAATCAGGGCAGTCAAAGGCATTAAGCCGGAAAATGCCGCTGCCACTGCCACGTCGCAGCGTTTGATTCCCTGGTACCAGCAAATAAACGCCAGGGCTGTAACGAAAAAACCATACCAGGCTAAGGCCAGCCAGCCGCTTACCGGTAGTGATAAAAGTGCTTCTGCCTGGTTTTCTGCTATTGCCGGGCCAAGGCAGATCACTAAGGCCGTACCTGCTACCAGGGAAGCCCAGACAGCGGGCTGTACAATCAGTGCTTGACCGGCCGCAGTTGTAATACTGCTGCGGCGGGACAACAGGTTGAACAGAGACTCACTCAGGGCGGCGCAAAGCACCAGTAGATTGCCCGGCAGGTGATTGTCCGCCCAAACAATACCGGCAGACCATAATCCCTGGATGGTCAAAATGCCGGCAACTGTGCAGCCGATGCCCAGACAGCGCGCCGGGCTTAAGGGTTCCTGCAAAAAAATCCAGCCCAGCAAGGCCGTAAACGCCGGGGTCGCCCCGGTGAGCAAGCCTGCTTCGCCTGCGCTGGTGTGGCGCAGTCCCAGCAGTAAAAACAGCCGGAATAAAAAAATGCCCAGTAATGCCTGCAGCAGCAGTCGGCGCCAGTCATTGCCGGTCAGCCGCCCCAGGCTGCTGAGAATCTCAGGCCCATAGAATGGCACCAGTCCCAGCAGGGCAAAGAACAGGCTGACGGCGGTAATGGTAAAAGGCTCTAATACTTCGCAAACCAGGCGGCCGGCTATGATCGAAGTGCCCGCCAGGCTAAAGGCTGCGGCCAAAAACAGTGCTCCGGCAACTGACTGCATGATAAATCCCCCTCTCTGGCTATTTACGCTTCCAGTTATGATATAATAGTAACAAATTGACTGGTATTAGCCAGAGCCAGTAGAAGGCGAAAATCAGGGTGCCAGTTAGGAGGGCTCATGTGGGGAATTGCGTTGCAGCGTCATAGCGAGGTTGCTTTAGCCCGTCAGCTTTATCAAATACTGCGCGAGAAGATGACCGACGGGCAGCTTAGACCGGGGGAGGCGCTGCCCTCCACCCGGGAACTGGCCAAACAGTTGGCTTTATCCCGGAATACAATCTGTGAGGCCTACGAAATGCTGGCGGCAGAAGGGTACATTATCAGCAGCCAGGGGGCAAAAACCAGGGTCGCTGATGGCTTGCAGCTGGAGAAAGCAGCGCCGGCGTTTACAGAAAATACCCCGCCGGCAGCACCGGCTATTGCCGCTGATTTTCAGACAGGCCGCCCGGATATCCGGCAGTTTCCCAGACATCTCTGGCTGCAATTGCTGCGTAAGGCGACCAATGAACTTTCGCCTCAGCTGTGGGGCTATTCAGGCCCGGCCGGTCTGCCGGTCCTGCGGCGGGAGATTTCTGCCTGGCTGTACAGAAGCCGGGGGCTTGCTGCTGAGCCGCAGGATATTTTCATTACCGCCGGTGCCACCCAGGGGCTGAAGCTGCTGGCCGGCGAAGGACAGGCGATGATTCTGGAGGACCCCTGCCACAGCGGCCTGCGGCAGGTATTGCAGAACCGGGGCATTTCGATTTATCCGGTGCCGGTCGACCGGCAGGGGCTGCAAACCGGCAATCTGAACAGAAACGGCGCGTGTGCAGTCTATGTGACCCCGTCCCATCAGTTTCCCCTGGGCGGGATCCTGCCGGCCAGCCGTCGCGCCGAGCTGGTCCGTTATGCCCGGGAGAACGGGCTGTATTTGCTTGAAGACGATTACGACAGCGAGTTTCGCTATGCGGGACCACCGGTGGCCCCGCTTTATTCCCTGGACCCGCAGCAGGTGATTTACATCGGTACGTTTAGTAAAATCCTGTTTCCGGCCTTGCGTATCGGCTATGTGATTCTGCCGCGCCGGCTGCAGGCACGGTGGCGGCACCTGCGTACCTATGCCGATGTCCAGAACCCGCCTTTTGCCCAGGCCGCCCTGGCTGAGTTCCTGCAGAACCGCAAGCTGGACCGGCATATCCAAAATATGCGCAGGCTGTACGGACACCGGCGCCACATACTGCTGCAGACGCTGACGGCAATGTTTGGCCCTGGCTGGTCGGCCTGGGGGGATACCGCCGGCCTGCATCTGGCCGTGGAATTTCCCGGTATGCGTTTTGATGATATGTTTGTCCGGCACTGCCAAAGTAAGGGGCTGCGGCTGGCGACGGTTGAAACTCACTGCCTCCGTAAAGGCGAGCATCGGGACAAGCTGCTGTTGGGCTATGGACACCTGGAACCGGCGGAAATTAAACAAGGCCTGGCCTTATTGCGTACTGCTTTCCCCGCTTAGCCAAAGGGGGAAAGGACACAAAAAACACTGCCGGCGCGTCAGTCACTAGACTGAGCCGGCAGTGTTTTTTTAGATCTGGGTTACCCGGTTGCTGGTCCTGGCCGGGTCCGGTTAAAACGTATAGTTGATACCGAAGCCGACACCATCAGCGGTGTCTGTATCGTCTTCCTTGTAGGATTTATAGCCAAGGTGCAGAGCGGTTTGATCAGTCAACTGGTAGTTTAGACCGGTTTGCCACTCGGTGGCAAGACTGTTTGTTGTTACCGATGCATAGCCGTCAAGCCTCGGGCCTAAGTTGGTGCTGGCGCCGATGCCGTAAAATACCTTGGAGCCTTCGTCGTAATCACGGTTGCCAAGCATAAGCCGGAAATTCGGGTCAAGCTTGTAATGGGCGTAGATGTCGGTTGTCTTGGCAGAATAGCCGGAGTAAGCATAAGAATTTCTTTCCAGGCCGAGAATTACTTTGTCTGACAATGCATGTTCCAGATAAAAGCTGTCGTCGTTAAGGTCTTCCCCGTATACGGACAGGTTGTAGTGGTTGTAGCCAATGGTAGAATCACCTTGCTGTAAATCAGTCAGCGGCGCGGCGAAGCCGACGCTGGCCGTAAGCATTGTTCCGGTGAGAATAGTCAGGATTTTTTTATTCATGATATATATTCCTCCTCTGAATAGAGTAATCTGTGAGGTTCTACCCAAAGATTACCACAAATGTGTGACAAAAATGTGACAACTGCCAGACCGGGCAAACTATGATTTCCGCGGTTGCTTTTAAGAACTGGCGTCATATCTTCGATATATATAATATAACAAAGAAGCAACAGGGTCAAGGGAGGTGAATTTCAATGCAGAGTATATCCTTAGATGAAATACAGCCGGGGATGCTTTTGGCAAAACCCCTTATTCTGGCGGATGGCACAATTTTACTCCATGAGGGCACCGAGGTAAAGGCCCGATATATCAATTATCTGCGTGATAAAGGGTTTACCTCCTTGTTTGTCGGCGAAACTGCTGTTACTGTTGAGGACGTAGAGGACTGCTATGATTCCAAACATAAACAAGCGGCTATGGCCGCAGCCCATGAGGTAGTGAATCAGTTTCGCGTTGGCAAAGGCATTCAGCTGGACCGGGTAAAAATGATTGTCAGTGACCTGATTGACCAGCTTGGCCAGAAACCGGAAAACATGATTCACCTTCTCGATCTGCGCCGTAAAGAAGAGTATATGTTTTCTCATGCCGTCAACACCTGCATTTTGTCGGTTATGACCGGGCTGGCCATGGGGTATGATGCCAAACAGTTAAGTGAACTGGGGTTGGCAGCCATGCTGCATGATATCGGTAAAATTAGATTTTCCCCGCAATTAGCCCGGCAATTTCCCCATTATTTAACCAAACAGGACAAAGAGGAGTACCGGCGGCATTCTTTCTATTCTTTGGAAATCCTGCGGGAGAACACTACTTTGTCAACTGAGGTTATTAATGCCTGCTTCCAGCATCACGAGCGCTGGAATGGCAGCGGTTATCCCCTGGGGCTCAAAGGGGCTGCTATTTCCGAATATGCGCAAATTATCAGTATTGCCGATGTGTATGACCGTTTGCTGGTGGGGATGCCGCACCGTCTGCCAACACCTATCTATTATGCGGTTGCTATTTTGAACAAAGCCGCCGGCGAGTATTTTAATCCGGCGATTGTCGAGCGGTTCAATCAGAATGTAGCTGTTTACCCCATGGGCAAGACGGTGAAGCTTAGCAATCAGCAGAGTGGCCTGATTCTGGGGGTTGGCATCAAGAGTAAAACGATCCCTGTTGTTCGCCTTACCGCCGGCCAGGACGGCAATGATATCAATCGGATTGTGGAGCTGGATTTGGCAAAAAATCCTGACCTTTTCATCCTGGATATTGAAGAATTATATTCAAGTTATGCCCAGGCCTATGCCGATCGTGCGCATGTGTATCATACAAAAATCGAGCAGGTATGACCGGGCAAGGTACAGGACTAAATAACCAAGGCTGCCGCCGGCAGCCTTGGTTATTAACGCTTGGTTTTTATTGAACGTTATACAGGCCTTTACTGCTCAGGTAGTTGAAGATCCCTTCACCGTGCTTTTGCTCTTCTTTTTGGATATGGTTCAAAGCCTGGCGCACATTGGTGTCGGTAAATTCAAAAATAGCTGTGTCATAGGTGTTAGAGACATATTTCTCTGTCATCAGCATATCTTTACAAAGCATGGCATCGGCAGTGTTCGTGCTGGCAGCAGAGGCAGACGGGGCTGCCGCCGTTGCCTGACCGGATTGAGACTGGGCCTGCGCGGGCTGTTGCCCCTGCTGGGCCTGGTTCATATTGGGAACCTGCCCGTTCATGATGGCGGTTATTGTATTCAGGTGCTGCTGCTCCTGTTGCGCGAAAGATTGAAATAACTGTTTAAGTTGAGGATCACTTGCCTGGGCGGCATATTTCTGATACTTTTCAATACATACTTTTTCATGGGTTTCCTGGTCTTTCAGAAGGGTTGTTTCTTTCTGGGTAAGTTGTAATGCCATAGGTCAGCCTCCCTTGTTTTTTTATCCTGATAGAAAGTATACCTTTCGCCTGGATAAGGGCAACAGCGGCTTACGCTTTCGCCAACGGCTCGGCGCAAGCCGTGTTTTCTTTATAGCTTTCCCAGGATCGCAGTGGTCATTCCCTACCGGCAACATTTTGCTGGCCGCGGTTGCTTTTACAGTTCCCAATAGATACTAAGAAACGAAAAAGTGCGTACTTGCCAAAAAAACTATTATTGTCTATCATTACATCAGATGATAAAAATGGGGAAACTTACTATAAAGGAGTGAAAGTATGAAAAAATCAATCGGTGCCAAGACCTTTGCCATGCCTGCGCCGGTATGGGTGGTAGGGACCTACGGGGCCAACGGCGAGCCGAATATCATGACTGCTGCCTGGGGTGGCATTTGCTGCTCAACCCCGCCGTGCGTAGCCGTGTCTTTGCAAAAGATCCGGGCCTCCTACGACAATATTATTAAACGCAAAGCCTTCACTGTCAGCATACCGTCGAAAAAGTTTATTAGTGAAGCTGATTTTGCCGGAATGGTCAGCGGCAAAGACGCGGATAAATTTGCCGCTGCCGGTTTGACCGCTGTTAAAAGTGAACTGGTGGATGCCCCGTATGTGCAGGAGTTTCCCCTGATATTGGAATGCAAATTAGTGCATACAATTGAGATCGGGCTGCATACCCAGTTTATTGGCGAGATTGTTGATGTCAAAGCAGAGGAAGCTGTGCTGGGCGACAATGGTCTGCCGGTGCTGGGAAAGGTAGATCCCTTTTCCTACAGCCCGCCGGAAAGGTTATATTATGGTGTGGGTCAGAGTGTAGGGCAGGCCTATTCTCTTGGTTTGAAATTTAAAAAGTAAATGAGCGGAGGCTGTCTATGATTGTTTTAGTAGCAACTATGAAGGCCAAGCCAGGTAAAGAAACAGAGCTTGAGAATATTCTTACATCAGTCATGCCCAAGGTAGAACTGGAACAGGGTACGCTGCAATATGTGCTGCACCGTTCGCAGCAGGACGCCGGTAAGTTTCTTTTTTACGAAAAGTACGTGGATAAAGCAGCCCTTGACTTTCATGGGTCTACCCCCTATCTGCAAGAACTGTTTAAAGCAATTGCCGGCCTGTTGGCAGAAAAACCGACTATTGACTTATATGAAGAGGTTGCGGGTATCAGTAAATAAATTGAAATGGCAAGACCTTTATTCAGCCTGCTGCAGGCCGGAATAAAGGTCTTTTTTAGATAAGGCAATATCTGCTTTCTTCAATCATACGGCTGCTGCAGGCAGGTCAGAACTCCAGGCGTACCTGGTAACGGGAGACAGGCAGCCCGTTTTTTTCCCTAGTCGGTTGCATAATTTACAGTCTATGGGTTAATATAAGAAAGCTCTGACGTGCTCGACACACGTCAGACCGGCAAGTTGTCTAGCCGAACGGTTAGCCCGGATCAAAGGCTATAAGAAATAACCGCAATTCCTGAAGTGAACCCCTTTTATTATACCAGTAAATTCCAGACTCAACAATATACGGGGACATTTGTTAGATATTTGGGGACGCCAGACTGTGCGAAAGCAGTCTGACGTCCCTGTTGTCCTCTGCTATCAAAAATAAGAAAGCCATGCCGGTATTCCGCCTGGGAAGGCCCGGCCAGCCATCCAGTATCCAGCCTTGGGACTGAAGTGGTAACGCCAGGTCTAAGCGCAGGCAGGAAGGGCAGTGGGCCGAAAGCGCACGCTGAAGATGCAGAAGGCAACTGAAGACAAAACACTTCATAAAAGTCTATTGCAGAACCGTATCACACTGGCCACGGCAAAAAATATAAACCTCCTGTCAGAGCTCGTGTAGCTCTGACAGGAGGTTTATGCCTTTAGCGGTAATGTCGCTTTTTTTTCTCAATAAACTTGGTGAGCGTTTTATATTTCTTATCTGTACCTATTTAAAATGTAAGTTCTGCCTATTTTAATAGTATCAAAATTGTTTTATAATACAAACATGTTTTGCAAAAGGTCTAATAGTGGTGATAGTAAAACTCAAGCTTTAATAAGACGGGAAAGGTGGAAAAAACAGTATGGAACAACGGTCTTTCAGTCAAACAAAACAACTAGTCTATGCAGCATTGGGCATTGCTCTCGTATTTATTTGTACAGTATTTGTTAATGTTCGTCTTCCCATTGCTGCTAATGGCGGTTTAATTCATTTAGGGAATGTGCCTTTATTTATAATTGCCATTCTTTACGGGCGCCGGTTTGGCGCTTTGGCGGGAGGAATTGGCATGGCTCTTTTTGACGTGGTGGGCGGCTGGTTTCTGTGGGCGCCCTTTACCCTGATCATTGTCGGGTTCATGGGGTATACGGTCGGCGCTATTTGCGAAAAGAACCAGACTCTTAAGGCTTATGTCCTGGCTTTGGCAGCGGCTTGTATTATTAAGGTAGTTGGTTATTATGGTGCCGAAGGGATTATTTACGGCAATTGGCTCGCGCCGATGACATCGGTACCGGGTAATCTCGTTCAGATCGGCGTGGCGTCAGTAATTGTGCTGCCTGTCGTGCTCAAGTTGAGAAAGCATAGAGCCTTTTTATCCGGGCAGGAGGCGGCGGATAAAAAACATCGCCAACTGTCTTGCTAAAACGTACCGGATACTACTTGAAAATCTGCTCCAAAATATATAGCCTTGAGAAAGGAGCGATTTCACTGCCTGACATTCGTGTTCATCTCTACTTTAACGTTAACTGGGGCCAATAGGCAGGAAGCCCTTTACCGGTTGCGCCCCAATGCAATCCCGTGTGCGCAGCTTCGATTGCGCGAATGAAGCTGCAATCACGGGCTTTGTCAAGAGCGGTGGCGATATTGTCAAGATTTTTTAAATATCGGCGTTTTCTCTCGAAAGCCGTGTTTTCTTCTCCCTAGAGTGTGCAGGAATAAGATGAATAATAGCGAATACGGTAATAGAATATTTTTATAATTTAACTATAATTAATCTATTACAATCTGATAGGTGGTCTATGAAAGCTAAAATAGTTGCCGGCATTGATGCCGGTTCTTCGGCAATTAAGCTGACGTTGTATGATGGCAAAACCATGGCCAATAGCCTTTGTCCGGCCGGCTGGGCGCCGCAGGAGCAGGCCGCCGGTCTGCTGGCGGCGGCATTGGCCGGCAAAAGCCCGGCGCAGGCGGCTTATATTGTGGGGACAGGTTATGGCCGGCTCGGTCTGCCGTTTGTAACTAAGGCCATGACGGAAATAACCTGCCATGCCAGAGGGGCAGGTTATTTATTGCCGGCAGCCAGGACGGTCATTGATATCGGCGGCCAGGATGCCAAGGCCATCAGGGTGGATGAGGCCGGCAAGGTTGAGGATTTTGTGATGAATGATAAATGTGCGGCCGGCACCGGCCGGTTCCTGCAGGTTATGGCGCAGGCCCTGGGGCTTGCCATTGCTGACATCGGTGCGATTGAGGCCGATCCGGACGGCCCGGCATGTAGGATAAACTCGATGTGCACTGTCTTCGCCGAATCCGAGGTGATTGGCCTTGTCAACCGGGGCGTCCCCCGGGAGGCAATTATTGCCGCCTTGCATACTTCAATTGCCAATAGGGTGGCAGTTATGGCCGCCGCCATTCAGCCGCTGCCGCCGGTGGCGTTTACCGGCGGCGTGTCCCAGAACCAGGCTCTCCGGCGTCAGCTGGCGCTGCGGCTGGGGCTGTCTGTTATTACCACCGGGCAGGCAATATTTGCCGGTTCGATCGGGGCGGCACTGTATGCCTGGGAGGCTGCCGGTCAGCTTTAAAAACTTGTATAAATGGGGGAGCAGTTTATGGCAGATGCGTTTACGATGCTTAAGGATATTAAGGCAGCAGGCAAAAAGGTTGTCGGTTTTTACTGTGTCTATGCACCGCAGGAGCTTGTGCTGGCGGCCGGTGCCCTGGGGTTTTCCCTGTGCGCGACCAAAGAAGAGGGGATTCCCGACGGGGAGAAGTCACTGCCCCGTAATTTCTGTCCGCTGATTAAATCTTCCTATGGCCTGGCGGTGACGGATAAGTGTCCGTATTTTCTGTATGCCGACCTTATTATTGGCGAAACAACCTGTGACGGCAAGAAAAAAATGTTTGAGCTTATGAAAGGCTTTAAAGCGGTGCATGTCATGAAAATGCCGCAAAGTTATCTGGCTGACAGCGACAAGGCTTATTGGCTCCATGAGGTACAGGTATTAAAGGAACTGCTGGAGGCTGAGCTTGATACCCAAATTACTGATGAAAAACTGCAGGCCGCCATTCAGGTCCTGAACGAAGAACGGCGGCTGATGCAGCAACTGGCCGGCTATTTGAAAAATGACCCGGTCCCCATGACCGGTCAGGATTTCCTGAAGCTGCTCTGGGGCCGGAACTTTGTGACCGACCGGGCCGCGTTTGCCGAGCAAATCAAGGCGGTTATCAGTGATATCGAAGAGAGTGTCGCCAATGGGGAAGCGGCCAGGCCCCAAGGCGCCAAGCGGATTTTGGTTACCGGTGTGCCGACCGGGGTCGGCGCCGACAAGGTGATCAAGATTATTGAAGACTGCGGCGCCGCTGTCGTCTATATTGAAAACTGTTCAGGGATGAAGCAGTATGTTACGCTTGTGGATGAAACCAAGCCGCCGCTGACGGCTATTGCTGAGAAATATCTGGCGATTCCCTGTTCCTGTATGAGCCCGAATCCCACCCGGATGGAGCAGCTTGACCAACTGGTCGGGGAATATCGCGTTGACGGTGTTGTTGATATTACCTGGCAGGGCTGTCATACCTACAATGTTGAAAGCCGGGTGGTAAAAGAATTTTTAAAACAAAACGGCAATACCCCGTTTTTGCAGATCGAGACCGATTATTCCCAGGGCGATGTTGAGCAAATCACAACCAGGGTCCAGGCTTTTCTGGAGATGATGGGATAACTCACATACGCTGCCGGCAGCAGCCGGCAACAGGGCAGCCCGCGCAGGCGGGCTGTTTTTTGCAATGCCGTTTGGCATGCTCCACAATCAGGCCGTGAAACTCCCCGTACAGATACACATCCTGCGGCAGGTGCGCTTCCAGCTGCAGCCGCAAGCCGTCATAAGTGGCCGGGAGGTCATAACCAAGCCGGTGCAATAGGCGTTTTGTATAGGTATCTACCACAAAAAAAGGTTTGTTCAGGGCATACAACAGGATGGAATCAGCGGTTTCCCGGCCGATGCCTTTTACGGCCAGCAGTTCAGCCCGGAGTGCTTCGCCGTCACCGGCGGCCGCTATTTTTATATTATACTCATACTTTTCATACCACTGGGTCAGAGCTTTTAGTTTCAGCGCCTTTTGGTTATAATAGCCGCTGGAGCGGATGAGCTGGGCCAGTTCTTCGGTCTGTACCCCGGCAATAAAGGCTGGCGATAACCGGTCGCCTAAATTGGTCAAGGCCTTTTCCACATTGGTCCAGGTGGTATTTTGCGTCAGAATGGCACCTGCCATCATTTCAAAGGGTGTCTCGGCCGGCCACCAGTTTCGCTGACCATAGGCAGTCAGCAGGGTATTGTATAGCTCATATAATCCACGCATACTATTGCTCCTTACCATTATGCCGGGCGGCGTAGTCGGGAGGACAAAATCCCTGTATCTATTATAATCGGTTTTATGGTTAAATGCCTCCTTAAATTGTAAAAAAAGCAAAGGATATACTTGACAAATGTTCTCAGCTTAGCTATCATTTATACATTACAACCCGCTAATTTCATATTAACTCTTATCCAGAGAGGTCGAGGGACTGGCCCGATGACACCCGGCAACCGGCGTATTTACGCAGAGGTGCTAATTCCAGCAGGAATCAGTAGATATTCCTGGGAGATGAGAGGGATTAGGTATATATTAATATGCCCCCTCTAGCGAGGGGGTTTTCAATTTTTATTACCTAGTGCCTTGACAAAGTCAAATGTTAGGTTATACAACGCATCTTTTCCCGCACTGCTTCGTTGTCGTCGCCTTACAGATTGCCGATCTGCGCGGTTCCTCCGCCTTACATTGCGAAAAAATCTACGTTGTCTAAAACTAACATCTAACTGTGCCAAGGCACTAGTACCTTGACAAAGTCAAATGTTAGGTTATACAACGCATCTTTTCCCGCACTGCTTCGTTGTCGTCACCTTACAGATTGCCGATCTGCGCGGTTCCTCCGCCTTGCATTGCGAAAAAATCTACGTTGTCTAAACCTAACATCTAACTGTGCCAAGGTACTGGTTAAATCATTACAAAGGGGGCTAAGTTCATGGTTGTTACCTTTTTTCCCGGTTTTAGATGGCGGTCACAGCTCAAGCTGGCCCAAATTGCCAGCCCGGAAGATCCTTTTACCCTGGAGCAGGGCGGTTGTTTAACCGAGATAACGGTGGCGTATGAAACCTATGGTACACTGTCTGCGGCCGGTGACAATGTCATCCTGGTGGCGCATGCGCTGACCGGTGACAGCCACCCGGCGGCCCACGGGCCCTATGATGAGCAAGGCTGGTGGGAACCGTTAATCGGTCCCGGGCGGACGCTTGACACCGACCGGTTTTATGTTATTTGCGCCAATGTGCTCGGCGGCTGCCAGGGGACAACAGGTCCCGCTTCGCCTGATCCGGCTACCGGCCGGGCCTATGGCATGGGTTTTCCGGAGATAACCGTTAAAGATATGGTAAAGGTCCAGAAACGGCTGTTGGAAGTGCTGCGGATTCAGCACCTGGCGCTGGTCATTGGCGGTTCGATGGGCGGGATGCAGGCGCTGGAATGGGCGGTAAGCTATCCGGGTTTTATTGATGCCGTTGTTGTGATTGCCGCCCCAGGCTATGCAGCCCCTCAGGCCATTGCCTACAATCGGGTGGGCCGCCAGGCGGTTATGCTTGATCCCGCCTGGCAAAACGGTAATTATTATGGCGGGCCTGGCCCGGAGAAAGGCCTGGCGGCGGCCCGGGCCCTGGGCATGATTACCTATCAGAGCGAGTTGTCTATGGCCTATAAGTTTGGCCGGCGCACACGGAGCGGACAGTTTGAAGTGGAAAACTATTTAGACTACCAGGGCGCGAATATCGTTAAACGCTTTGATGCCAATTCCTATCTCTATCTGTTGCGGGCCCTGGATCTTTTCGATATAAGCGCCGGTTACGCAACGTATGAGGATGCTTTGGCCCGCATCGATGCCCGGATGCTGATTGTCGGGGTCAGTTCCGATATCCTGTACCCGCCGCATCAGCAGGAAGAATTGGCGGCAACCTTGCGCCGGGTGGGCATCCGGGCCGAATTGGCGGTGATTAACAGCCCGCACGGTCATGACGGATTTCTGATCGATTTTCAATTGCTCAGGCCAATCCTTACCCGCTTTATTGATGCCGCCCTGCCGGCGCCGGTTACTGTGCCGATCAGGCAATGGTTCCGGTTCCGGGCGTCCAGCCTGGCCTATCTCGGCGCCCGCCTGATGCCGGCGGTAGAGCTCCGGGAGGTGTGAGCGTAACCCTTTCTCCCTTGTATAACTACAGGTAATTATGCCTATGCATAATAGATATTTTACTTAAGTGGCCGATACCTTTACAATCAATGTAAGCGCCAGTCATTTAGGTAAAGGGGAGAAACATATGCAAGCGTTACTAACATGGCTATTCGGCTATAAACTGCCGTCCAATGATAAGGGGTTAACAAAACCGGGTGTGCTTGTTGATAAACGGGAAAAAATTGTACCCATTCCTGTTACGCAGGACATAACCAGGACCAAGGAATTTTGGGACCGGGCTGTACCCTCGTAACCACAAAATACTCTTGACAGTTATTGGTAAGGCCAGCCATAGTATAAGGTATATAGTTCTTTTTTGAACTATGTACCTTATTTTTTGATGGAGGAGCATATTTTTTTGTGGACATTCTGCATTTAACATATTTTATTGAAGTAGCAAAGCAGGGGAGTTTTACCAGAGCAGCCCAGGCACTTCATGTTTCGCAGCCGTCTATCAGCAAGATGGTGCGCAATCTGGAGAATGAACTCGGGGTTATCCTGATCGACAGGTCAGGCCGGAAAACTAAACTGACTGATGCCGGCCAGGCGCTTTATGAACACGGGATTAACATCATCGCTTCGCTCAACAATGCCGCTGCCGACCTGGATGCGTTGATCGGCTGCCGCAAAGGGCAGATTCGTATTGGGATTCCGCCAATGGTTGAGACGAGCTTTTTTGCGATTGCTATTGGCGAATTTAAGAAAAAATATCCTGATATTCTGATTGATTTAATCGAGGTTGGTTCGAAAGCGATTGAAAAGATGGTGGAAGAAGGTCAGCTGGAAATCGGGGTCGTAGTGTTGCCCGTTAAAAATAAAGCAAACTTTTCGCTGTTTGCTTTTGTTAAAGATCCGATCCAGCTCATTGTTCACCCGGAGCACCGGCTGGCGGCCCGGGATATTGCCCATATTACGGACTTAGCCGATGAGTCGGTGGTTATGTATCGTAAGGACTTTGCCCTGCATGACCATATTATCGAAAAGTGCCGGGAATATGGTTTTATGCCCAGGGTATTGTGCGAAAGCTCGCAGTGGGATTTTATGGTGGAAATTGTGGCCGCTAAGCTGGGGGTGGCCCTGTTGCCCAAAATGGTATGTGCCAAACTGGCGGGTGGTGTTGTGAAAGCCTTGCCCCTGGCGGAGGAAATCAGGCCCTGGCATTTGGCTGTAATCTGGAAAAAAGATACCTATTTGTCCTATGCCGCCCGGGAATGGCTGAATTATACCGCCTGTTTATTTGGTGTTGACGTAAGACTGAAATGAAGCCGGACTCCAGGCCGGCGCAGAAGCGGCCTGCTGAACAAAAAAAAAGCCTTAGACACCTGGTCTTTAGGCTCATGACGTGGGCATATTTAATGCCTGTATATAGTTTACACTTTACAGAACTATAAGTAAAATACATAAAACGAATAGCTTTTATTACCTAAAGTTATATATGCCGTACTGCTGCTGGCTGTGGGGGTCTGGACGATGGTGCGGGTGCGGGACTAAGAGCAGGCAAGGAAACAACAATAAAACAGGCAGGGTGGCTAGCCACCCTGACTGTTTGCTATCCTATAGGGTCATGACTACTTTTCCGAGCACATGACTGACCGGAACGGGTCCGATATAGCGGCTGTCGCTGGAGTTGTTGCGATTATCGCCTAACACGTACACCTGGTTGGACGGGATAATGACCTTTTTCGGAGCGGCTACCCGCATAGTTTCCTTGAGATAAGTTTCGTCAAGCAAGGTGCCGTTACGGTATACTTTTCCATCCTTGATTTCAATGGTATCGCCCGGCTTGCCGACAACCCGCTTTATCCAGATATGATTGTCGACCTCGGCCAGTTTGGCAACACTAAGATAAGTGGAGACCGGGTCGGCCAGGTCGTCTTTTACGCTGCGCTCCCGGAACACACGGCTGTCAATAATAACAATGTCACCATATTCAGGCACATTGGCAAAGGTGTGGGACCACTTCGATACAAAAACATAATCATTGTTATGCAGGTTGGGCTCCATCGAGTTCCCTACTACCCGGGTGGGCTGAAAGACAAAGGCGTTAATCACAATGGCCAGTGCTAAGGCCACAGCCAGGCTATAGGCCCAGTCGGCAATTTCTTTAATGAGTTTCATTATTGAATTCCCCCTAATATTAAAAGTTTAACAGATAGCGTTAGCGGGGGCAAGGGTTATTCCGAATAAGCAGTATGGAATTATTGACAGGCCTGTATATAAGAATACTCTTTTGGTAATAAACTAAGATCAGAAATCAAAGGAGGTACAGGACCTGTATGGCTAATGATACGCTAATCAAAAGTGATGATACGACCAGCCGCGGTGATGTGGAATCAGTGCCTAATAAAGGCGATGCCAGCAGCACGAACAATCCGGACGGGCATTTTGACGTGCATAAGAACGCCAGGAAATATTATGATATCGAAAAAGCCCCGGCCTCTATGCCGGCAGTACATAAGTGGCAGCGGGAGCATATCAAGGTGCAGGATCAGTCGAAAGACGGTTTTCCGCTCAATGTCATTATTGATCCGGCCCTGCGCGAGATGTATCAGCATGTCCATGCGCAAGGTCTGACCAATGTGTTTGATCGCTTTGAACAACAGGAGAAGATTCGCTGCAATTTCTGTTCTTCCGGTCTGTCCTGCCAGCTGTGCGCCAACGGCCCTTGCCGGATCAGCCCCAAAGCCCCCCGCGGCAATTGCGGTGTTGATGCCGATGTTATGGTGGCCAGGAATTTTGTGTACCGCCATGTAACCATTGGCACCTCGGCGAATATCTTTCACGCCCAGCAGGCTGCCCGGGCCCTGAAAGCTGCTGCCGGGAACCCCGACAGCGGCCTTAAAATACGGGACAGTCAAAAGCTTTTAAAATATGCGGAAATGGCCGGCTTAAACAGCCGTGAGGAGTTAAACAAAGTCGCGGTTAATTTTGCCGACTGGGTGCTGGCCGATATGGGCAAACCCTACTGGGAAGAAGCCGCGATGGTGAAAGCATTCGCTCCTGCCAAACGCCAGGAGCTGTGGCGGAAGCTGAATATCTACCCCGGCGGTGGCTTCAGTGAGGTTGGTTTTGCGCAAACAAAGTGTATGACTAACCTCAACGCAGATGCTGTTGACTTTCTGTTAACCTCAGTCCGGCTGGGCATAATCAACGAATACCAGGGCTTGTTCGCCCTTGACATACTTCAGGAAATACTTATGGGCACCCAGAAAATCCGGGCGGCCAAGCAGAATATGGGACTCCTGCAAAAAGATAAGGTCAATATCATTACCAATGGCCATATGCCCCTCACGGCGCATGTGGTTATTGAACTGGCCTCCACGCCGGAATGGCAGGATAAAGCCCGGCAGGCCGGCGCCAGCGGCCTGCAGGTGCTGGGCCATGTCTGTGAGGGGCAGCAGCTGCTCAACTATAGTGATACCGGGGCAATGAGCGCTTACGCCGGCCAGGAGGGCGAGTGGCTTTCGGAGGAATATCTTCTGGCCACCGGTGCCGTGGACCTGTTTATGTTTGACTATAATTGCACCATTCCCACCCTGCCGCTTTATGCCCAGCGGTTTGGCACAATGATGGTAAGTACCCATGAAGTCATCCGCATGCCTGGTACCGAGGTTGTCGAGTTTAAGCCGGCAGAGATGAAACAGCAGGCAGCAAAAATTCTCGATATGGCCGTCAGCGCCTTTGGTAAACGGAAAGCGGAAAATCGTGAGGTATATATTCCCCCCCATGTTTCCGAGGGCTGCATGATTGGTTTTAGCACCGAGTCGGTTAAAGAAGCGCTCGGCGGCACCTGGAAACCGCTGATAGATGCCATTGCTGCCGGTAAAATCCGGGGTATCGCCACAATTGTCGGCTGCACCACCGCCCGCTACGGCCAGGGTGGCAGTAATATTTTCCGCATTACCAAAGGCCTGATCGAAAAAGACATTCTGATTCTATCCGGCGGCTGCACGTCTTCGGTAATGGAATACACCGGCCTAACTAATCCGCAGGCCGCCGAAGAATGCGGCCCCGGCCTGAAAGAGGTGTGTAAGGCCCTGGGAATTCCGCCGGTACTTTCTTATGGCGCCTGTGTCGATATCGGTAAAATGACGCAAACTGCCAAGGAAATCGCCGATGCCTTAGATGTGGATACCAATAAACTGCCGCTTGTTATTGGCGCCCCGGAATATCTGGAGCAGAAGGCGGTTGCTGATGCCTGCACCGCCATTGCTTTAGGCTGGCTCGTCCATGTCGCCCCGGTACCGTCCGTTACCGGCAGCGAGCTGGTGGTTAAGACGCTGACCGAAACCACTGAAACCCTGGGTCTGGGGAAACTCACGGTCGAAACCAGTGCCGACAAGACGGTGCAAATCTATGTGAACCATATTGAAAAGAAACGCAAAGAGCTGGGCCTGAATTAGTAAGACCGGCTAAACAAAAAAAGATTGCCACGGCATTGCTTAGCAGCGGTCAGCCGTGGCAATCTTTTTTCCGGATGTCTTTCTCCGGTATTCTGACGATAATAACGCCGTCGGTTCTGGGAAAAAAATTCGATTAGCTGTCGGAGATAAGCTATAATATAACTGTTATATCATTACCCAGCCTGGTTGTATATTTGAGTGACGAAGAGGAGGGTTTTTCTTTCATGCAAGACCATGAGCATAAAACAGATATGCAGGCGGTGTTAGAGGCCTTTAACCTGCTGGCGCCCTATCTCCAGCAACTATTTGAAGATGATGTTACACTGTCGGTGACCGATAAGCAAAAATACCTGACTATCCTGCACAGTCCCAGCATCAGGGTTAATGTCAAAGACGGCGATCCCCTGCCGGCAGGATCGTCTTCCAGCAAGGCTATTGCCCAGGCAGCGGCCATATCGATGGTAATACCCAAGGAAGTAGTCGGTATTGATGTGCGATCCGTTGATGTGCCGGTGAAAGACAACCAGGGCCAGGTAATCGGGACGATTGGTATTGCTAAAAGCCTTAACCGGCAGCGGGAGGTCTATAATCTGGCCAACAGTCTCTCCGCCTCACTCCGGCAGATTACCGACGGGATCAGCCATGTAGCGGCCGGTATTCAGGATCTGGTTACCTCTAATAAGGAGCTGCTGCAGTATACGGATGAAGCTAAACATGATACCAAGGATACGGATGAGGTCGTGGCTTTTATTAAAAATGTCGCCGGCCAAACCAATCTTTTAGGTCTGAATGCTGCAATTGAGGCGGCCCGTGCCGGTGAGCTTGGGCGGGGGTTTAGTGTGGTTGCCGGGGAAATCAGGAAACTCTCAAGCTCCAGTAACGAAAGCATAAGCCAGATTAATGCCATTTTGCAGCGGGTTCAATCCCAGGTTGGTTTGATTGGCCAGGGAATTCATAAGGCGAATGCGGTGGTCGAGGAGCAGGCCGCAGCTATCCAGGAGATAACGGCTTCCATTCAGGAGCTTAACGCCGCTGCCGGCATTCTGGAAAATATGGCGGAGAAGCTCTGATTCGCGGCTGCAGATAACCGCAGGCTAGGCAAAATGTAACTGGAAGCTCAGTGCTGTGTGTGCTGAGTTTTCTGCTGTGCATTGTACTGGTACCATACTGTAAAAAGACGAAAGTATTCCGGATTTTTTTACAGTATGGTAGAATCCTATTAGGGGTAAGATGAATGTAGGATTAATTGGAGGAATGTATGCGAAATAAGTTTAATCAATACTTTTGGGTAGCTGTCGGCTGTGTTATCGCCAGCATTTCCATTAATGGGTTTTTGGTCCCCCATCACCTGCTTAGCGGCGGGATTTCCGGTCTGGCTATTATTTTTTATTTTTTGTTTGGCCTGCCGATCGGCATACAGATCTTTGTGATGAATATCCCGTTGCTTTATGCTGCCTACCGGCTGCTGGGGAAAGACTATACGATCAACACAATATTTGGCACCATCCTTTTTTCTGTGGCCGTCGATGGCACTCGGTTTTTTTCGCAGTACAACCTTATTGATGACCCTATCATCTCCGCCCTGACCGGCGGGGTGATTTCCGGGATTGGCAGCGGCCTTATTTTCCGGGTCAATGGCAATGCCGGCGGACTCGATATCGTTGCTGCCATTGTCAAAAAATACTATTCTCTTAATTTTGGGGTCGTTGGTTTTGCCATTAACTGTGTTATTATGGTGGTTGCCGCCCTGTTATTCGGGCTTAAGCTGGCCATGCTGACGCTATTTGCCATGTTCGTCACCGCTAACCTGACCGATAAGGTGGTAGAGGGCTTTAACCGCAGGAAAACGGTCTTTATCGTTTCCTACAATACTGACAGTATTGTTTCGTCCATCCTAAAAGAGGTGGGGCGGGGGGTTACTATCCTTAACGGCGAAGGCGCTTTTACCCATCAAAGCAAGCAGGTGCTGTTTGTCGTCGTCAGTCTTACCCAGATTGCGAAGATTAAACAGCTTGTCCACGAGTCTGATCCCCAGGCGTTTATGATTGTTCAGGATGCGGCTGAAGTTATGGGGCGGGGCTTTACGCTGCCGAACTCCAGACAACTATGATGAGCGCAAGTTTGCCCAATATTTTCTCAGCTTTTTATTGCTGTCCGGCACTATTTGCGGTACAATATTGCTATACGGCCAACCAACCAGAATAACTTCCTGGAGTGACTAGGAGGACAGAGCTTTTCGAGCAAAGAAAGGTTCGATAATTCTAGCAACTGATTATGCCCCCGGGAAGCTCCTTCTAACCGGATGTCCGCCTTCAAATAAACGGAGGTGCATTCGTATGAGCGGACAGGAGATTATGTTGTTAGTACTGGTGGGGGTTGGCTGGACAGTGGCATTGTATTATAAGTCATGTAAGCTTCTTGGTATTAATACCAAAAAACAATAAAGTATGTGAATCTACAAAAATCACCATTTATGAGATGTTAATGGTGATTTTTTGTTTATAATTTTAGCCAATCTTTAACGAATATATAGTCTTAATAAAGATTGACAGTTTATCAGTATATATTTAAAATAATGGTACAAGGTTATATAATTTTCCAATATTTTAATTAAAAAAAGAAATCTGTAAAAAAAAATTGTGGTCTGGTAGCGTAGTTAGATATAAGGAGGTGAAAAAGTATCTAATATAAATATCTGAAATCAGGCATAAGCCATTAAAGTAATCACTAAATAAAATTTGGAGGCTGAGTGTGTATGAGTGATAAGGAACAGAAGATTTTAACGACAAATTTGGGTAATCCAGTTTTCCATGATCAAGACTCGATTACCACAGAAAACCCCCGATATACTTTATTGAGTGATACTCATCTCATTGAAAAGCTGGCTCATTTTGACCGGGAAAGAATCCCCGAGCGTGTTGTGCATGCCAAAGGAACCGCAGCCCACGGTTACTTTGAGGTTACCCACGATATTACTAAATATACCCGGGCGGCTTTTCTCTCTGAGATTGGCAAGAAAACAGATCTTTTTCTCCGGTTTTCCACAGTAGGCGGAGAAAAGGGTTCGGCCGATTCGGCAAGAGATCCCAGAGGTTTTTCTATTAAGTTTTATACCGAAGAGGGCAACTATGACATGGTTGGCAATAATACCCCCATTTTCTTTATTCGTGATGCCATCAAGTTCCCCGATTTTATACATACACAAAAAAGACACCCGGCTAAGCATACCAAAGACCCTGATATGATGTGGGATTTTCTGTCCCTTACCCCTGAATCTATTCACCAGGTCACAATTCTTTTCTCTGACCGGGGGACCCCTAAAACCTTCCGACATATGGATGGGCACAGCAGCCACACCTTTATGTTCTATAACCATGAGGGCCAACACTACTGGTTTAAATGGCATTTTAAAGCTGACTTAGGCTTTAAGACCCTTACTGAGGCAGAAGCCACTGAATTGGCCGGCAAAGACCCGGACAGTGCCACCCGGGATCTGTTTGACAGCATCGAAAAGGGTGATTATCCGTCCTGGACCGCCTATGTGCAGATCATGCCGCCGGAAGACGCCGCCACTTACAAATTTGATCCTTTTGATATTACCAAGGTTTGGTATCATGCGGATTATCCGTTAATTCCGGTTGGCAAGATGGTTTTGAACCGGAATCCGGACAATTTCTTTGCCGAAGTGGAGCAGTCTGCTTTTTCACCGGGGAACTTTGTTCCGGGAATCGCGGCCTCACCGGACCGGATGCTGCAGGGACGTTTGTTTAGCTACCCTGACGCTCATCGTCACCGCCTGGGGCCAAACTTTCACCAGATACCGATTAATAAACCTAAGGCCGCCAGTGCCAGCACCTATCAGCGTGATGGTTTCATGACCGTTGATGACAACGGCGGTGCGGGGCCTAATTATTATCCTAACACCTTTGGCGGACCGGCTCCTGCTCCGGAGTATGCGCCACCGGTGCTGCCTGTTACCGGCACGGTTGCGCGGCATGAATATCCATTGGCTGATGTGGATTTTGTTCAGGCCGGAGAACTCTACCGCCGGGTAATGAGTGATACCGACCGGGACCATCTGATTTCGAATATCTGTGGCAACCTGGGGCAAGCCCAAAAAAGAATTCAGCTCCGGCAGGCGGCTTTATTCTATAAAGCAGATGCCGATTATGGAAAACGTGTTGCTGAAGCTCTGGGGCTGGAGGTGGCGGCCGTACAAAAACTGGCGGCAATGTCCCAGGCGGAGCGGGTGCAAGCCACATTGGCCTAGTGAAAGCAGAGCATGGAGAAAGGGGCTGAATGGCAATGGGGAAGAATTTAGGGATCTACCAATGTCCGGCCGGCGACTATATGCCGGCAGCCTATTGCAAGCTCCATGGCTTATGGAAATCAAGCATCAAAAACTAAACGGGCTGAGTTTTTTCCCGCTACAGAAAGCAGATTCGAAAAAAGGATGCCTTCAAGGCATCCTTTTTTCCAGTCGAAATGTCACGGGGACGGTTCTCTTGACACACCCAATATTATATGTAAAGATAAATTGTGGGTGATAATTAATGCCGAGACATGCCAGGCGAAAAAGTCAATCGGGAATTTATCACATAATGCTGCGTGGAAATGAACAAAAGGCAATTTTTGGTGCAAATGAGGATAAGGATAAGTTTGTCAAAATCCTTTGGCAAAAAAAGCAAGACTCTAAAGAAAAGCTGTATGCATTTTGTATTATGGATAACCATGCCCATTTAGTGTTGCGAGAAGATCTGGAAAGTGGTGATCCCGTTCACACGCTCATGAAACGCATTGGCGTAGCTTATGCCAACTATTATAATCAAAAATTAAAAAGGGTCGGTCATGTTTTTCAGGACCGCTTTCGCAGTGAGCCGGTAGAAGATGAAGCCTATCTGCTTTCCTTGCTCAGGTATGTCCATCATAATCCGCAGAAAGCTGGCGACAAACGTGGTTTAAGTTATCCCTGGAGCAGTTATGGCCTGTATATGGGTGGTCCGGTTGACCGCAGCCTGTGTGAGGTGGAAGAAATTCTTGAGCTGTTCCATATTAATAAAGCGATTGCCCAAGAATGCTTTGCCCGGTTTCATCGGGCCGTGGAACCCAAAACCTTCTTGGATGTACCGGAAAGGTCTGATAAAGAACCTGCTGTTATATTACAGGAATTATTGGTTAAACATAGAATAAACCCTGAGGATATAAATAAAAGGGAGTGTTTGTCTGCTCTGAGGCATGTCATCCGGGAACTTGTACAGGCAACAGGCATTTCGCTGCGGCAAGCAGCTGAAATAGTGGGAATTAACAGGGAAAAACTGAGGAAGCTGGTTATGTCAAAAGAACCGTCCCCATGACAGCCCATGACAGAAGGAGATGCAGCAATGATTAAAGAATTTGAAGGAATCACACCAACTCTTGATGAAAAAATTTTTATTGCCGATGGTGCCAAGGTGATTGGAGCAGTGACAATGCAGGCATTCAGCAGCCTGTGGTTTAATGTTGTCGTCAGAGGTGATGTAAACCGGATTGAAATCGGCAAATATTCCAATGTACAGGACAGTAGTGTTGTGCATGTTGCTGATGAGCATCCGGCCCTGATTGGCGATTATGTTACGGTTGGTCACAATGCCATTATTCATGGCTGCACAATTGAAGAGCATTGTTTAATCGGCATGGGGGCAGTCGTGCTTAATGGTGCCGTCGTCGGCAAGGGCAGCATTATCGCAGCCGGCGCCGTGGTTAGAGAGAACCAGGTAATTCCCCCGCACTCTCTGGTAGTCGGGGTACCGGCAAAAATTATTAAATCAGTGCCGGGAGAGTGGGACAGTATTCATGCACAGGCAATAAAATACAAAACGTTGTGGTCTGAGCGCTACAAGGTGATGCCGGCGGCCGGCGGTGAGCGCTATCAGGGGGAAAAAATAGTATAGGGAGGCAAGAGCCATGAAGTTTGACTTTATTTATCAACGCCACAGTGTCCGGCAGTTTACCGGTGAACAAATACCTGAGGAGACGATTAAAGAGCTGATTAAAGCCGCTGTCCAGGCTCCTTCCGGCAAAAATCAGCAAAACTGGCATTTTGTTGTTGTAACCGATAAAAGTAAAATTGCCGAGATTGCCCGGCTGGTTGAAGCCAAAAATGCCGAGCTGAGCACCTATTTAAAAGATGAGGCCAAAATTAAGGCTTTTCGGGGCACTGTCGGCTATCATACCGTTTTCAAGGGAGCACCGGTGTTGATTCTGGTTTATGCCGGTCCTTATGAAACCATTGCTGATATGCTGCTGGCTGACGGTATGATGCCTGCAAGTGAGACTGAACAATACGCCCGGGCCAATCCGGGTATCCAGAACATTGCCGCCGCCATGGAGAACCTGCTGCTGGCTGCTGCCAGCAGTGGTTATGGTACTTGCTGGATGACCGGGCCAACCTATGCGGCTGAGGAAATAACCAGGTATGTCGGCTTTGCCAAAGACGGGTACCATCTGGCCGCAATGACCCCGCTGGGGGTGCCGGCCAATGACAAGATCACAGCAACGCCGCGCAAGCCGGTAGAAGATGTGATGACTATTTTACGGTAGCGGCCGGGGTTAAACACCGCCATAATCATATTTAACAGGCAGGATGCTGATTAATGAGCATCCTGCCTGTTTTTTTATAATGCCGGATAGAAATCCTGCAACCGGGTTTCCTGGCCGGGGTTAAGCACAATGAACTCTTCATCCCATGGGCCTGTCAGCAGTTTTTGTAATAACCGCAGGGAACCGGGAACAACCCCGTACTGCATATTCAGCCTGGCGGCGAATTTTTGGACGCTATTTACCATCTCGCCGATATCATAGGAACCGGTATCGATAATGAGAAACCGGGTGTAATGGTGCAGCAGCTTTTTTACCAGCCGCAGGGCCTTTTGCTCCCCATAATGCTCAACCCAGGCTGTATAGGACCACATAATATTCCCGCCAGGATCAAGCCAGCCTTTGGTCAGGAAATAGGTGCTGATTTCATTGGGGATGCTTTTGCGGGCTTTGGTTGATCCCAGCAGCAAGGTGATGCAGTCATCAATGCGGGGAATGACAAGGGTGGCCTGGGCGGCTCTGAGGCCGGTCAGGCCATTGCCGCAGCAGCCAAAGGCCAGGAGAATTACGTCGTCCGTGCTGCTCAGCCCGTTAATCTGTTCCTGGAGTTGCCGGCGCAGCTCGTCCGGGGTGTTATGCAAGCCGGAAGCAAAGTAAAATACAGGATAGCTGGTACCTGCCTGTTGCCTGGCCAGCTCAACCTCAGCCTGCATCGTCTGGCAGGCCAGTAAAATTGTGGGCATTAGAGCCACCCCCTTCCATTTGTCTCGCCCTAAAACTAAAATCTAACATAACCAAGACACTACTGTTTGTCCAAGACCAGGGCGCTCGCTTCTTTTAGGGTTAAGCCCCTTGTTTCCGGCGCCCAGGCCACACAGACCACTAACCCCAGAAAAGTCAGCAGGGTGCTGAGCAGCATGGTAGTGCTTATGCCCAGGGTTTGTAAAGAATAGGGCAGGGCAAAAGTGCCAATGGCGGCGCCGATCCGGCTGATGGCAGTCACTACGCCGACGGCCGAGGCGCGGATGCTGGTGGGAAACAGCTCGTTGGGATAGATCCAGTCAAGGGCACTGGGCGGGCCGGAGAAAAAGGCATAGACAGCAAAGCCGCAGAAGATCAGCCAGGCCGGGGCTCCGGGCGCTATCCCTAAGACGAACATGGCCAGGGTCATAAAGCTAAAGCTCCAGATGATGAGGGGACGCCGGCCAAAGCAGTTAACAAGATAGATTGACGCTAGCGTCCCGGTGAGAAAAAATATGTTGATGACGGCATAGCCGATGATCCAGTCATTGCCGCTGCCCAGACGGAAGGCCGCTAAAATTTGCGGGGCAAAGGTATAAATGGCAAAACACGGCGCTACCTGGAAGGTCCAGAATAAGCCCACAAACAGGGTTTTTTTGAGATAATCCGGTTCCAGCAGTTTGCGGAGCCGGGTTTTCTCCGTTGCCCCCTCATCCAGGTCCTGCAGGCTGGCATGAGGTCCGTATACCTGTTTAATCACTGCAAGCGCCTCACCGGTTTGTCCCTTGCTGGCAAGCCAGCGGGGCGACTCGGGGGTGCCCCAGCGCCCGCTCACTAGTATAAGGGCAGGGATGGCAGCGCTCCCCAGCATCCACCGCCAGGCATCAGGGCCTGTCTGTAACAGCAGGTAGCCGGCGATACCGGCGGCAACGGCACCCGCATACCAGGCGCTGGCCAGCAGTCCCATCATGGCGCCGCGATACCGGCGGGGTGAGAACTCGGCCAGCAAAGCGGTGGCAATCGGATAATCTGCACCAACCGCCAGCCCAATGAGAAATCTTAGGAAGACTAGTTCTCCGGCTGTAGTAATAAACATTTGCAAAATTGAAAAAATTATAATCCCAATAAGATCAATTTTGTACATAAACTGGCGGCCGGTCAGGTCGGTCACATAGCCAAAGACTGCGCCCCCCACCAATAAACCGATCAGGGCGGCGGCGCCGATCATCCCTGTCCAGAAGGAGTCCAGCTGAAGTTCCGGCTGCAGCTGGAGCAGGGCCATACCGATGATTGTCAGGATATAGCCGTCTAAAAAGGGACCGCCGCTGGTATAAACAGCCAGCTTTTTTAAGAAAGGCGTCAAGGGTGAATCTTCGACGCCGGGCAAGTGAGTAGTTTTTGTCATTTTTCAGCCTCCTTGGGTAGATCATGTTATTAAAAAAATAAAGCAAATATTATGCCAATTGCTGTGATAGAGGAGCGATGCTGAAAAATAAATACCGGTTAGCCCTGCGCAATGGGCTGTTTTTTATCTGAAAAGACTTATTCATTTTGTTTTGTAGGCCGAGGATTTAATGCCCAGCTTACGCAGGCGGTAATGCAGGTCCTGGCGGGAAATGCCCAGTTGCCTGGCACTGTCGCTTACGTTGCCGTTAGTCAGTCGCAGGGTGTTGTGTATTAACTCGGCCTCACACTGCCGGAGGTATTCCACCAGCGGTTTGCCGGTTGTTTCAGCTGCCGGCAGGGTAGCGGGCTTTTTTTCCGCTAAATTATTAAGCATGCGTTTTATTAAAAAGGCGGGCAAATCTTCCAGGACCACCTCGGTTGCCGTGCTTTCAACAATACTCATGGCGCTCTCAATGACATGCTCCAGCTCCCGCACATTGCCCGGCCATTTATATAGGGATAAAAGCTCCAGCAAGTCGGGTGAGATCTGATGAATCGCCAAATGTAGCTGCTCGTTAAAGCGGGCTATAAACTCCTGGGCGAGTACGGGAATATCCTCCGGGCGCTGTCTGAGGGGCGGGATATGTAAAACAACAGGTGTTAAACGGTAGAGGAGATCATCCCGGAAAGAGCCGCTGCCGGCAGCTTCATATAAATTCTGGTTGGTTGCGCTGAGGATGCGGCAGTTGATTTTACGCTCGGTTTTGTCGCCGAGCCGCCGCACCTTTTTATCCTGCAGTAAGCGCAGCAGCTTGGCCTGCAACGGAATACTCAGTGAGTTGATTTCATCCAGGAACAAGGTGCCATTTTCGGCCTGCTCGCATAGTCCCGGGGCATCAATAGCGCCGGAGAAGGCCCCTTTTACCGTACCCATCAGCAGACTCTCCATCAGGGTTTCCGGGATTGCGGCACAGTTGACGGCGATGAAGGGGCGTGAGCTATAGGAGCTGGCATTATGGATTCCCTGGGCAAAGAGTTCTTTGCCGGTGCCGGTTTCCCCATAAATCATTACTGTCGAGGCGGTTGTGGCTATCCGGCGGGCTTGCTTAACCGCCTGCTTGATTAAGGGGCTGATGCCGACAATGTCATCAAGGGTGAAGCTGGTGCCGTTGGGCCGGTTTTTTGATTTGTTCTGATCGAAACAGTTGACAACCTTTGTTAAAAGCTCGTTGATAGAGGGGATATCCCGGTTAATGGAGTACACTGCCGTGAGTTCGCCATCCTCGAAAAATGGATAGGAATTGTAAACAATATCAACCCTTTTTCCGGTATATAAATGATAGGTCATGTACTGCTCCAGAAGCGGTTTTTTACTTTGCATCACGGCCATGCGCTGCAGGGTCCCCGATGGCAGCGAATAGACGTCAACATCCTTCCTGCCCAGCATATTCGACCTTTTGGTAGCCTCGATTTTCTCAAAGGCCTGGTTGTAAATCAGGATAGTTCCATCTTTATTGGCCGCATAGACACCTTCCGATATCGCGTCGATAATTTCGTGCAGCAGCCTGTTTTCCCGGCTTAATTCCTCCCGGCTTTTTTGTTTATGTTCAAGCAATGAAGATCACCCCTTCACGTAGCGTGTAGAGAAAAGAATTTTTTCAGTGACAAGATTCTTTTCATTTGCGTAAATCCCTGGTAGACATACTGTTTATTCCGTATAGGTGAAAAATAATTCTTCACCGGATAGACAAAGTGCTGTTTTTAAAAAGATAACAGCCTTTGCCGGCAATAAGGGGATTTTTCATAAAAATCAAACTATTCGGGGTTTGTTCCGGCCTTGTTGTCAATTATGGCATAACAATTGCGTTAGTTACTGGCGAAACCACACCTGGAGGAGGGGAAATAAGGCAGACCGTACAGGCGGAATCATTTAAATTGTAGTCAGGAGGGGCGTGCAATGAGTACAGAAGAAAAAAAGATTGATCAAATGTTGTTTTGGCCGCCATTATTATTAGTTGCCGTGATCTGCGGGGCAATTATTACGAATCCTGAGGCCGGAACCAATGCCGTAAACACCGTATTCACCTTTTTAACCGGCCAAATGGGCTGGGCTTATGAAATCTTTGTTCTGGCCAATCTGGGGGTAGTGCTCTACTTTATATTTGGTAAATTTGCCAATAAGAGATTTGGCGGCGAAAAACCGGAGTTTAGCACCCTGAGCTGGCTGGGGATGCTTTTCTCGGCCGGTACCTCGGCTGCTATTCTGTATTGGAGTCCGATTGAATTTTACTTTTATCTCACGGCGCCTCCTTTTGGCTTAGAACCGCTGTCCCCGGAGGCTACAGCCCTGGCGACGGCATACCCCCTGTTTCACTGGGGACCCAGCAGCTATGCCCTCTATGTCGGGGTGGGCGTTGTATTCGGCTACCTGTTTTTCGTGCAGGGCAAAGAGGTGTTCCGCCCCAGTACGGCCTGTGAAGCGATGCTCGGCAGCCATGCCAGCGGTTATGTGGGTAAAGCTATTGACATCTTTTATATGGTAGGGATTATTGCCGGGATCAGTACTTCGATTGGCCTGGGAACACCGCTGTTGAGCGAGGTTATTACCAAGATTACCGGTATCCCGCATACGCTGGGCCTGGATGCCGCCATCCTGATTATTTGGACAGTTATTATCGGCATCAGCGTGTACGGGGGACTGGATAAAGGCATCAGGCAATTAAGTGATTTCAGAAACTGGCTGGGCTTTGCCCTGCTGGCTTATGTTCTGATTGTAGGGCCAACGGCGTTTATGTTTAACAATTTTTTTGACAGCCTGGGTGTTATGTTCAATAACTACTTTAGAATGAGCCTGTATACCGATCCTGTGCAGAAATCAGGTTTCCCTCAGGGGTGGACAATATTTTACTTTGCCTGGTTTATCGCCTTTGCTTTGAGCACCGGCATCTATCTGGCACGGATCTCACGGGGCCGAACGGTGCGGGAGTTTACCTTAGGGGCCACCTTCTCCGGTATTACCTGTGTCTACACCTATTTTATGGTTTTTGGCAACTATACCATGGATCTGCAGGCCCGGGGCGTGTTAAACCTTGCTGAAATTATAAAAACCGAGGGAGTGCCACGGGCGATTGTGGAGATATTTGCGACTTTGCCCTTGGCCTCGGTCATCCTGCCGATTATTTTGGTGCTGCTGTTTATTTCCACGGCAACGGTTATTAATAGTATAGCATATACACTTGCTATGGTAACTACTGAAAAATTAAAAGCCGGTGAAGAACCTGCCAAATGGAACCGGGTATTCTGGGCGCTGGTTTTAGGAGGCCTGTCACTCACGCTCATATTCCTGGGCGGCATGAAACCATTGCAGGCTGCCTCGGTTGCCGGATCATTCCCGACCATGTTTATCATGGCGATTATCCTGATCGGCTTCATTAAAAAAGCGGGCCGTGAATGGGAGGTCGCCAAGCCTGAAGGCCTGCCGGCTGCAGGGGACAGTAAGGAGACTGGCCGGCCGGTTAAGCCGGAAAATGAAAATATCAAAGCGTAAAACATAAACCTGTGTAGGAGTGTGAGACGATGTTCAGATTTACTGCAGAACAACATGTGTATGACATTAATGGTGTAAAGATCGGCGGCCAGCCGGGCGAGTTCCCGACAGTGCTGATTGGCAGTATGTTTTACCGGGGCCACAAGATTGTCGAGGACGCAACCAAAGGTAGTTTTAATGAGACCGAGGCCAAAGCGCTGCTGGCGCAGGAGGCCGAGCTGAGCGCCGAGACGGGTAATCCCCGGATTGTGGATGTTTTAGGCGATACCCCGGCAGCGCTGGCCCGTCATGCCGAGTTTATTCTCCGCCACACCTCTTCCCCGTTTCTGCTGGACAGTGTCAGTCCCGAGATCCGGACCGGGGCCTTGCAATTGCTGGGGAAAGACCCGGCTATTACTAACCGGCTGATCTATAATTCGATTGAAGAAAACTATACGGAAGAGGAACTGCACATTATCAAGGAATTTGGCATCAAGACCGCAGTCGTGCTGGCGTTCAGCAAGAAACACCTGAAACCAACCAGCCGGCTGAAGTTGTTGCAGGGCGATGACAAGACCGAGGGCCTGATCGCGGCAGCCAAACGAGCCGGTATTGAACAGCTGCTGGTAGACCCGGGGGTGCTGGATGTGGCCAGCAACAGCTGGACAACCAGGGCTATTTACGATGTTAAAGAGCAATTAGGCTACCCGGGCGGCTGCGCCCCGTCTAACGCCTTATATCTGTGGAAAAAGATGCGGTCTAAAGGGTCCCCGTATTTTGAGGCGGCAGGAACAGCGGTCTTTACCTACCCTGTCACTCAGGGCGCCGATTTCCTCCTGTACGGCCCGATCCTGAATGCCCCCTGGGTATACCGGGGCATTGCAACAACTGATGCCATGCTGGGCTATACCACCAAGCTTACCGGTACCAAGCTGGGGACGGCGGAGCATCCGTTACTAAAGCTGTTTTAACTGTGCAGCCCGGTTCCCCGGTGAGATATAACATGAAAAAGAGGTGTTGGTTATGATTCCGAAATTTAATGTATTAACACCCGCGCAGGTTGATCAGGTTCATGAGCAAACTATGAAGATTTTGAGTGAGATCGGCGTAGAGTTCTCCTATCAGCCGGCGCTTGAAGTGCTGAAGTCGCACGGCCAACGAGTAGAAGGACAGCGGGTGTATTTTTGCCGGCAATTTGTGGAGGCGCAGGTGGCTAAAGCGCCGGCCGAGTTTTTACTCCATGCGCGCACCCCCCAAAACAACCTGACAGTCGGCGGGGAAAATATCATCTTTATGCCTGGTTACGGCGCCCCGTTTATCCATGCAGCAGACGGCAGCCGGCGCAACTCGACCATGGCAGACTTTGATAATTTTGTTAAACTGGCGCAACTGAGCCCGAACCAGCACATGACCGGCGGCAATGCTGCCGAACCGAACGATGTGCCTGATTCGATCAGGCATTTAAAGATGGCCTACAGCTCCATCATCCATTCGGATAAATGCTTTATGGGCAGTGCCTCCGGTTATGATAAAGCGCAGGATAATATTGAAATGACCGCAATTCTTTTTGGCGGCCGGGAGGTTATTAAAGCCAAACCGGCTTTGATTTGCCTTATCAACTCGGTTACCCCCCTGAAATATGACGATCGGATGCTGGGCGCCCTGATGGCGTACGCCGAGGCCGGCCAGGCCATGGTTATTGCTTCCCTGGTTATGGCCGGGTCCACAGGGCCGGCCACAATGGCCGGTGCGTTAGCCCTGCAGAATGCCGAGGTGCTGGCCGGCATCACCCTGGCCCAGAGTATTAATCCGGGTACACCGGTGGTGTACGGCTCAACCTCAGCGATTACGGATATGCAGACAGGCTCACTGTCCATCGGTAATCCGGAAGGGGCCTTGTTTACCTCGGCCAGTGCGCAGCTGGCAAGGTTTTACCGGGTCCCGAGCCGGGGCGGCGGCGGTTTGAGCGATGCCAAGATTGTTGATGCCCAGGCCGGCTATGAATCGATGATGACCCTAATGGCAGCCAGTGTGACCGGGATTAACTTTGTCCTGCACACCGCCGGCATTTTGCAATATTTTATGGCCATGTCTTATGAAAAGTTTATCGTCGATGATGAGATTGCCGGAATGATCCTGCGATATTTGCGCGGTATTGAATTTGCTGAGGATAAATTTGCCTTTGAGGTCATTGCCAAGGTCGGACCGGGCGGGCATTTCCTGACCCAGAAGCATACCCGGCAAAATCATGCCAGGGAGCTGCGGCGGGCAACACTCAGTGACCGCCTGTCTTATGACGGCTGGGGAAAAGAGCGGCTGGACACGAATCAGCGGGCCGAGCGGAAATGGAAGGCGATGCTGGCCGAATATCAGGCGCCGGCACTGGCCAGCAGCACCGACCTGGCTTTGCAGTCCTTTATTAAGACAAGAACGGCTGAATTATAAGGCCAGCCTGGTTTTCGCAAGGTATTGTACGGAAAATAAAAAGATAACGGAGGTATATGGATATGGCTGATATTTTTGCAAATCTTAAGCAGGCTGTTCTTGATGGTGATGAAGAACTGGTGGCCGAATATGCCCAGCGGGTGATTGACGAAAAGATTGATCCGGTCGCCGCGATTGAAAAAGGCCTTATCAAGGGAATTGAGGAGCTGGGGGCCAAGTGGAAAGCGGGCGAAGCATTTTTGCCAGATGTCATGATGGCGGCCGATGCTCTTAAAACCGGTCTTGATATGCTGGAGCCGCTTATTGCCGAGTCCGGCGCCACCGGCGGCGAGGCTAAGGGCAAGGTGATTATTGGTCAGGTAGCCGGTGATATTCATGATATCGGCAAAAATATCGTCGGCGCTTTGCTGACGGCTGCCGGCTACAAGGTGTATGATATCGGTATCGACCAGCCGGCCGAGAATTTCCTGGCCAAGGCGGAAGAGGTCGGAGCCGGCGTTATTGCCGCCGGGGCCTTATTAACCACCACAATGGCTGCGCAAAAGCATATTATCGAATATCTTAAAGGCCAAAATGTGCGGGATAAATATAAGGTTATGATTGGCGGCGGTCCCACCAGCCAGGCCTTTGCCGATGAGATCGGCGCCGATGCCTGGGCTGAGACTGCTGACGAAGCCGTAATGCTGTGCAATAAGCTGATTGCCGGCTAAACTGAATACAAACCGGCCTGCCTTTTGCGACTGCACATAGGCCGGCCGGTTTTTTCCCAGCGCCATAGTTATATCCGGCTTAACCGGAAATACTAATTGTATTGCGTAATAACCCTTGCCAGGATAGGGGAGGCATATAAGATTCCATGCCTATAGAACTGACGGTGCCAGCGGTTTTTAACAGCATAGGTGATCACAGCTATGCTGTGCTGCTGGGAGCCATGCTGCTGGCCGGTGTCGGCGTGCCCTTGCCGGGCGAGCTGACACTGGGGTTTACCGGCTATTTAGTATATACCGGCCAGGTGGACCTGATGCCGGCGATTGCCGCCACCACGGCCGGTGATTTGCTGGGGGCTGTGTTTAGTTACGGTGTCGGTTATTTTGCCCGCACCCGGGTTGTAGCCCAATATTTATATTTTTTCCTGCCGGCCGAGGCCAAGCTGGCTAAGCTTACCTGCTGGCTTAACCGCTACGGTATTGCCGCCTTGATGATCGGCAGGCTGCTGCCTGTTATCCGGGGGGGAATCCCCCTGACCGCCGGTTTTGTCCGGATGAATGCCAGGCTGTACCTGACCGGCAGCCTGATTAGCTCAGCCGTCTGGTGCAGTGCTATTATTTCTTTAAGCCTGGGCCTGGGCCATAACTGGCAGCAGCTTTCCGGTTTGGCAACAAATGCCGGTCTGGCGGCTGCCGGCCTGATCATTATTATCTTTGCCGGCGGTTATATGCTGCGCAGGTTATAAATAGTATATTACTATAAAGATAATATAATGGCAGGTAGTATTGCTGCGGCACTGCTACGGCGGGGGTGAATATGCTGACTGTGAATTTGGTTGCGGCTAAAGCCGGTACGCAGAGCTTCGATGCCGAGGCCCATCGGGGCGGGCGGGATGCCAGGCCGGAAAATACACTGATTGCCTTTGCTTATGCCATGACGCTGGGAGTAACTACCCTGGAAATGGATATGCAAATGACCAAAGACGGTAGAATTGTTATCAGCCATGATCCCTATATGAACAATTATCTGGCTAAAGGCCCGGACGGCCGGTATGCGGAACCCGGGAAATATGATATCCGGACAATGACGTTAGCTGAGATCAAACAGTTTGACCTTGGCACTATGAACCCGGCCGCCGGCGATTATTATGAAAGCCACGGCAAAACCCAGCTAGCCTGTCCGGGGATGAAGATGCCTACCCTGGAAGAGGTTTTTGAATTGGTCAAGGCGTATGGTAATGACCAGGTAATGTTTAACCTGGAGACGAAAACCTACCCTGAGCCGGCTTTGCCGGCGGCTAAGAATAGTCCTGCTCCGGCTGTATTTGTAAAAACAGTCTACAAAATTATAAAAAAATACCGGCTGGAAGACCGGGTTATGCTCCAGTCTTTTGACTGGCGGAATTTGAAAGCGATGAAAAAGCTGGACCCTGGCATTGCCCTGGCAGCACTTACCTGTGAACAGCCTGCCTGGGGCCGTGGCAGTAGGTGCCGTCAACCGGGTGAGCCCAGGGCCTCGCCCTGGATGGCCGGTCTGGATATTGATACTTTCAAAGGCGACTATGTAAAAGCCGCCAAGGCTGTCGGCGCTGATGTCGTATCACCGTACTGGGAAGAGTTGTCTAATGAACTGGTCAGTGAAGCCCATGAGCTGGGCATGAAGGTTGTACCCTGGACTGTAAATCAGCCTATTAAGATGAGCATGCTGCTGGCTATGGGCGTAGACGGGATCATCACTGATAAACCGTGGCTGCTGCGGGAGCTGCTGATCAACAGGGGAATTGCTGTAGCCGCGCCAACGGTCAATGCCGGCAATCCCTACCATACCGGTACCGGAATTGCGGCCGGGGCTGCCAGGATAGGCTTATAATCCCTCTTGGGCAACGGTAGGATTAGGGCAACCTCCCACCAGACCAGGTTCTGATTATTCTATCTTGACGAAATTAATCGAATAATGTAGAATTAAGGCAGAGTAATATAGAGGGAATGAGCATGAATAAGCATAAGCCACCGTTTATGGTGGAAAGTAGCAAAAGTGTCGGGACCGCGGCGATGCTGCTGGCCTTAACCCGGACTATGGCCGACGAGGATACGGTCAAAGCGATGCTTGCCGAACAGGGCTATAAAGTCGTGGTGACGGAAGTAGGCGGGAATTCGGCTGTGTCTGAATTCCAGGGCAAGGTGACGAAGGCGGTGCTGGGAGCCGCGCTGAATACCGGCATCATCACTAAGACCTCAGCCAATTACCATGCGCTGCTGCATGCGACCGATGAAGCCAAACGGGGCATCATGGTCAATGTAGCGAGCAGTGCCAGTATTGCTGTCAAAATAGCCATTGTGCGGGATAGCCAGTGGGTTGCTGTTGCCTTATTCGGGGAATCGGCGATTCATCCGCTGACTAACCATGAGCGGGCAGGTCTGGGGATTATGCATTTAGGTATGTAAAACTAATAGCGAGTGAATGAGGGACAGAGTGGAATTTATTCCAAGCTGTCCTTTTTGTGTTTTTTAAACCCTCTATACCACGCAAATTATTGATAAAGGACAAGGAGTGATTTATTGTGAAAGCACTTGCAGGCATAAGAGTATTAGATTTAAGCCGGGTTTTGGCAGGACCGTACTGCACAATGATGCTGGCTGATTTCGGCGCAGATATCATTAAGATTGAACCACCTGATGGTGGCGACGACTCCCGGGCTTTTGGCCCTTTTATCGGTAACGAAAGCGCTTATTTTATGAGTCTCAACCGGAACAAGCGTTCAATGACCCTGAACTTCAAACGTCAGGCCGAGTGCGACCTGTTTAAAGAAATGGTAAAACAGGCCGATGTGGTTGTTGAGAACTACCGGCCGGGGACCATGGAGAAATTCGGGCTTGGTTATGATGTTTTACAACAGATTAACCCTAAGCTGATCTATGCTGCCTGCTCCGGCTTTGGCCATACCGGGCCATACCGGGATAAACCCGCCTACGATATTATTGTCCAGGCTATGGGGGGCATTATGAGTATTACCGGGGCAGAAAACGGGGAACCGACCCGGATTGGCGCTTCTATCGGGGATGTTATTGCCGGCATGTTTACCGCCTATGGGGTTATGCTGGCCCTGTACCACCGGGAGCGGACCGGGGCCGGGCAAAAAGTTGATGTCGGCATGCTGGATTGTCAGCTGGCAATCCTGGAAAACGCAATAGCCCGCTATGTGACTTCGGGAGCAGTTCCCGGACCGTTAGGCAATCGCCATCCCTCGATTACACCTTTTGCGTCTTACACGGCCAGTGATGGTTATATTATTGTCGGGGCCGGCAATGACCGCCTGTGGGAACGCTTGTGCACCATCCTGGACCGCCCGGACCTGATAAAAGATCCGCGTTTTGATAATAATGGCCATCGTACCGCTCATGCCAAAGAGCTGGGCGATATCCTAAATGGAATTTTTAAGGCCGGGACAATTAAGGAATGGCTGGCCATTCTGGAGGCGGCCGGCCTGCCGTGCGCGCCGATTAACACCATTGATAAGGTTGTCAATGACCCTCATGTTAAGGCCCGGGATATGATTGTGGAGGTGGAGCATCCGGTAGCCGGCAGCCTGAAAATGCCCGGGGTGCCTGTAAAGCTGTCGGCAACGCCCGGCGCTGTTGAAACCCATGCCCCGCTGTTAGGGCAGCATACCGGGGAGATATTAAAAGAAATTTTGGGCTGGGACCAGGAACAAGTTGACTCGTTTTTCAGCAATAAACTAAGTGGCGGCCAGTCCCCGCTTATGCGGGCTGATTAAGATAAAACACACAAATAATTGATTAATAGCGCTTGCCAAAATAATTAGAGTATGTTATTATCTAAGTGAGCACCATCCTTATAGCGCTTTAGATTCAAGCCCAGTGCAGTAGGTAGGAAACATCCCGTTTTCCGTTTGTTGCAAATTGGTTATTAATCTGGCAGGATAGTGTTTTTCGTTTATCAAAAATTAGTTTAAATCGCGTTTGAGCCATCCAGTGTAAGTAAAGTGAAGGTGTAAAATCAATTAGCTTGTTTCAATTAGTAATTTGTGTAAGCTTGGTAAGCAGTGTGTACAGTAAATGCTATAGGGATGGGCGCTCTCCAGGTAAGGAGGAAGGTTAAGCCTTCCTCCTATTATGTTGTAGGTTGCGGTGCTGCCCAGACGGCGTGCAGGGGGATAAAGCTGTGAATATATTTTTTTGGGATATTGACGGGACACTGATCAGAACGTCCAAAGCCGGCTTAGTTGCCTTTAGCCAGGCAACCGAAGAGCTGTGGAACAGGTCAGTGGATTTTGCCAATATCAAGGCAGCCGGCATGACCGATAATTTTATTGCCAGGCAGATTATCCGGTCAGTGTTCAGGCGGGAGGCAGAACCGGCAGAAATTGAACTGTTATGCCGCCGTTATGAATCATTCCTGCCGGCGCAGCTTGCTGCCAGACCGGGCTGGGTTTTACCCGGTGTCCGGGAGATCTTGTCGGGGCTTGCCGGCCAGGAGGACTGTAAGCTGCTGCTGTTGACAGGCAACAGTTCCTGCGGGGCCCGGATAAAACTCAAGCATTTCGGACTGGCCGATTTTTTTGATTTTTCTGTCAGCGCTTTCGCCGGGCAGTATGAACTGCGAGTTGACATAGCCCGCAGCGCGCTTGCCAGCGTCCAGGCCAACTGGGGTACTCCTGACAGGCAGGCAATATACGTGATTGGCGATACGCCGCATGATATCGAATGTGGTAAGGCCATCGGGGCCTACACCATCAGTGTGGCTACCGGAACCTATTCGGGCGAACAACTGGCAAGCTGCTCACCCTGGTGGCATGTTGATACCCTGCCGGCCGCGGAAGATTTTATTAGAAAAACCCGGCTTGTGCCAGGTCCTTCCGGGCGCCGGCAGGAGCCAGCTGGTCCCTGTAGGGTATAGATTTTTCTTATCCCTTAGATCATAGCCTTGAATTCTGATGGAGTAGAAAAAAACAGCAGCCCGCAAGGTACTGAGTGAAGTGCCTTGGGGCTGCTGTTTTTGATTTCCTCAGAATGGATGAAGCGCAATTGCCGTGTGCTCGCTAATAACCCAGTTCTTCGCCTGCCAGCCAGACATGAATAGCAGAGGCCGGCGGACATTTATGAATGACTGTATCCACATTACATAACCGTGTCGGTCCCTGGCAATCGACACAGTAACCGGTTTCCACACAAGGATTGGGCCGGTTTAACCGCTTATTGTTTGCCGGGGCTGCTGTGGCCCGGATACGCTCCCGGGCTTCTTCAAGGCTAGCGGCAATTTTATTGATGCCGGCCAGAACAATAACTTTTTTGGGGCCAAAGATCATGGCTGCGACCCTGTTGCCGGTGGCGTCAGTGTTTACCAGCCGGCCGTCCTGCGTGACGGCATTGGTGCTTGTTAAAAATACATCACAGGTTAATTGCCGGCGCCGGATGTCTAGTATCTGTTCCGGACTTAGACCTGGTTTGTGATGACATAAAACAGTATTGCCCCGGGCTTCCAGCTTTTCCACTAATTCAAGCTGGATCAGGGTCCAGGAACCGCCGATCCCTACGGTCGCCGCCGGCGGGATTACGGACAACAGTTGGTCGATAGCTGCAGCAGCGGTGGGGAAATAGGCGGCAGTAAATCTGTTTTTTTGCAAGGCTGCCACCGTCTGTAAGGCCAGTTTCTCAGTATGCATCATTATTCCTCCCAAAGTAGAACGTATACTTTATTGCTATAATAAACGGTATCATGATACGATATGTATGTAATTTTAAGCAGGTTGCCGGTTTGGCGGCCTGTGAATAGCCTGCAGCGAAACCCCGGGCGCTGTATACCGTCTGAAATATTTGGTATGGGACAAGGCTGCCAGCAAGGCGGCAACAGGCTTAAGGCGCAACAGATGATGCAGCAGCCAGCAGACAAAGGCCACACTGCCAAGGGTATAGATATATTGTATGAGAAAAATCATAATGCCGGGGGCAATCGACATCACCTCATAACCAATCTGGCCGGTCAGCCAGTGCGTTACCGGCAGGGAAACAATATAGGCAAAGAGAAAGACGGTCAGGGGGCTAACCTGAATGGATTGCTGCGGGCAAAAATTCATACAGGCCATGCAGCTGTCACAGGTGTAGGTCCAGTGCGGTTTGCCGCCGACCATGACAATGGAGGCTTTGGGGCAGAGGCGCTGACATAAGCCACAGCCGGTGCAGGTGTTGGACGCAAAGAACAGTTTAGCCAAAACCAACTGGCCAATAATTAAATACATAAGCGATATCCGGGCTAATAAAAGGCCGGTGCAGAGCGGCAGGAGGCCGCGATAAACGGTCTGGCCGGCGGTGATTGCCTGGGCCAGTTTCGTTACCTTGGCCGCGGCTTTAGCAAAAATGATGTTTACATTCTTCTCATTCAGCCCCCAATGCACGGCCGTCCAGTTGGAAGGCATATCAACCGCGGCCACGCCCCTTATTTTATAGCCTTTGAACCACAGGAGCAGGGCGATCAGATAGCCTGCAGTCCCCTCCATACCAGGCAGGGTTAGGCCGAACATTCTGGTGCCTGCCCGTGTTGGCAGGAGTACAGCATGAATACCGTTGCTCTGGGGCAGGCGAAATATATATTTTATCATTAACCAGGGGGCGGTAAAGCCATGAGTTGGATAGCTGAAAACCAATAAGTCCTGAGCCCCGATGTTGACGTCGATTTGTTTATTTTCGTTAACCTGAAATAATTCGGCGGGGACTTGTTTGACAGACTCTGAAAACCATTTAGCAACCTGGTATGAATTTCCTGTCCCGGTCATAAAGAAACCTGTTATTTTAGTGTACATGCAATTCACCTCATTCCTATTATATAATAAACCCATTTTATATTGTTAAATTATTAATTAAGAACGCCGGACCAGTATTCACCTTTGGAGGAAGCGCATCGTAATTGTCGAATTTACTTTTATTAGAGTAAAGATACAGGCTGCAAGTGATACTTGCAGCAGGGAAAAACTTAAAAATGGAGGGAAAAAGGATTATTTACTAACTGAAAGAAAAGAGGAGTCAATGTGAAAAGGACTATTGGAATCCTGGTTATCTCAATGCTGCTGGTATTTCTGGCAGGGTGCGGCGGCGGCAAAAAGGAAGATGCAGCACCGCCAGCGGCCCAATTACAAACAATTACGCTGGGACTTATGCCTGATGTCGATTCTATTCCTTTTATTATCGCCGAGGAAAAAGGATATTTTAAAGAAGAGGGTTTAACAGTAACGCTGAAGCATTTTAAAAGTGCCATGGAACGGGACAGTGCCCTGCAAAGCGGCAATCTGGACGGGGCTGTTTCGGATATGCTGGCCGAGGCTTTTGCCAAGGCCGGGGGTTTTGATACTGTGATTACCTCGCTGACAACCGGCAGCTATAAGCTGGTTGTAAATAAAGATATGGCCGCAGCTTCCCTACAGGACTTAAAAGGCAAGGATGTGGCTATTTCCAAGAATACAATTATTGACTATGTGACAGACCGGGTAATAACCGAGGGCGGACTGACCGCAGCGGATATTAACAAGGTTGTTATCCCGCAAATCCCGGCCCGGCTGGAGATGCTGCAAAACGGTAAGATTACCGCGGCGACCTTGCCGGAACCGTTGGCGACAGTGGCTGTTAACAGTGGTGCCAAGGTAATAAAAGCATCAGAGCAGCTAGGGCTAAATCCGGGGGTGCTGCTATTTACGACCAAGGCAGTGCAGCAAAAAGAGCAAGAAATTCAGGCCATGTACCGGGCTTATAGTAAGGCCGTTGACTATTTAGCGCGGGAGCCGATGGAAAACTATATTGACTTACTGATCACGAAAGGCGGCTTTCCCCAGGCTGTAAAAGGGGTACTCACCCTGCCTCAGTACAAAAAAGCAGCTGCCCCGGCGCAAAAAGACATTGATGATGTCATCGCCTGGATGCAGGCCAGGCAGCTTATCCAGCAAAAATACCAGTATTCAGACTTAGTTGATACCCGGTTTGTCAGATAATGCGATGATTCGAATTCAAGATCTGACAATGAGTTACGAAACCGGCAGCACCCGCTATGATGCGCTCCGGGATATTAATCTGGAGCTTGCGGCCGGAGAAACCTGCGCGATCATAGGCCCTTCCGGCTGCGGCAAATCAACTTTGTTGAAAATACTGGCCGGAATTATTACCGACTTTACCGGCACTGTTGCAATTAATGAGCAGCCGGTCAGGCCTAAGCAGCAGATCATTGGGTTTATTCCCCAAAATTACGGCCTGCTGCCCTGGAAAAATGTTTATGAAAATATTTGTCTGGGGTTTAAAATCAAGCATAAAAAACAGGATGAATATGAAACAGATCTCAATTCGCTGGTCCAACTGCTGGGGCTGGGAGGCCTGGAAGCCAGGTATCCCGGGGAGTTAAGCGGGGGGCAGCAGCAGCGGGTGGCTTTGGCGCGGGCTTTTCTGTTAAAGCCTGACCTGCTGCTCATGGATGAACCGTTTTCCGCCCTGGATGCTATGACCAGAGAAGAGATTCAGAATGTATTCCTACATGTCTGGCGAAAACACTCGGTGTCCACTATCCTGGTTACTCATCATATGGAGGAGGCGGTGTACTTAGGCCGCAAGATTGTTATTATGGCGGCTGCTCCCGGCAAGATCAGCCAAATTGTTGATAATCCCTTATTCGGGGTCGATGGTGTGCGGGACAATAAGGATTTTTTCCAACTGTGTGTTGCGCTGAGAAAGATGATAAAAGAGGATTGGTCAAAGTGAAAGATAAAGGCCCGGGGGTTTGGTATTTTTATGGTATATTCATTTTCTTAGCGATGTGGCAGGTTGTTTCCCTGGCGGTACAGTTGCCGATTATTCCGTCGCCGGGGAAGGTAGTAGGGAACTTAGCCGCCATTTTTATGTCTCACATTGCTATTCACGGTTTATACAGCTTATGGCGCATTTTGGCGGGAGTTTTTCTGGCAGTGCTTGTCGGTATCCCCTTAGGGCTTTGTATGGGCTACTTCCCCGGCTGGGACCGGTTACTGTCGCCAATCGTCTATCTTACCTATCCGATTCCCAAAATTGCACTTTTACCGGTCGTGATGCTGTTATTCGGTTTAGGGGAGCTTGCCAAAATACTGATGATCTTTCTGATTATTGTTTTCCAGGTCATTATTGCTGTCCGGGATGGAGTTAAAGGCATTCCCAAAGAAACTTATTACCCCTTATATTCACTGGGGGCCGGTTTTATGGATGTTTTCAGGGAGATTCTGATTCCGGCGTCTATGCCGAAATTCCTGACATCACTGCGGGTGGCGATGGCAACAGCGGTCTCCGTATTGTTTTTTACCGAGACATTTGGCACCCAATATGGCATGGGTTTCTTTATCATGGATGCGTGGCTGCGGGTCAATTATTTAGAAATGTATTCAGGTATTGTGGTGTTAAGCAGTATCGGCCTTGTTTTATTTGGCACAATCGATTATTTAGAAAGAAAAAAATGCAGTTGGCAATATAAGTAATAATAATACAATATTATTGACAAAAATAAATATTATTGTATAATGTTGGTTAATAATATCGGTTAACGTCAGTTAATATAAGGTCGGTAATATGACTGAACAACCTCTGTGCAGAGGCTTCGGTCTTTTATTTTGTTTATAGATTAGTAAGGGGGAGAAATATGTCGATAAGAACGAAAACAGTTGCGCTGCTCCTGGTTTCCCTGCTGGTTGTTGGTATGATTATTGCCGGTTCGGGTATGTATGTTTTATACCAGCAGACGTTAAACAGTACGCAAGTTTCTATGAATAACCAGGCAGTACAGCTGGCCGGACAGGTGACTGATCTTTTTAATTCCTTTGAAAAAAGCGGCAAGGTTTATCAACAGGACAGTGATTTACAGTCCGGTGATCCAGCGCGTATCCAAGCTAAAATTAACACCTATTTCGGTGTAGCCTGGGGAATTGACCGGCTGAATTTTTTGGATGCCGCCGGCCAAAGGACAGCCCTTGCCCCTTATGATGCCAAAGTTATCGGGGATAATCTCTCAGACCGGAAATTTTACAAAGATACGGTGGGGGATAAAAAATCGCATATTAGCGATATCATTATCAACAGGGTTACCGGTGTCCCCTCGGTTGTTGTCACCCAGCCGGTAACCGGGGACAACGGTCAATTGGCGGGGATGGTACTGCAGGCGGTTAATCTGGAAACCTTGCAGGACTATCTGGCTCAGGTTAAGGTTGGCTCAACCGGGGTAGCTGCCATTGTCAACCATGACGGCACACTGATCGCCCATTCTAAAAAAGAATTGCTTAAAGAGCAGAAAAAAATATCCGGGGACCTGATGGCCCGGCTAAGCAGCAGCCCCGGCCGGCTGATTAAGTATACTGACTTGTCTGAGCGCGAGTCGGTAGCGTTGTTTATCCCTGTCCAAGGTACAGACTGGTTGGCCATCGTGTCTCTGCCGTCAAGTGAATTCCAGGCCGGATTTTTCAGCAGTCTGCAGTGGATGTTAACTGCGTTAGGCATTGGCCTTATCCTCGTAGGTTTTATCGGCTGGTGGTATTTGCTCAAAACATTGCGCCCGATTGAAAGCCTGGTGCAGGAAGCTACCCGCATCGCCGCCGGCGACCTTACACTTTCGCAGCTGAAGCTGGATTCTAATGATGAAATCGGACGACTGGCCCGGAGTTTTGAGCAGATGACCAAAAATTTGCGGAGCCTGATGCTCCAGGTTGCGGAGGCGACGGAACAGGTAAGTGCCTCTTCTGAACAACTAAATGCCAGTGCCGAACAGTCGGCGCAAGCCGCCAACCAGGTTGCTGCCGCCATTGCCAGAACCGGCGCCGGTGTTGAACAGCAAACTGCCGGCGTGGCTAACGTGCTGGTTTTAATTGAGGATATTGCCAGTGGTTCGCGGGAAGGGGCCAATGCCACTAAACTTGCATCTGATATAACCGGCCAGGCCGTACTGGCCACTAATGATGGCAGCAAGGCCGTTGAGAATGCCATTCGCCAGATGAACCAAATTCAAAATACCGTCAATGATTCGGCAATGGTTGTTGCCGAATTAGGGGCCAGGTCCAAGGAGATCGGCGTAATTGTCGAAACAATTGCCGGCCTGGCGGGCCAGACCAATCTGCTGGCCTTAAATGCCGCTATCGAAGCAGCCCGGGCCGGAGAACAGGGCCGGGGGTTTGCTGTGGTTGCGGAAGAGGTGCGTAAGCTTGCTGAACAATCGCAGGCGGCTGCCAAGCAGATTGCAGAGCTGATTGCTGAGATTCAGGGTAAAACCGGGCAGGCAGTTGCGGCTATGTCGGCCGGTACGGAAGAGGTGCAAAAAGGAACGAGTGTTGTTGATCAAGCCGGCATAACCTTTAAAGAGATTGAACGCCATGTTAAAGAGGTGGCCCAAATCAGCAGCGGCATAGCAGCCGGGCTGAATGAGTCCGTCAATGCCAGCACTCAGGTGCTTGCTGCCATCAAAGCCGTTGATGCCGTCAGCAGGGAGATTGCCGGCCAGTCGCAGAATATATCAGCCGCCACCGAGGAACAATCGGCATCCATGCAGGAAATCGCCGCCTCAAGTCAGGCCTTATCCCAGTTGGCGGAAGAACTCCAGCAGGCTGTCGGGCAGTTTAAAATCTAGACCAGAATGTTAAAGCCTGGAATAGCACCTACGCTATTTCAGGCTTCATTTGTTTGCTGCCGCCCGGTCATTTTCCACAATCCCAATACCCCCTGTAGCTGGTCAGGCTAAAATGATTCAGCCTAAAGCCCGCGACAAAGTTTATGAACATACAGGCGTGATAAGAGAAATTTAGTTTACAGGACCGGCCGGCAGGATTGTTGCAATAGATACAGAATCTGTAAGGGGAGAAAATAATCATTAGGAGGTGCAAGCTAGTTGACAACAATACTGGCACTGCTGGGAAGTCCGAAGCCTAATGGTACAAACAGTCTGCTTATTGATGAAGTGCTGCGTGGCGCAGCTGCCGCCGGCGATGTAGAGGTGCAAAAAATTCTCATTAATGAACTTAAGGTTGCACCCTGTCAGTCTTGCGATTACTGTATGCACACCGGCCGTTGCCGCTTGCGGGATGACATGGAGTCTGTCTATGAAAAAATTGTGGCTATGGATGCTTTCATTTTTGCCGCCCCGGTGTATTTTAACGGTATGAGTGCCCAGGCAAAAGCGGTGGTTGACCGCTGTCAGCCTTTTTGGTCGGCAAAATATATTGTAAAAACAGATGTATTTGGCGGACGCAAGCGACCGGGCATATTTATTGCCACCGGCGGCCAGCCCCTTTATAATGAACAGTTTATTGGCTCGCTGCATGTAATAAACCTATATTTTAAGATGATCGGCGTAAACAATAGCGGTACCCTGACCCTGGCGGACCTTGATGCCAGACCATTAGCCGGCCGCCCTGACGATCTGGCCCAGGCCTTTGCGCTGGGCAGGAAGCTAATTGCCGGCGACCGTCATAATGTAAGCTGACCGACGAACAAAAGAAACCTGCATAAGTTGCAGGTTTCTTTTGTTTCGTAATTATTTATCTATAAATTATCTATAAAATAATGTATAATAGATAAAAAAAGATATAAAAGAAGGTGAAGGCTTGAATGATCATGACTTAAAGATAATACAGCGGCTGATGAATCAGGCCCGTACCACCTGGGCAGATTTGGGCGCGCTTCTCGGCCTGTCGGCTCCTGCCGCCGCCGACCGGGTCCGTAAGCTGGAAGAAATGGGGGTTATTAAAGGCTACACGGCGCTGATCGATCCTGAGGCTGTGGGTTATGGTTTGGCGGCTCTCATAGCAGTCACGCTGGACCGTTCCGGGCAGAAACCGGAATTTCTGCAAATGGTTCATACCGTACCGGAAATTCAGGAGTGTCATCATATAGCCGGGGCCGAAGATTATATTCTAAAAGTGCGGTGCACAAGTACCCGCGACCTGGAACGGCTAATCAGTGAAGAAATCAAATCTTTGCCAGGCATTAGGACCCGAACAACCGTAATTTTATCGACCATTAAAGAAACGCCGGTATTGCCGGTTGCCTTTGTGAAAGGATAATAAGCCGTGGAAATAGTTTTGTTTATAAAAGGGCTTATTTTAGGATTTTTGATAGCGGCGCCGGTGGGACCTATGGGCCTGCTTTGTATTCGCCGGACCTTAGCTCAGGGCCTGCTCAGCGGTTGTTTTTCAGGCTTAGGGACTGCAACCGCCGATGCTCTTTATGGCTGTATCGCTGCCTTTAGTCTAACGGCCATAGCCACTCTCGTCCTGGAGCAGCAATTTTATTTACGCTTGTTTGGCGGCGTATTTTTACTTTATTTGGGTTATACCGCATTTACAGCCGCACCGGGAGAACCAACTGCCAAGCCTGGCGACAAAAGACTTTTGACCACCTATATATCCGCTTTCTTCTTAACGTTAACCAATCCGCTCACAATTATGTCGTTTGCGGCTGTGTTTGCAGGCTTAGGCCTGGGTGAGGCCGGGGGCAATTACCAAGCCGCAGGAGTACTGGTTCTCGGAGTGTTTATCGGATCAATGCTGTGGTGGCTGGCCTTAAGCAGTCTGGTGGTGCTGCTGCGCTCCCGCTTTGATCATAAGCGGCTGGCCTGGATTAACCGGCTTGCAGGGATAATAATTGCCGGCTTTGGCCTAGTGAGCCTTATTGCCAGCCTTTCTTAAAGCCGGTAAGGATGTAGTACTGTCTATTTCGGGGATACCAGCTGTTTGTCAGCCTGGCAAGCTGTTGGCTGGCCGGACGGCTCAATCTCATTTACATAATTTTGACCCCATTCGCAGAGCGAGGTCAGGATGGGCAAGAGGCTTTTGCCGGCAGGGGTCAGGGAGTATTCTACTTTGGGCGGTATCTGCGTATAGATATACCGGTTTACCAGGCCGCTTTGTTCAAGTTCTCTGAGCTGCTGGGTCAGCATTTTTTGCGTAACCTTAGGCAGGGCTTTTTTCAGTTCGCTAAACCGCAGGGTATTTTCGCCGAGATACCATAAAATAAGCGATTTCCATTTGCCGCCGATAAGCTCTAAGGTCAATTCCATCGAACACTGATATTCGGAATTTTTAAAATAAATCATAAATATCGTCCTTTCGGTATCTAAATAGGTACTAGGAAACAAATAAGTGCGTACTTGCTGAGTTGTATACCAGTACTTATAATTATAACAAAAGAGTAAGCTTACGAAAATCAAAAAGTGTAAGCCATAAGGAGGATGTAAGATGAAAGTAGTTGCTTTTAACGGCAGTCCGCGGGTGAATGGCAATACTGCGCAGGGGATTACCATTGTGCTTGCGGAATTAAAAAAGGCAGGGATTGAAACTGAGATGATTCAGCTTGGCGGCCGCAAGGTTTTTGGCTGCCTGGCCTGTGGTAAGTGCTGGGAAACCAAGAACAACCGCTGTATTCGGCAGGATGATGAGATGAATGCCTTCATTGAAAAGATTCAGGCAGCTGACGGCATTATTATTGGGTCCCCCACTTATTTTAGCAATGTTTCACCGGAAGTGAAGGCCCTGATTGATCGCTGTGGCTTTGTCGCCAAGGCCAATGGCGGCGATCTGCTCCGGGGGAAAGTCGGTGCGGCCGTGGTTTCCGTCCGGCGGGCCGGTTCCACGTTCACCTATGCGGCCATAAATTTCTTTTTTGGCATTGCCGAAATGGTTATTCCCAGTTCCAGCTACTGGAATATGACCTTGGCCCTGGAGCCGGGTGACATTCAAAAAGATGAGGAGGGGATACAAACCTTCCAGACACTGGGCAGGAATATGGCGGGTGTGCTGCAAAAACTCAATAGTTAATAGAGTATAGCTATATGCTCTGCCTGCTCCGGCAATATAAAAAACCGCGGCTGGTCGCGGTTTTTTATATCCCTTGTACCCGGCCTGGGGCTGTCTCTGAAGTGTATAACGGTTATTACCCCGGCACATACTTTAGAAAGCAGGGAGTAAATTTGAAATGAGGTTATGCATATGAAGGATTTTTGTTCTTTCTACCGTAGTAGCTATCACCCAGGACAATCGTGTTGAAACCGCCAGCTCTGTGCAGGATATTCTGACTAACTACGGCTGTCATATACGGGTCAGACTGGGGCTGCATGATGCAGACCGCGACCAATGTACGAATAGCGGGATTATTCTCTTGCAAATGTGTGCCGATCAAAAAGTAATCGCAGAATTTGAGCAGGCGCTTAATCGGGTCCCCCATGTCAAAACTAAATATATGACCCTGAATTAACCTTGATTTCAGCAGTTAGCCATATTCCAACTCAGTGACCATAATTTTGCGCAGCTTACGGGCCCGGACTGTCCAGGAGTTTTCACAGGCGAACTGAATTCCGGCAGCCCGTTTTTTTTCATCTGCCGCCGGTGAAAACCCTGGCAGCATAGCCTCAGTGATGAACGTAACATATTCAGGCGGTATTTCCGGCAACGGGGTGCTCAAAATCGGGATACCGCCGGCAAGATATTCCCAGAACTTTACCGGATTGACCCCTCTGGTCATTTCCGTAAGCTTAAACGGGATCAGACTGTAATTAAAATTACTCAGATAGCGGGGCAGCTCAGCATAAGCCTGATGGTGCAGATAGTGCATATTGCGATTGGGAAAGGCTATTGTATTTTGGTACAATAACGAACCAATAAACACGAACTCATAATCAGGCAGGCATCTGGCCAGGGAATTGACCAGTTGCATATCCAGCCAGGGGGCGATGGCGCCGATATAGCCGATAATCGGCTTACTGCCGGTGAAGGGCAGGCAATGGATGTCGTGGCGTTGCTGCGCAGTTTTAAAATGTTCGTAATCACAGCCATTAGGAAGCAAATGGACTTCTTTGGTGACGATAGATTTGGCCCTGCTGACAAGCGAGCAGGCCGTGGCCGTGACCACATTCGCCTGTTGTAGCGCCCGGGCATAGTCCGGGAGCCAGGAAATGAATTCGCCGGCCGGTTCATCTACAGAATCAAAGATAATCAGGTCAGGCTTGGCCGACTGGATTGGCGTGATATGCGCCGGATAGGTGAAATAGGCCGTGATTGGAAGGCCGGGGTAATTGCTCCGGGCCCACTTGACGGCTGCAGTAAAATCCCAGCCATTGGCCAGCAGCAGGTTTTCTTTAAGCTGGATAATACCGCCAGGGTGACGCTTATACAGGTTTACATTGCAAAAAATGCAGATGCAGTCAAGCCCCGCCAGGGCTTTCAGTATTTGTTGCGGGCGTTGGTGCAGATAGTCCCAGTCGATGGTTGGCGGATAGATAATAACAGGCTGCATGATATCACCTCCTGTCATTATATTCCCGGGTATGGGCTGTTGGTTCATTATTGCCGGCTTAGTGAAAAAAGCTCGTGTATACTTAATTAAGTTGCACGGGCTTTATTGATTGGCTTTAGTTTATCGGCAGCTTGATTGTGCCGCTTGCCAGCGCAGCGTTTCCCCGGAACCTTAGACTCTTCACCGCTATGAATTACTTGTTAAAATACAGAAAGATTTATTATTGGATTTCAGGTAAAATGAATATAAGCAAGCAGGCGCCTGCTGCCGGTAAGCCCGGGGCAGTATTTGACAAAATTAAGAGTGGACATGGCGGTGCCAGCTGCTGCAGCAGAGTGATGCCACAATTCTTGAGATTGCTTATGCGACCGGTTTTATAAGCCTGTCTAATTTCTACAAGTGTTTTCAGGCCCTAACAGGAGATACACCTAACCGGTTTAGAAAAAAGCGAGGTGACTTATAGTGTCTTTATATTTTTATCAAACCGATATCGGACAAATTGGTATCCGCGAACAGGCGGGCAGCATTACGCAGCTTTATTTTGCCGGCGACCAGGTACCGGCGGCTTGCACGCTATCGGAAACACCGGTGCAGAGAGAGGCCGCCCGGCAATTATCCAGTTATCTCGCCGGCTCACTCGCAGAGTTTACGCTGCCGCTGGCCCCGGCCGGCACTGTTTTTATGCAACAGGTCTGGACCCGGCTGTGTGAGATCCCGTACGGCACAACCGCTTCTTATCAGGATATTGCTGTAAAAATTGGTAAGCCGCAAGCAGCCCGGGCAGTGGGGCTTGCCAACCACCGCAATCCTATTCCGATTTTTATTCCCTGTCACCGGGTGATTGGTGCCAATGGTTCCCTGACCGGCTACCGGGGCGGACTTGACCTTAAGCAAAGACTGCTGGCGCTGGAACAGGGCAGAATTGTCGAAAGGAGTGACTATATCGGTAAATGAGCTGGCTTGGCCAGGCATTGAGATAGATATGCGGTTTTTGTCTGTGGCAAAGTCTTTTATGGATGAATATAAATAGTTAAACAGCCAGGGAGTTGCGTCATTTGCGCAACTCCCTGGCTGTTATTAGAGATAATCAATCTGTCTATTTACGTTGATTTTTGATTTTTTCAAGAATGCCGGTATCTTCTAAGGTTGATGTGAGTTTTTGACTATCGGCCAGCCATTTGTCTTGTGTTTCCTGTGGTCCTAAATATTGAATAGGAAGTCCGATATTGTTCATATTTTTGATAAATTCGGGATCGGAAATCATAGCTTTAAATCCTTCCGCCAATTTGTTTTTTATTGCCGGCGGCGTTTCTTTAGGTATCGCTATGCCATACCAGTTAGTTAGAGTAATGTCTAATCCCTGCTCTTTAAAGGTAGGTGCCTGCGACAACACAGCATCGTCTATTCGTTGTTCCCCTGTTACCGCTAAGATTTTAATGGTACTGTTTTTGACATGTTCTCTAATTACCATCGGATTGACAAAACTAAGGTGCACATGTCCCCCTAATAAAGCAGCGGTAGCTTCACTTGCGCCGGAAAAGGGAACCTGATCGATAGTAATCTTGGCCGTTTGGGCAAACATCTCACCGAGCAGATGCGGAAATGAGCCAATACCACCATGGCCAAATTTTAGTTCCCCTGGATGCTGCTTGGCATAATCTATTAATTCATCAAGTGTTTGCCAGGGTTTGTTCGTTTGGACTGCCAGGACCATTGGTGTTGCTGCAACTTGTACAATGGGCGATAGTGCAGTTGGATAATTGTATTTAACAGATCCATATAGTGGCAGCAACAGCATATCAATACCTGTTATGCCAAGGGTATAGCCATCCGTATTTGCTCCGGCCAATTCATTCCAGCCGATAGTACCTGCTCCTCCCGGGCGATTGACGACTGTCAGCGGTTGGCCTAAGTATTGGGGTGCAAATTTTTCTAATGAGCGGGCTGTTAAATCCAGGCCTCCGCCTACGGCGAACGGCACAATAACAGTAATTGGTTTTTCGGGAAATTTAGCAGCTTTGCTGACCGGGATAGTTTGTGTTTGTATATCGCTACAACCTACCAATACTAATACCATCAAAATTGTTATTGACAAACTAACGAATATTTTTTTGGGTAGCATAGGTTTTCTTTAACACCTGCCTGTCTTTATTTTTTCTGAGCTTTGATTTTTTCTAAAACGCCACTGGCCTGGAGGGTTTTAGAAAGTTGTTGACTATCAGCGGCTGGAATCTTTTCACTTTGCAGATCACTCAGCCTCCCAACATTATCGAAATAAGAAATACACCTACTAGCGAGAAGCTAATTGGTTTTTTCCACATGGCTGCATACCCCCTTGTTACTCACAGATTTTAACAGCTTCCCTCCCTTCGCCGCTTATTGCTTTTGATAAGCCAGCTGGTTAGATTATAGAGGATGACCAAAGCCCCTATTGTCAGCAGGAGGCTGGAAATTGGCCGGGTAATCATTGCCCAGATATCGCCGTCGCAGATGATTAAGCCGCGTACTAAGCCCTGTTCCAGGCTTGGCCCCAGGATTACACCGATCAGCAGGGGGCCTGGCTCAAAACCTGTCCGCCGCAAAAAGAAGCCGATGATGCCGCAGATTACGATTAATACCAGATCGGACATGCTGTTATTGATGGAATATGCCCCGGTGAGGGTCAATAAGGCAATCAGCGGCATGAGGATATTAAGGGGTGTTTTGAGCATCTGGACAAAAACGCCAATTAATGGCAGGTTAATGATTAAAAGCAGTATATTGCCAATGTACATACTGGCAATTAACCCCCAAAACATGCCGGGCTGTTCGGTTATTAAGGCCGGACCAGGGGTAATGCCATGAATCATAAAGCCGCTGAGCAAGATGGCGGTAGCGCCGGAGAACGGCAGTCCCAGCGACAATAAGGGGATCATGGTGGCGGAAACAGCAGAGTTATTGGCGGCTTCCGGTCCGGCGACCCCCTCAATCGCCCCCTGGCCAAATTCAGCCGGATTTTTGCTGAGGCGTTTTTCCATGGCGTACGAGGCGAAGCTGGAGATGGTGGCCGCCGGACCGGGCAGTAAACCAACCAGAAACCCGATGACACCGCCGCGGAACATGGGGGGGACGGAACGCCGCCATTCTTCTTTGGTCGGGTATAGGTCCCGCAGCTTTATGGAGGGCAGGGTGGGCGGTGTGGTGGGTTTTGTCATTACCGTAAGAATCTCGCCGATGCCGAATATCCCCATGGCCAGAATCGATAATTCAAACCCCCGGTCAAGTTCAGGCACCCCCATGGTAAGACGGCTGATGCCGGATAGGCTGTCCAGGCCGACGGTGCCGAGCATAATGCCGGTGCTGACCATCATCATCGACTTGAGGGTGGAAGTGCCGGTAAGATTAGTTAAAATGATGATGCCAACAAGGGCCAGGGCAAAGTATTCCGGCGGACCGAAGGCGAGTGCCGCCTGTGCTAACGGCGGGGCAAACAGGGTTAAGCCAATTACACCGATGGTACTGGCAATAAAAGAGCCAATTGCCGATACGGAAAGAGCCGCCCCGGCCCGCCCCCGCTGGGCCATCGGATAGCCATCCAGACAGGTGACCACTGATGCCGCCTCGCCGGGAACATTGAGCAGAATAGAGGTTGTTGACCCGCCATACTTTGAGCCGTAATAGATGCCGGCAAACATGATTAAGGCCGCCGTGCTGCCCATGGTATAGCTAAAAGGCAGCAGCAGGGCAATTGTGCTGATTGTGTCAATTCCCGGTAATACCCCCACCAGCGTCCCGATAATAACCCCAATCGTGCAGGCCATTAAATTGGCGGGAACGAGGCTGACTGATAAGCCTTGCAGCAACAGGTCTAAGATTTCCATGTTTATCCCTCCTGAGCTATGGCAGAGTAACTGCTAAATAGTAACCAAATACAAGATAGAATATAACCGAGCAGCTGCCGGCCATGGCAACCGGCACCAGCCAGCCGCCGGTATCGGCCACTTTAAACAAATAGAGCAGAAAGATAAACGCCGCCGCCAGATAACCGATAATATTCAGGACTGTAATGTAAACGATCAGGCCAATAATAACAAAGATGAATTTAGTCCAGTCGACCATATCCTGTTTTACCGGCTTACTCAGGCATTGCCGGTTTACGATAAGCAGGACAATGGCCAGCACAATACCGGCTAAACCTGCCAGATTCGGGAGAAATCCGGATTTGGGGGAATCGATAGTGCCAAAAGTCAGTTGTTGAGCACCAAACAGATAAATACTGCTTCCCAGCAAAAAACACAGGGTAACTATTCGTTCAGCCATGTAAATATCACCTCAAGTAAGCACATTTTTTAATACTGTGACTACATCGAAACTATCAGGACTGCTTGAAGCCGATGGTAAAGGTTGTCCCCTTTCCCGGGCTGCTTTCAATACTTAATGTGGCAGAATGGCGCTGGATAATCTGGTAACAAATCGCCAGACCCAAGCCGGTGCCCTGTTCTTTGGTCGTAAAGAAGGGGGTTCCCAGCTTTTCCCTGATTTCAGGGGGAATACCGACGCCACAATCCTGGATGGACAATAATACCTTCGAGTCAACTGCTTCTGTGTAGATGTTAATGATACCGCTTTTAGGCATTGCATCAATCCCGTTTCTTACCAGATTTAAAATAAGCTGGCGTATACTGCTTTGGTCTGCAGACACACTGGGTATATCGTCCAAAATGACCTTAATCTCGCAATTATTCCGCATGGCATCGGCCTGCAGGAGCGGGTAAATATCATGGATAATCGTATTTAAGTTTATGTAGCTGAATTCCATGTTCTTATTTTTGGCAAGTGACAAAAACTCCGTAATAATACTGTTGGCACGGTCCAGCTCATCAATCATCAGGTCGAAATTTTCCTTTTGTTTTATAAATTCATTTTTGATACTGAGAAACTGTAAAAACCCCCGGACGGTTGTCATTGGGTTGCGGATTTCATGGGCAATCCCTGCGGCCATTTCACCAATGATATTCAATCTGTCCAGTTTTGTCATTTTTTCTGTTTGTTCACTGATGTATTTTAGAATCGGGGTGAATTCCTCAATTTCACTTTTATAATTATAAGTACGGCCGTCAAGGATCGATTCGGCAAATGTGCGCAAATCTTTTTTTAATTTTACAAACAACTCGCGAAACACGGCGACACAGACTAATACCATGAGAAACGCACCTAAAAAGGTACTAATTGTCCGCCGCCAAAGTACGGAGTAAACGGCATCCTGATTGATCGAGGCGAAGGCATGACCAATAATAACCCCATTTTCGCTAATCGGTTTAACATAGGCAAGGGAGTTGGCGCCATGCCAAACGACTGAGCTTTTGTTTTTTATCAGCAGTTCAGTATTGGATTCGTTGATTTGTCGCAGCTTGCAAGGGCTGATACCGATAAGTAATGATGTGTCTAATTGTGGCCCAATGGCAACAATACAGTCATACTGACGGGCATAATAACCAAATTTAATGATATCTAAAGGCACAAATATTTCGTTTAGCAGGGGGTGGAGCTGCCGGTTGATAGCTAACACCTGCTCCTGGGCCGGTTGCAGGGGGCTAACCTGTTGGGCGGCAATATCTGCAAAGGAACCGGCGGGCTTTTTCTGGACAAGAAACTCCGTAATGGACATCAGCAATGTGATATTCTTATCGTTCTCCTCTTGTACGTAGAGCCAATGATTATAAGCGGTAACAGTGATCATTAACAACAAAACAACAAAAACTATCTTAAAGTTCAGTTTTGTCGTTAGATTGATTCTTTTCATCGTTTCCGGTCCCTCAAAATTGTCGCACCTCTCGTTTTTTAGTTTACTTAAGTCATCGCCGCATGATTACATAATTCATGATATTTTTTCCTTATAATACAAAATTTACCTATCGTATATTGTAAATGTTTCGCTAATAAATGGGAATATCCTTCTAAAGCTGATATAAATTTGCAATTGTTTGATTATAATAGCGTAAAAAAACGTAAACTGAATCTTGTATAGTTTAATATTGACATGATACGGTGAAAGGGTTATAGTAAAAACAATTCACATACGTGTATATACACGTTAATACTGAAACTTAAATATACTTTTATTCAACGAGGAGGCAGGCTGTGAAACTAGGCATTCTGGCATGCAGCATCTATCAGCCGGAGTTAGAAGTAGTTCTGGCGCAAATAAGACGAGACAGACTATTTGCTTGTGAGTTGGTGGTTACTTATTTACCATTAAAACTGCATTCCAATTTAAAACATTTAAAAGCAGCGATCATTACAGCTTTGGCTGAGATAGCGGCAGACCGCCTTATCCTGCTTTATGGCTCTAAATGTCACCCGGAGTTTGATGATTTTTTACAAAAGTATCAGTTAGGCCGGGTTTGTTCAGGCTAACTGTATTGAACTGATACTGGGGGAGCGAATCAATGCGGCGGGCAGTGCCAAGACCTTTTATTTAACTCCCGGGTGGTTAACTAAGTGGCGGGAACTCTTTGATACGGGTTGGGGAATTGATGAGGTAGCACTTAGGCAGAGTTTCGGGTTTTATGATCAGATATTATTCTTCGATACCGGTGTGAGTGAAATTACCGATGAGATGATCCTGAATTTGTTCGAGTACACCCGGGTGCCCATTGTGGGGGAAACCTGGAAACATTTAAAAGTAATATTCTGGCAGCAATCCGGGCGGCAGTCCCGGCGCCTGCAGGACCATGAATAGCCAGAAATTATTCGCTTTAATAAAAACAAGGGCCAGGGATATTTCTGCCAAGATGCGGGCCGGAGGGCGTCTCTCACCGGGGCGGAATATATCCTTGGGGGTTTTAGTAAACCGGTATCTATCTTCAGCCTCGGCAACAATAATCGGCTGAATGATTCTCGAAGCATTGCATGATATATCCACTCTTAAGCTTGTGTTGGCATACTAAACATGTACCAGGACAAGCTAGGGGACAACCAAGCTGTCCCCTTGTCCACTTAGCGGACCGGTTGCCGCTTCAGTAGAGTGAAAGGGTTATTCTGCCGGCGCCGGCTATTCTTCAGGTGAAAGCTTGGGCGGGAGCTTGGTTGTATCGCCGCCCATGCGGGCTATCAGGTAGATCAGAAGCAAGAGGATGGCGATGGTGCCGGTGATTGTTGCCGGGGTTAAATACTGACCAGGCAAATATTCGTAAAGGCCAAAAAGGCCAAAGCCGATAAAGACAATGGCGGCAAACCACTTTACGGCCCGTTCCGGGATTCTTTTCCCCAGCACAATGCCAATTATGATCCCAATGCCGTCGGCAACCATCATGCCGGTAGTTGTTCCCAGCCATACCGGGATAATCGCATTAAATTGAGCGGCTAATGCCACTGTGGCCAGCTGTGTTTTGTCTCCCATTTCGGCGATAAAGAAGGCAATGGCTACTGTCCAAAAGGGAGTGCGTTTACAGGCTTTGTCCTCGCCGTTGAGTTCATCACCACGGATTGTCCACAAACCGAAGATAATAAAAGAGGCAGCGGCGGCAAGCTGGATGTAATTCATGGGAATAAAATAGGTCAGGTAGCTGCCGACAACCACGGCAAACAAATGATTGAGTATGGTCGCGGCGAATACGCCCCACATGACTGTCCGCCAGCAGTAGCGGGTGGCAAAGGCCATAGCCAGAAGCTGTGTTTTATCACCCATCTCTGCCAGTACTACAAAGACAAGTGAAGTTAAAAATGCTGTCATAATAAACCTCCCCAAATGGTGTTATATATAAAAAACGAGACCTTTAGTATGACAATATTAGTCATACTAAAGGTCTCACTATTGACAACTGTCAACAACAGAGCCAGATGATTACTCACCAGTATGTTGACTCTGTTCTAGAGCTACTCCCCTTTAGGAGTGTTAAGGAATATTATATTGTTTTTATTCTACACTACCACGCAGGTATTGTCAAATAACGAATTTCCCCTGCCGGGGAGAGGGGCACTATTCTGGGTAACCGCGGCGGATTGCCATGAGAATAAAGCAGATAAGACCTGCGAGCAGCGGGTAGATATAGATACTCCGTTATAAATACTAAAGAGCAGATAAGTAAAGAAGGATGAATACCAGTTGTGTCCCCAAAATCAGCTCCTTACCGATCATATCAACTTGCCGGCTTGGCCGGGCCGGTACCGGCGGCGGACAGTTCCGCAATCCCCGGCTGGGCAGCGGGTGGGGCGTATGTAAAAAAAATATGGCAGCACAAGGGGTTTGCTGGTGGAATATCGAAAATGATAAAGAAAGCACTAATAGCTGACATAAGGAAGAGATGAGGTATTTTGGTTGCAAGCTTTGGTAATGTGGTTAGACAAAACCCTGAGCAGAATTTTACTGGCACTATTGATCTTTGTGGCTGGGTTAATACTGGCTGTCGGAATTATTACAAAAAAATTTGAAGTGAATCTCTATGATTACCGGCGGCAAGAGCTTAAGCGTATTAGTGAGGTCGCCCGCAATTCGATTGAGCCGGTTATTGCCCAGTACCGCACCGGGGAATTATCCCGGGAGGCAGTGTTACATAAAGTCCGCGATCGTGTCCGGACCATGACTTACAGCGATATATTTGGGGCAAACTACGTATTTATGAGCTCTTACCAGGGAGTAATGCTTGTACAGCCGTTTGAGTCCGGTCTGGAAGGCAGTGACCAAAGTCAGCTTACCGATGCGCAGGGTTACCCCATCCTCTTGTCGCTTATTGAACAGGCCCGCCAGGGGGCGGGGTATGTTACCTATTTTTATCATCCGCCCGGCCGGGCTCAACCACAGCAAAAGGTTTCTTATGTAGTAGGGATACCTGAGCTTGAAGCCTACATCGGCACAGGCATGTATGTGGAGGATATTCAAACAAGCTACCAGGAGTTTCTTATACAGCTCCAGGGCATATTCCTGTTTTTCTTTTTACTGGTAATGGGAGCGCAATATACGTTGCTGCAGCCGCTGTTTAGCAGCTATCAGCTGTTAATACAGGCTTTTGACCGGTTTAAGCGGAACTCTGGGGAAGCTCCCCTGCTTGCGGCTGCAACCTATCGTCAGGGCTCGGAAGCAGAGAGGCTGATTACCGGCTTCAATGCCATGCTGGCAGAAATGTGGGCCAAAAACACGGCCATGCTGCAGGCCCATGCAGAACTTACCCAAAGCCATGAAGAATTAACGGCCGGTAATGAGGAGCTGATTGCCTTATACACCGAATTGACAGCTGCTAATGAATTGCTCCGGACCAGCGAAGAACGTTATCGCCTGGCGATGGAAGGTGTCAATGACGTTATTTATGACTGGGATCTGCGTACCAATAAAATAGCGTTATCAGAACGCTGGAACAATATCCTGGGGCTGTCTGCCGTGGAGGGGGTTGACATCCGGCTAGGCTGGGAAACGAGGATACACCCGGAGGATAAAGTGATTCGGGAGCAGGCAATGGCTGATCATTTTACGGGAAAAACACCATTTTATGCTGCCGAATACCGGGTGAGGAACCAAAACGGGGAATATTTTTGGGTATTATCACGGGGGAAAGCTTTGCTGAACGGGAACGGCAGTGTAATCCGCCTGGCCGGATCATTCACAGATATTAATGAGCATAAACGGCGGGAGGCTGAAATCTGGCGTCTGGCTTACCGGGATCCATTAACCGGACTTGCTAACCGGCGGCTATTAACGGAACGTCTGCGCAGCGAACTGTTATTGGCGCAAAACGGTCAGGGAAGCGGTACCATGTTATATCTGGATCTCGATAATTTTAAGTTTGTTAACGATTCCTGTGGACATATGCAGGGTGACCAACTCCTGATTGAAGTGGCCGGCACCCTTGTACAACTTGTTGGGGAAGATCATCTGGTAGCCCGTTTGGGTGGTGATGAATTTGTGGTACTGCTGACAAATATAAGTGAGACCACCGTGGTATCCCAGTATGCGGCAACCCTTATCAAAGCCTTGTCCAAAGAAGTTAATCTGTGCGCCCACCCTTTTTTTCTTTCGGTCAGCATCGGCATTGCCTGTTATCCCCGTAACGGCACTGAAGTTGATGAAATACTCAAGAACGCCGATACAGCGCTTTATGCAGCTAAAAATGCCGGTAGGAACGACTACCGTTTCTTTGAAAACTCAATGCAGGAAAACCTGATTCAGAAGCTTAAAATGGAGCGCAGTTTGCGGACTGCGCTCAGCAATGAAGAGTTTCTGCTGTATTTTCAGCCAATCGTGCAGTTAGCCACCGGCCGGGTTGCCGGTTTTGAGGCGCTGTTACGCTGGCATAATCCCCACCGGGGCCTGATATTCCCGGACAAGTTTATCCCGTTAGTGGAAGAGTCAGGACTTATTGTTCCGATTGGCAAATGGGTTATCCAGGCGGCCTGTGCGTTTGCCCGCCGGCTGGCTGATATGACTGTTGACCAGCCTATTTATGTTGCTGTTAATGTTTCGGTAAAACAGCTGGCCTGTGATGATTTCGTCCAGGTGGTTAAGGCCGCCTTGCAGGCAGCGGTGCTGCCTGCTAATAGGCTGGAAATTGAGATTACGGAAACAATCCTGATGAATTCGGATTGTTTAGCGTCAAATATTGCAAAACTTAAGGAGTTAAAAGCTATTGGGGTTCGTATTGCCCTTGACGATTTTGGGACAGGCTATTCTTCATTGACCTACCTGAAACAATTACCTATTGATGTCGTCAAGATTGATAAGGGCTTTGTCGATGATTTGGCCACCAGCGGGAACAATGTTCCCCTGATTGGTTCCATCATTGCCCTGGCGCACAACCTGGGGCTTGAGGTTGTGGCGGAAGGCGTGGAAACCAAAGAACAATGTGAGCTGCTGCAAATCTGGCGCTGCGATTCGATCCAGGGGTACCTGATCAGCCGTCCTGTACCGGAGGCAGAGGCGTTGAGGCTAGTTAATAAAGACAACTTAGCTTGAGGTGGGGAGTTAACCCCAGGTTAAGGGGTTAGCTGTTCTACCTTCCACTGGCAGAAGCGGGCGTTAGAGACGGTTAGTCACAGGCTAACGTTTAGGCGTATAATCAGAGAACCAGGGTCATGTCATACCACTGGGATCCACCGTGGACGGACTGGGAAACTCCGTTATTTACATAGCCAAACGACTCGTAATAAGGGACTAACCGCTCCTTACAGGTCAGAATAATGCTGCTGCGACCGGTATTTCTGGCAGTCTGAATAAAATGCTGCATGAGCTGGGACGCAACGCCCTGTCGGCGGTAGGCGGGGATTACGTCCAGTCCAAAAACAGCCAGATTTTTCCCAGCCGGTATATGCTGCTCAGTGCTATGAAAAAGTTCATCATAGATAAAGGCGCTGTTGGTGGCACAGCCGTTGATAAACCCGATCATCATTCCAGCTGCTTCAGCTACTAAGAAAGATTCAGGGAAGGCTGCGATCCGTTCCCTGAATACTTCCCGCTGGGCGGCTTCGGCAGGCGGGAAACAGACAGCTTCTATTGCCGTTATCCGGTCCAAATCCTCCGGATAAACACTTCTAATGGTAATTTCGGCCATGGGTATCCTCCTCTAGTTTGTCAGTAAGGGTGCAATACACTAAATTTTATTATATCATTCTTGCTATTAGTTGTCGCTTAGTGTCTGTGCATATAGTCTGTACTACATAAGGCCGCCAATAAGCTTTACGGCTGGATGTTTGTTTAAGCCGCAGGCAAGCGGAATCTTTCAAAGGAAGGACTTTGATATGGCCTATAAATTAGTCTGCATTGATGTTGACGGGACGCTTTTAAATAGTAAGCATAAAATTACAGACAGGACAAAAGCAATATTGCTGCAGGCACACCAACAGGGGGTTCATATCGTAATCAGCACAGGCAGAATGTACACTGATGCTGAATATTATTCCAATCTTATTGGCGTCAAATCACCGGTGATTGCATCAAACGGGGCTTTTATCAAAGACAAAGATACGGATAAGGTTATTTATCAGGATGTTTTGGGCGAGAGCTTATCCTTAGAGCTACTGGCGATATTTCGCAAACACCGCACAAAACCATATTTTTGTACGCCCCATAAATTCTATTATGGTACTGTTATGTTTAAATTTTTTTATGTTGCCTCTAAACTGTTGGGCAAGAGGAGTAATAAGCTGGATATGGAATATATTTTCTCCTGGCAGCAGTGGCAAAAAATATTAAATAAAGAGAAAAACAATATTGTAAAATGTGAGATTATATACAGCAATATAGAGGTAATCAGGGAATTACGCAAGGAAATACAAACTATCCAACAGCTGGAGATCGTGGATTCTTCCCGATATAATATTGAAATTACCCGTAAAGGGGTTTCCAAAGGCAAGGCAGTCGCAAGGCTGGCCGCTATTTATGGTCTCAGGCGTGAGGAAATACTAACAATCGGTGATAGTGAAAATGATTTATCCATGATCGAGTACGCCGGTCTGGGCATTGCCATGGAAAATGCTGCGGACAGGGTGAAACGAAAAGCTGACTTTATCACAAGCTCTAATGACAATGAGGGCGTTGCCAATGCAATAAACCGGTTTATTCTGGACAACCGGTTTTAGCGAGAGATATGTAACTCTGACCGCAGGACAAAGAGGCCATTTGTGCTATGCACAAAGGCCTCTTTGTTTGTGGAACAAAATCAATGTCCCCGCCTATTAACTTGAATAGGTGGCAACTGGAGCGAGAGTAGTAGGTTTACTTACTAATAAACTCCTGCACTACATACACCTGTCCGCTTGCGTTGCGCACTACGCCGACGCCGACATCGGTGTAAGCGGAGTTAAGAATATTGGCCCGGTGGCCTGAACTGTTCATAAATGCCTTTTCGGCATTGGCTACGCTTGAATTGATGGCTAAGTTTTCACCGGCCGTTTTATAGCTGATGCCGGCTGCCGTCATGCGGTCGAAGGGCGACTGCCCTTCCGGATTGTAATGGGAAAAATAGTTACGGTCAATCATATCCTTGGCATAGGTGCGGGCCAGGGTTGTTAGCTGCGAGTTGGATTTTAATGTTGAAAGACCGTTTTCTGTGCGGTCCTGGTTCAGCAGGGCCAGGGCCTGCTGCTCATCAGCTGCCGAAGTGCTGGTTGAGCCACTGGAGCCTGTATTGCCAGTGCCTGTGGAACCTTGATTGGACTTGTCTGAAGACTTGCTGCCGTGATTGGTAAGGGCCGAAATCAAGCCGATTGCTACAATCCCGGTCAGAATGTTTTTAGCAGTTTTGTTTTCTTTTAGCGTTTCTTCAACAGTTGTTTCCGTATCTAGAGTTTCGTTGGCCGGAACTTCATTGACAGCAGCCTTATTGGCGGCAGTCCCATCGGCTATCGCTTCGGTAGCAGCTTCTGCTGCATATGCGGAGGTCACAAGTGTACCCCCAAAAGATGTGGTCAAAAGCGAAATGGCAATAATGCCTGAAAGCACTTTCTTTTTAGTACTGAGGTTCACATGCATCCACCTTTCGTTTTGTATAATGGGAACTAGGTAATAGTTATTCGACATTGTTTTATGATATCCTGTTTACATAACATTGTAGATATTGTTAGCTTTGGATATATCTGAGATCACTGTAAAAATAATGGTAGTAAATATAGCCAATGAACAAACAGTTCGGCCTATGGTATAATAGTACAGATCCACAGCCTGCCCTGCCGTTACCCTGGTTTTTAACAAATATAACTTATATTGAAAAGGAGATAATTAGTGGAATTATTTGCAATACTACTCAGTCTTATCCTGCTAATGTATTTTGCCTTCCGTGGTTACTCCATCATCCTGTTTGCGCCATTATTCGCTATTCTGGCGGCAGCGGCCAGTCATTTCAGCCTTATGCCTGTATATACGGAAATCTTCATGACTAAAGCAGCTGAATACTTTAAGATGTATTTCTCGATTTTTCTGTTAGGGGCTGTTTTTGCGAAGGTAATGGAGGATGGCGGTCTGGCCCGGGCGATTGCCGGGTCGATTGCCGGTAGGTTAGGCAAAGAGAATGCTATACTGGCCGTGATACTTGGTTGTGGTTCTTTGACTTACGGCGGCATTAGCGTATTTGTTGTGGTGTTTGTCATGTACCCGTTTGCTGCCGCTCTTTTCCGCGAGGCTGATATTCCTAAACGGCTGATACCTGCGGCTTTATGGCTAGGTACATTTACTTTCAGTATGGGGGCCTTTCCGGGGTCCCCGCAAATTCAAAATATTATTCCCACCGCTTTTTTCGGTACGACAACATGGGCCGAGCCTTTGATTGGCGTCATTAGCGGGGTAAGTATCTTTTCTTCAGGCTGGGCCTGGCTGCTATACAGACAGCGACAGGCGGCAGCACAGGGCGAGGGCTATGGGCTGCATACACTGAATGAACCGGCCAAGTCGGCAGCGGAGCAGCTGCCTGGGCAATGGCTGTCGGTGTTGCCGCTGGCAGTTGTCCTGCTGGCTAACTTATATCTTAGCAACCCTTTTGCCTGGTCCTGGGCTTATCAATGGAATGAAGATATCCTGCTGCCCTTTAAAGCCCTGCACCTGTCACTGTTAAGCAGCAGCCTTGATAAGGTACGGGCAATCTGGTCTTTGAACATAGCTCTGATTCTGGGTATCCTGCTGGCGCTTGTGATTGGCCGCCAACAGTTGCGGCAGAAAGGGGGGGCTGCTGCTGCCCTAAACGGTGGCGCGATTAGTTCCCTGGTCGCAGTTCTTAATACTGCCTCAGGGTATGGCTATGGCAGTGTGGTTGCCAGTCTGGCCGGTTTCCAGGTGATTAAATCTTTTTTAATGGATATTAAGATTGGTACCGGCCCGCTGGTGTCGGAGGCGATTACTGTCAATATTATGGCCGCTATTACCGGTTCGGCATCAGGCGGCATAACAATTGCTCTTGGTATGCTGGGGACTGATTATCTGGCCTGGGCCCAGGCTGCCGGTATGCCGCCGGATGCCCTGCACCGCTTTGCGGCCCTGGCTTCCAGCGGACTCGATTCTATGCCGCACAACGGCGGGCTTATTACTGTTATGGCCGTGTGCGGTCTAACACACAAAGAATCCTATTATGATCTCTTTGTTATTACAATTATCAAGACATTGCTGGTCTTTGTCTTTATTGGCTTGTATCTGGCAGCTATATAGGGGAGTGGGGCGGATTTGCCGCCTTGATCATAGCCGGGATATTCAGCGCATTATTCATCCCCGGTGAATACACTACAGTATAGAAGTTTTATATTGGAGTGGTTGGCATGGGATACCATATTCAGGTAGAAGCAAATATCAATATTTATGTGGAGGACCTTAACCCGGAAGGCTGTAAAACAATCGTGTTTATTCACGGCTGGCCGGCAAACCATAAGATGTTTGAATACCAGTTTGATCAGCTGCCGCGCCAGGGGTACCGCTGTATCGGCATTGATCTCAGAGGTTTTGGCAATTCTGACAAGCCTTGGGATGGCTACCACTATGATCAATTAGCCGATGATATCCGCTGTGTGGTTGAAGCCCTTGGCTTGCAGCAGTTTATCCTGGGGGGACATTCTACCGGCGGAGCTATCGCTATTCGTTACATGGCCCGTCATAGCGGTTATGGGGTAGCTAAGCTTGCCCTGTTTGCAGCAGCAGCCCCCAGCCTTATTCAACGGGCCTATTTTCCTTATGGTCTAGAAAGAGCGGCGATAGAAAAAATCATTGAGGACACCTATAATGACCGCCCTAATATGCTGCAGGGATTTGGCAATATGTTTTTCTTTCAGCACGTCACCGGCCCTTTCTCAGAATGGTTTTTCCAATTGGGATTAGAGGCGGCAGGCTGGTCAACCGCGGCCATTGCCAAAACCTGGCTGGACGAAGAGGGATTATTTTCCGATCTTGGGACAATCCGTGTTCCCACACTAATCCTGCATGGCCTGCATGACCGGGTGTGTCTGTTTCCCCTGGCTGTTGCCCAGCATAAAGGTATAAAAAATTCCCGGCTGGTACCATTTAAATATAGTGGCCATGGATTGTTTTATGACCAGCGCGATAAGTTTAATAAGGAATTAGTAGAATTTATCGAGGAATAATACCATAAATATCAATAACAGATCCTAAGCGGCACCCTTCTCTTCTAACTTTGCAAAAGGGGCACCTGCGGGTGTCTTTTTTATGTTTGCCCGCAGCCCGGGGCGAGTCCTGTTTTTTTACCTATAAAAATATTTGACAAAATTTGTTTTTAAGCATATGATTGGCTTGAATTTCAAGTATAATTTGGTCTTACCAGCGGATAATCAAAGGAGAAATGTGTATGAACTATTTAGAGGAAATCACTCATGAATTATTTACTTTTTTCAATGCTTTTTCTTCCTGGGAGAATTCAGTAATAAAAACAAGTGATTTAGCTGTTTCCGAGGCCCATGCCATCGAAATTCTGGGCAAGTTTGGACAAATGAATATGAAGAGTCTTGCTCAACATCTGGGAGTAACTACCGGTACGACTACCGTCACGGTGGACCGCCTGGAAAAAAAACAATATGCGACCAGGGAATCAATTAAAGAGGATCGGCGCGTGCACTTAATTACGCTAACCGAAAAAGGCCAGCAGGCTTTTGCCGAACATCATCAGTATCATTATAATTTAACAGAGCAAATACTTTCGGTCTTATCGGAAAAGGAAAACGAACAGTTGCTGGCTCTCTTAAAAAAAATTAACAGAGAGGCGTTTTAGCAACTATTTACTATAAATTTATAAATAGTTATAAATTGGCTGTCCTTGAGGCGGCAAGAACCGGTGAGCAGGGGCGTAAGCGACAATTAATATTTTCCTATTTTTTGACATTGACTACACAGTCGGTTGCGGTATAATCAAAATATAGTAGAAATACTAAATTTGCTATGGAGGACGTTAACATGCGGAAAAAAAAGGTTGTCATTGGTATGTTACTGGTTTCCATGCTGCTGCTTACAGCTGCGCCCGTATCGCAGGCCTTGGGTTTAGGTGATATTCTTAAGGTTGGTGGCATGTCTATCCTTATCGATAGATTTGCAACACCGCTTAATAATTTCATCAACCAACTGACATTTAAACATAAGATGGGGACTGAATACGCGACAAAAGTGGTCCCGATTCTATCTGTCGGTAATCACGGGTACATAGGAGCGGCGCAGATAACCGGAGCGCAGGAATTGGTGGACAAAACCAAGGCTGTTATGCAGGTGGAAGGCAACTTTAATAATAACCAGTTCAGGGTAAAAGCATTGATTCCGGTTGATAGTACTAACCCTACCAACTTCACCCGCGTACAGGGGGTTGGGGTTTCGGCTATCATTGACATTAAAATATAAACTCCAGGCATAAAAGAACCTCTTGCTGTAAGTAAAACTTACGGCAAGAGGCTTTTTTTCATGATCAGAAGTATAGCGGTTTCTGATCATAAGTGAGAACGCCTATGCCCTAAAGGGCACCGGCGGCTTCAAGGGCAACAGCGGCTTACACTTTCGCTAAAGGCCCGGCGCAAGCCGGGTTTTCTTTAGCAGGCGTTGCAATGCGGCGGCTACCGTGCGGCTGGCGATATTAATTTATCTTCTTTTAAAATATGGTCGACAAGCCATTCGATAACAAATTTAAGGATTTCTTTTAAATAGGCATTTTGTTCATTATCGATCTTTGCCAGGTCGATGGATCCCATTTTTTCGATAAACTCATTATGCAACACCTTATGTGACAAAAACTTGGGATATTTATTAGCCAGCATATAGGCCTCTTCGGCCGCGAAATGTTCTGTTGTATAATCCCGTAGTTCCTCAATAATAGCTACAATGTGATCATATTTGTCAGTTATTAATTCATTGTTTAATAATTTGTCGATAGCATTGGCGATCTCAAATAATTTTTTGTGTTGCTCGTCAATGGCAGGGATACCGAGATCATAATCATGTTTCCAAATTACCACGGCACTAACCACCTTTTAATAATTTAATAATAACATTTTCTCCATCCTTGGGATAAGTCCTGTTATAGCGTGAATTGTAAGTAAAATAATAAAAGCGCAGGTTGAAGGAATTTTACCTCCGCCTGCGCCCTTGTGCCCTTAGAATTTGATTGTTTTCGCATTACCCTTCATATCCTGGATAGTTGCCTCGGCATTCTCAATATAAAACAACTCAAAAATGGAATCATCCACACTGTACCTATTAGCGAGCGTTGGCATTGTATCAAGTGCCGCCTGCTTGCTTTGTTTACTTGTGTTAAAAACAGCGTTGCCTTTTAAGCGTATCCATTCCCCGGTTTTGGCGGTTGTGGATATTTCAATATTGGGATTGGCTTTCAGTTGCTGGTATACAGGCTTTTGGTTGCTTGTACAAAAATGCAGTTTGCCTTCGAAATTCATTGCAAAACCGAAAGGGCGAACCTTGGGGGTGTTACCGTCCACAGTGGCCAGATAAAAAATTGAATTTTCAATGAGAAATTTCAACACTTCTTCCATGACAAATCTCCTTTACTTTATGTATTTTTATGATACGATTATACAATAAAAGGATAATAAAACAAAGTATGCAGTTATTTCTTACTTAATCAGTAATATATGAGTATTGGAGAGAAGTATGAGCAATAAACACACTGCGCAGGCCGGGTGTCCTGTACTATATGCCCTTAGTCTCATTGGGGGGAAATGGCACCTGCCAGTGATCTGGGCTCTCAGCCGTCATAAGCTGCTGAGATATAATGAATTAAAAAGAAATGTCTGCGGCATAACGAATATGATGTTGTCCCAATCGCTGAAAGATCTGGAAAACAATGGTTTAATTAAGCGGGTTCAGTATAACGAGATTCCCCCCCGGGTGGAATACTCGCTTACCGAAGCCGGTCTGAGTTTATTACCGGCACTGGACGAGTTAGCCAAGTGGGGGGTTAAGCAAATGGTAAGGATATAGTTTGCCTGCCTTACGTGTTAGCATGCTGTAAAACCGGAATTTATATGCTATGCGACTATTTTACCGTAAATTCTGAGTAAACAAAAAAACAGGGGTAGAGAGTAGCAACCTATTCCTGTAAGAAGACAACAGTCAACCTGCCTAAACAGATAAATTAGTGTTTACCGGATGGGGGAGAGGGATGCAAGTGAAAAAACAACCGGTACTTATAGTTCTTATCGGGGGTGTAATTCTTTTGCTTGGCTGGGCGGCAATACATTATTTTATTGCCGGCACGCCTGTCGCCGAGCCGGTTCGCGGCCAGCAGGAAGAAGTTCATGGGCGGCCGCTTACCGAGCAAGACCCTGACGACAGTTTGCAGCCAGCCATTGCTGATCCCGGTCTGGCCAAACCGCAAGAAGAGAAACTGGGGTCGCAGCAGTTTATTCCTGACAAAGACATAGAATCGTTAAATAATGTGGACAATACGCGCTTTAATCTGTCTAACCATACATATACAATAGAGAAAGAGGAGAAAAAAAGTTTTGAGATCATGCCGGGTGTTAATCTGAAAAGCCGGCGCATCCATGTTGAAATCGATGAGGAGGCTAAAGAGTGGATTGAGATTGAACGGAGTCCGTCTAATTCCAATAGTGATTACCAAATACTGCTCAAAAAGAAATTTTAGGCGGTTTCCTTGGTATAATCAAGCTAACCTGTAAATACCTTTAATGTATATTAATGGTATTTTTTTGAGGGTTCCTTAGAGGAAAATATACAATCCGGGGAGAAGTAGCCATAACTGCACCTGCCGCAGGAGCTAAGTAATGGGTGCTTTTCATTTTAAGACAATACCGTGTTGATAATACCTAAAAGGAGTAATTGGCATGAATAATCAGGATAGGCCTAATCTTGGACCGGCAGCTAAGTATAGAATGAAACAAGATCTTGTGAAAAATGCCTACCGTGAATTTCAGGAACAACAGACTTATGGTCAGCGGGTTGCTGACTATGTTGCCAGGGTAGTCGGCAGCTGGCCGTTCATTATTGGCCAAAGTGTCATTATTTTAATCTGGATGGGGGCTAATGCCTATTTGGTTTATATGAAGGTAATGGACCCGGGATATTTTGATGCCTGGGATCCATATCCCTTTATTTTGCTTAATCTGGTGTTAAGCTTTCAGGCGGCTTATACCGGGCCGGTAGTCATGATGAGCCAAAACAGGCAGTCTGAAAAGGACCGTTTAATGGCCGAACTGGACTATCAGCTTAATAAAAAATCGGCAGAAGAAATCGAGGTTATTATGGCGCATTTGGTATATCAGGATGAGGTTATGAACAAACTGATGTCCCGGTTAGAGGAGCGGGCAACAACTGCTGACAAAGATAAATGAGCAAGGCGATTCTGATAATACGAAAAGTCTGCCGGTCAGTATTCTGACTGGTAGGCTTTATTTTTTGGTTACCTGATCAGGGGAACACAGGTAATCAGCGATTTATCACAATTTACCTGACCAACAATAACTTTAATGCCATAGGTCTGATAAATATTTTCTTCTGTAATTACTTCTGCGGGGGAACCCTGCTTGGCAATTTTCCCCCCGGCAATAATGGCGACTGTGTTAGCGGTAAGGAATGCATGGTCAGGAAAGTGTGTCGACATAATGACAAGCATACCTTGCTCGGCCAGGCTGTTGATGATTTTTAGCAAACGGATTTGATTGCCAAAGTCAAGATGCGAGGTAGGTTCGTCAAGCAGCAATATTGAAGTTTGCTGGGCAATAACGGCAGCCAGTAAGACCAGTTGCCTTTCGCCGCCGCTTATCTCAGTATAACGTTTGTCCCGCAAGTGGTATATTCCCAGAGAATTCATGGCCTGCTTGGCGATTTCTATATCCTTTTTACCGGGAACGGCTAAAAAATTAAGGTGCGGTGCTCGGCCCATGAGTACAACATCCAGGGCAACAAAAGGGAATGTTGGTATATGGGACTGCGGGACATACGCGATTTTCCGGGTAAGCTCCTGGCGACTCAAACTACGGATATCCTGCCCGTCAATCTGTATGCACCCTTTGCTTAGCGGCATAAGATTATTCAAGCATTTCATTAATGTTGATTTTCCCGCTCCATTGGGGCCTAATAAACACATAATATTTCGTTCTTGGACGGAAAAGCTGATATCGGCAAAAATGTGCCGGGAGCCATCATAAGAGAAGGTTGCCTCATGTACATCCAATCTCATTACCAGCCCACCTTATTCTTGATAATTAAATAAGCAAAAAACGGTGCGCCGATAAGGGCTGTTAAAATTCCCAGGGGAATTTCGGTCTCAATAAGCGTCCGGGATAAATTGTCAATCATCAATAAATAGCAGGCTCCGATGGATATACAGGCAGGTATTAGTTTCCTGTGGTCCGGTCCTACCAACAGTCGGCCAATATGAGGTATAACCAGCCCAACCCACCCAATTGTTCCCGCCAGACAGACGGCTGCTGCGGTAATGACAGTACATAGGAAAATAATTAGGCCGCGCTCCCGTTTGATATTGACACCAAATGCCAGAGCCTCCTCGTCGCCCATAGATAATATGTTGATCCGCCAGGCCAGTAGGGTCACCAGAAAAATTGAGATGATAATAACAGGCCCGGCTACTGCCAGGGTGGCTTTACTGACGTTTGCCAGCGATCCCATTAACCAAAATACAATTGCCGGCAGTTTTTCGTAAGGGTCAGCAACATACTTAATCAGTGATATCAAAGAGGAAAAAAAAGATCCTACAACCACTCCAGCCAGGATCAGAGCCAAAGTATTGGCCGACTTATACACACTGCTAATTGCATAGGCGCTTACCACTGCCAATAAGCCGAAAAGCAAAGCCAAGACCTGAATGAGTATTGTATGTTCAGCCAGCAAAATTGCTAATGCTGCACCAAAGCCGGCCCCGGCCGCAACCCCCAGGATATAAGGCGAAACCAGGGGATTACGGAATATTCCCTGGAAGGCCGCCCCGGCTACCGATAATCCGGCACCAATGATTAAAGCGGCCAGTATCCGGGGAAATCTAACTTCAAATATTACTTTTTCCGCCATCGGCGTCCATGTATGTTCAATGGTCGTGAATCCGGAAAAAAGAATTTTGACGACACTATCTAGGCTGATCGGGTATTTACCAATAACAAACGAAAGAAAAAATAAAACCACCGGCGTTAGGCATAGTATAGATGTAAGGATTGGACGCTTCAGCCTACGCATTATTAGTGATCCCCGGTATAAGGCACCCCGTAAAATGTAATGTAGAAATCATTTGCTTTTTCTTGCAGATCAATATCTGAGAATTTCTCCGGATGCAGCTTTTTGGCTAACCAGAGTTCACCAAGCGCCATTGATTCGGGGCATGGATGCCCCCAGGGTTTTGCATACTCCGGCGCAACATACACCCGGTCATTTTTGACTGCATCAATTTCTTGCCACGCAGGATTTGTACGAATCTCAGCGGCGACTTTTTTATAGCGATCTTGCACAAAAATAACCTCAGGATTCCATTTCATTATTTGTTCCATAGTAACCTGCTTATAGCCGTCAATCTCCTCAGCCACATTGCGCCCGCCGGCCCGTTCGATAATGACCTGTGTATACTTGCCTGTCCCATATGTATACATATCCGGATTAGCCATATAGCTGGAGACCCGCTGACCAACCAAACCGCTCAGCCTGGTTTTTACCAGCTCGCGACTTTTTAGGGTGTAGTCAACAAGTTCAGCCGCTTTCTGTTCTCTGCCTACTACGCTGCCAATTAAGGCTACCCCCTCTTTAAAGCCTTCGGTGTATGCATTGTCAGGGTCTTTCAGTTTCGGGTTTAATTTTGAAGCTTGTTCATAATCAGCTTTATACAAGGAAATTGCAATTACCGGAATACCCAGCTTCTCAATTTGCTCAATCACATTTTTGGGCATATAGTGGGTCACTAACACCAGGTCAGGGTTTAAGTTTGTAAGAGCCTCAAGGTTGACTGTTTCTAGATCACCGGGAGTAGGCAGGTCTTTTAAGCGCGGATAAATATCAGAAAGCCGGGGGGATATTAAATTTTGCCATTTATTAATGACGCCGACTAGCTTGTCACCGGCCTGCAGTTCTAAAATAATATCAAGTGTATGGTGTTGCAGGCAGACAATTCTTTGGGGCTCAGCGGGAATTATCACCGTACGCCCGAGTTGATCGACAACTGTCCTGGTAGCAGCTTGTAGTCCGGGTACGGCCGTTTGCTGTTTGGTTATCCCCAAGAAGCCGCCGGCAATAATCAGCAACAATATACAGCCCAGTACCATAGTACGTTTGGTCATATTTACACATCCTCTCTTATGTGGTCAAGACACTGGCTAAGATTAAAAAAACGGCGTAGTCGAAAAGGCAAATGCAGGTTGTCCTTTGGCGGAATGATCGGCGGCGACAGTGGGATAAGGCCGGCAGCAACAATGGGAGCAGTCCCCTGGTCCAGGAGAAATTCAAGAAATTGCAGGGCTAGGTCCCGCCGGCGTGTTGTTTCGATCAGGGTGATACTATAGATAATTGGCTGCCCTTTAACAGTCATGACCGTTCCGGGCTGTTTGCCTGATAACTGCAATGCAGCCTGTTCATAATATGATGAATATTCGTCAGCTGAAAAGTTAATTGCATCAGGCAGGTTAATAAACCGGTAGCTGTTTTGGCGTGCCGTTGATTCATAGCCGAAAAAATAGTCTAACTTGCCACTGGTGAGCCGCGAACGAATTATTGCACTATCTGTCAGTATATTTTCCGGCAATAGATTAGTATTCAGGCAGTTGAATAAGCCGGCCTGCTTATAATATCTCTCCGCTAACTGCCAACATAATTTGGTCCGATAGCCGGCCGGGTCCAGTTCCGGGTCAGTATGCCCATAGGTAACGCCAGGCTTTAATAGTATGTTGTACCAATTGTCAGGCTGAATAGCGTTGGCATATTGGCTCTGGTCCGAAAAAGACAGAACGAGCCGGTTTTTTGCCAATTGAATATTAAAGGTTGCATATTCAGGTTTCAGAAAGTCATCAATTATGCTGTAATCGGCCGAAGCAACAATATCGCAGGTGTCAGGATGCTGGATTGCCTTGCGGGCAGCCATTCGTGCACCGCTGCCTTCCAAATGTACTGATATACCGGGATTTTGAAGCTCAAAAGCTAGGGCAATCGGCTGTAGCACCCTGCTTAAACTTCCTGCATGAAATATTGTTAGTTTTTTTGTCAAGCTAACCTCCAATCATGTTGTATTAATGTATGTATATATTTGTCTATAGCAAAAATCAACTAACCCGGAGCATAATTGTGCTTGGTTAGTTGATTGCACCATCGTATCAGCAACTTTTTTAGCCTTGAAGGGAGAATTTACTGTTTTTAATAATAAAATAAAAATTAACAAAAATCAATATAAACAAACTTATTTTTACATATTAATTTATTTTTATTTGTTTATATTGCAATCTGTTTGGCTGCTGGCCTATTCTAAGGCTGTTTGGTAAGAAAATAATCTTAGCGCAACTTTGGGCTAAAGGTTTATTTTTGATTACCAGCGTTATTTTCGGGGCAAGGCAGGAATCCTGCAATGTACGTGTAAAATTATAAAAGGAAATAAATTATAGGAGGGTAACCAGGTGCAAATTTTTGATTTCGCATTGAAAATGGAATTAGACGGGGAACAATATTACCGGAGCCTTGCCGCCCAAGTGCAATACGACGATCTTAAAACAGTCTTAATCGGCTTGGCCAATGATGAGCGGTCTCACTATGATATAATACTGGCAGCCCAAAATAATCATTTTCACCCCCCGGCCGCCGCCCCCTTTTTAGCCGGGCAGCAAAATGTTTTTGCGATTAACAGGGAATTTATTAATCACAATGAAGAATCTATCGTAAAACTAAAAGATGAGCAGATTGACATATACAGAGGGGCATTGATAAAAGAACAGGAAAGTGTGGAGCTTTATAAAAATTTACAAGCAACAGCGGTGACGGAGGCGGAAAGAGCAATCTGTATTACGCTCATGCAGGAAGAAGAAAAGCATGTGGCTGTGCTGGAGAATATCATTGAGATGCTTAATCATGTTCATGACTGGGTCGAATCGGCCGAGTTCAATCTTAAAGAAGAGAAATATTAAACAATAGAGGTGATACCTGATGACGGCCAAGAAAATTGGGGTTCTGGTTGGCAGCCTGCGTAAAGAATCATTTTGCCGCAAGGTTGCTAAGGCCTTGCAGGAACTAACTCCGGCCGGTTTCTCGCTGGAGTTAATTGAAATAGGTGACCTGGCGATGTATAACCAGGATTTGGACGATGAGGGCCATCCGCCTGCTGCCTGGACCGCTTTTCGTGAATGTGCAAGGAACTATGACGCCTTTCTTTTCGTTACACCGGAGTATAATCGCTCAGTGCCCGCCGTGCTGAAAAATGCTCTCGATATCGGCTCACGTCCATTCGGTAAAAATGTACTGGATGGCAAACCAGGGGCAGTAATGAGCGTATCGCCAGGGGGGATAAGTGGATTTGGCGCAAATCACCATCTGCGGCAATCACTGGTTTGCTTGAATGTTCCTACTATGCAGCAGCCTGAGGCCTATGTCGGCAATGCGGCGGTGCTTTTTGACACAAATGGGGATCTTATTAGTGATAATACACGCGCGTTTTTCCAAAAGTTTATGACCGCATTTACAATATGGATTATGACTAATACTGGCAACAACCGTTAATTGATACTGCCTATATATTTCCATGTATTAATACATGAAATCGGCAGATACTATGAGTGTAAAGGGTCTGTAATGGTTGAGCCAAGATTGGTGCCGGGTTTGCAAGAGCTCGGTATTAGTCGGCCAAAGATTGGCGTCGGGTCACATGGTTCGGCGTTAGTCGGCGGGAAGACTGGCATGGGTCTTGAAAGGCTGTACGGTAGCCCAACTGTTGCCGTGTGGTCCCAAGGGATGTATGTTGGTCGAGCTAAGACTGCTATGGGTTGTGAATAATAGGGGTCGTTTGCAGTCGAGAGATTGCAGGCGGTTCAGTAGCTATCTGTGGTAGTCGAGCAAAGGTTTGCAGCGGTTGTGTAATGCTTGTGGGTAGGCGAAAGTCTGCGTATAGGTATGTAATGATCGGTGTAGGCTGTAGCGTAGATCATTGCGGGCTCTTTACTTTATATCGGATTAGCTGAGTCACTCATAAGGAGTGGCTTTTTTAGTTTGTGGAATGCATATAAAAAAAGCAGGCACCTTACGGTACCTGCTGAGTTGAGGGCGTCTATCTGGTATAGGTTCTTGCCAGCCGGCGGCTGGCGGCATTAATGGAAGCTGTAATCTCTCGGGTATAATCGGTACTGCCGCTAATAATGTCAAGCAATGTTTTTTGTTTAAACCGGACGAGATCGAGTTTGGACTGAAGGCCAATTGCCTCAGTCATCATTAGGTATTCATCTGAAATATCTGTGGGAATACCAAGACTGGCAACGTATGCCCGGAGTTTGCCCGTCTCCTTTAGCACCGTTTTACTCTCCATATCGTTAAGCGAGGAGCCTAAATCATCCCAGAATTCAACAGGCTTATAAATTGAGTATTCATATTCCATGAATCGTTGGGTAAAGGTCGCTGCCCCCTCAGAGAATTTGAAACCAAATTTAGCGGCATCCTTATACCAATTGGTTTCCGGGAAAGGTCCGGGAGGATTCACAATAACCGTATCCGGCAGTGCTTCATCAATTAAGGTTACATTGGCCTGAAAAACTTCTTCCATAGAAATTCCCGGTGGCAATGGGCAGGGATAAATCAGCGAGAGCCCGACCCGGCAAGGCAACCTGACTGCGTCGGATGCCAGGCGGATAGTAACGATCGTATTAATAATATCTTTTCGCTCTATCCCCTTATTCATTATTTCCCGGTTAACGCCGTCATGTCCGGTTTCACCGCCCATAAATACAGCCCTGAGGCCAGCCTGAATCAGGAGGCGATAGGTTGCCAAAGTCTCCGCACTCACGTTGGCGGCACGAACAAACATAGAAAAACGGATATTCAGGCCATGGGTTAAAATAGCTTCAGCAATTTCCCGCCCATGAACCATCGGTGTCTCTGAACTGCTAAACCGGAAAAATGATATACCGCGTTGGAGCATTGCCTTAATCTCAGTAATAATATCCTCCACCGGTCGTGGCGTAAAAGGAACAGTGCAGCGGGTATGGGAGCAAAAGTTACAATTATTCCAACTGCAACCCACACCGTCGACAATTGTGTGAAAAAGAATTTTGCCGTCAAGATCGGCAGCGTAATAGTTGGGAATTGTTTGCGCGGCCAGGCCCCGGACAACCTCCGTATGATCGCCGGCAAAGCCGCCTGTTTTTAACAATGGTCCCCCCCATTGGGCGTGGACTTGTTGCAGAAAAATGCTTTTCGAGGGTGTCTGCCGGCGTAAAGTAATCAGCTTTTCCAGAATTTCTTCGCCTGGTCCCATGATAGCGAGATCAAAGTCTGTGTGGGAAAGTACGATATCACCATAAACTTTAACCTGAGGACCGCCGGCGATGATAATTGTTTCCGGACTATACTGCCTGATTTCAGCTGCAAGTTCCCGGCCCCAGGTATAGGCTTCTCCATACCATAGCTTCAGGCCGACAATGGGAATCTGCCGGGCCTGTACATCGGCAGCGATCTGCCGCCGCCTGTTGCGCAGATATTCCCGCCGGCATTGAAGAGCATACGCCTGCAATGGCCAGGCCGCAACTAACATGCCGGCAGCTAACGGTTTTACGCGGTAGAACTTCATTAACAACCGGGTCATTGTTTTTAATAGCCGCAGGCACCACTGGGGTACACCCTTTTCCAAAGCAGTAACCCTTTGATCATCGACAATTTCAGCGTGAATGCCTTTGTACTCCAGATAGGTACGCAGTATCACCAGGCTGTTTTCAAGGGCCGCGTCTGAAACAACCCGCTGCCGCGGGGCATAACTGTTAATCAGCAGGATATCCGGAGTAGTTTTCATTATTGGTCCTCCCTAGACAGGCTTAGGCGCAGTTTGCGGCCCAGATCAGGCTGGAAACGCTGGAGCTTCTCGAAAGCAATCCGGGATATTGTCAGTATTTCACAATCGGCAACTGCAGTGGCATCAACCTGATGGTGAGTCTGGGCAAACAGGCCGACAGTGCCTATGATATCACCGCATTTAGCTTGGGAAACCTCTCCTACCTGAGAAGCAATCCTCATAACTCCGGTAATAAGCAGATTTAGTTCGTTACACACATCTCCCTGGCGGATAAATTCGCTTCCCTGGCGGCATTCGACCGGGGTAGCTATGTGCAGCAGTTTTTTTACTTCATTTTCATTCAAAGTACTCAGTGCCGATAAAGGATGATTGATACGCTGTTTAACGAAATCCCATCGTTTTTGTTTACTGGTAAATATGCCGACAGGGTAGCGAGAAGCTTCAGGAAAGTTAGCCAGAAACCATTCTCTGGCTGCAGTTGAGTTAGTATATTTTTTTGCAATACGTAAATATGGTGAACGAATGGCGGTCAGGTGTTCGATATCCTCCGGCATAAGTAGAATTGGGACCACAAACCCGTAGCCAGGATCCTGAAAGCCTGGCGCAAAAGACTGATAGCCCAATTGTTCATACATGGGGAGAAGATATGGATTGCAGCCGCTTAAGTTGAACTGTATATTGTGTTCGCGCAGGAATTTATAGCAGTGTGTTAAAAGCTGAAAAAATACCGGAGTCTTTCGGTACAATGGATCGACCATCATTTTGGTCCCAAAACAAATATTTTTACTATTAGGACTGAATTTCTGGAAACGTGCGAGTTGAAAGATATGTGCCAGCCCAGTCGGAAAGTCGCTGGCTTTACCAAAAGTTGCCCGGACAGCACCAACAATACGGCCATCTGCTAATTTCGCGTAAGCTTGCTGACTCCACGAATCCAGTTCATCAATTATAACTTTTCGATAATGGTCGGTACTGGGGATAATGCGCTTCATTTCGCCAATATGAATTTGATAACGAAAATGGTAGATAGCTTCTTTTTCTTCGTTTGTATAGGCATCATAAATTTTAACACTTTCCCATTCTGGTTTGGCAGCAGTTTCCAGTTTTTGTTTTTTTGTTTGCATTGTTAGTCACCCCTTGAGTTTTAGTCAATGTATTTCAACAAGCTATACTGTCGCTCACATACAACCACCTCCTAAAAAATTTCGTCCTATCTATTTACCCTTGCAAATGGAAATGATAGAGACGAAAAAAAAAGGCCTTGCGGCCTTCTTTATCAATTAATTGTTTCAAATCTTATGTTTATTGTCGTTCCGGCCGGTCCAGTATTGATGTCCAGTTTAGCGTTATGCCTGTGCGCGATGCGATAGCAGATGGCCATACCCAGGCCGGTACCGGTAGCTTTGGTAGTGAGAAATGGCTTGCCCAGATTTTCAAGAACCTGTTGAGGAATACCTGGTCCTTGATCGGCGACGCTCAATATAGTTCCCTTGCTGTCAATAGTGGTTGTAATAGTCAGTTTTCCGCCTGATGGCATGGCTTCAATGGCGTTGCGAGTAAAATTAAGGATAAGCTGTTTGATCTCTTTGTCATCAAGATAAAGATTGGGGATTTTTCCAAGTTCGAGAACGGTTTCAATATTAAAGGAAACAGCATCGGCCTTAATTAACGGATGGATTGTTAATATAATTTCATTAAGATTGCATTTCTTCATTTCGATGCTTTTATTTTTACTTAATGCGAGATATTCGGTTATAATATGGTTGGTTCGGTCCAGTTCGTCAAGCAATAAGGTAAATTGTTCCTTATAATGCTGAAACTCACGTTTATTACCAAACAACTGCAAATAGCCGCGCACAGTGGTAAGGGGATTGCGAACTTCATGTGCCAGATTGGCAGCCATCTGCCCTACAATGTTTAGTCGGTCAAGGCGCGCCACATCCTGCTCCAGTAGGACTCGTTTAGTAATATCCCGCATTATTCCCTCAATAGCAAGAGGTTGACCATCTGAATTAGCAATAACATTTTGTTTTGGTTCTACCCATAGAATATCACCGTTTTTATGTACCACCCGGAGTGTGGTGAAATCATTGAGACCTATCGGCGGTTTAATTAACTTCTTAAAGTTTCCACGATCGGCCGGATGAATGATGCGCATGACATTGCGAAGTGTTTTTATTTCAGCAGGATCATATCCAGTCAGTTTCTTAACAGACGGGCTGATGTATTCGAATCCAACAGGTCGAATTAACTGATAGCGATAAATAACATCAGTGGCATTATCTGCTAACAGACGATAGTACTTTTCTTTTTCGGCAAGTTCGACTCTTAGCTTTTCAAAGTAAATCAAAACAATACCAATTGCAACTGTAGAACGAAGCAGTGCATCCATCAGATAACCCCAAGGAGCAAACCATCTAATCTGGAATAGGAATGGCATATCTAATGCGTGGATACCGAGAAGGAAAAAACCGCCGGCAGTAAGCCAAACTCCCAGGCCATTGTTAATTTGACTCACTGCTCTCGCGGTAGAGGCATATGCAAAGGCAATATAAATTGCACCAGGCAGCAGGTAAGCTTCGGTAGGTAACCCCATTAACCGGCCTATTACAGAAAAAAATAAGACCAGTATACAACCGGATAACCAAATGACGGAAAATTTTTTCCCGGCTAACTCCATTGTACCAGCCGTCAAAAGCAGACAGTGTGCAAAAACCAGCACCCCATACATTATTCCTAGGTATAATGAAGATTGGTCGATAAAAGCTTTTTCAAGAAAAATAATCCTGACTTCATGTATGATCCATGCAGTCAGCCATTTTACCAGGTAACTATGTTTATATTGAATGTAAAGATAAGCATAGGTCAAAACCATTAATGTACTCGCGATGATATTCGTGGTTAAAGCGGCGTCCATAGACATGGAATGACCTCCTGCTAACCTGTTATATTTCGATATTGACTTAGATGAGTATGGCTAAGAATATAGTCTATTTTTCTAGATAATTACTCAAAATCCTCTATATATTTCCAAAACTTCCAGTAGTAACCGACAGATGTTGTCAGGGTCAAATGGAAAGTTGGACAGGCTTATATGAGAGGAGAAAACCCAAAACAAAAAATATTAACCGCCTTGAACAGTGACAATAGTTAGCTTAATACTGATAAATCACTGTTACAACAAAATGCAAAGAGCCGGAAAGATTGTGTATTTCCGGCTCTTTGCCAATAATTTGAGTGATTAACCTAATGTGCTATTACTCAATTGTAAGCCCGGCACTGGCATAACCCAACACAAAGGTTTCGAGGTTGGCGCCTGTGGCTGATGCGGAAAAGAGGAGGATCAGGCGGGAACCAGCAGTTATCGGGATTGTGAGTCCGGTTACAAGGATGCTGCTGCTAGTGCCGATGGGGGAAGATCCTGTAAACGGTGGCGCTAAGTCTACAGCAGTACCGGCAAGGGGGGTAAAAAGATTATCTGTCGTGAGTGATTGATAAAGTTGTGCGGTTACGGTTACGGTCGTGTCGACAAGGTTTAATGGATTAGATAAGGTAAAGTACGCAGCAATTGCAGAAATTATGCCGTTACGGGAAACAGAAAAGGCATAATTTACCGGTAACCCGTTACTTGTAAGATCGATTACCGGCCCAAGCGCGGTAGGACCTGAATCAGAACTGCCAAAGCCGATGAAATATGGGTAGCTTGGTGAACCATCCGTTAAAGTATCTATTGCAATGTTAAGGCCTGAGGCAAATGGAATCATGGCACCAGCCCCGGTAGCGCCAGTAACACCAGTATCGCCGGTAGCACCGGTGACGCCAGTAACACCAGTATCGCCGGTAGCACCGGTGACGCCAGTAACACCAGTATCGCCGGTAGCGCCGGTGGCGCCAGTAACACCAGTATCGCCGGTAGCGCCGGTAGCCCCTGCACCAGTATCGCCAGTAGCCCCGGTAGCGCCGGTAGGCCCGGTATCACCAGTGGCGCCGGTAGCGCCGGTAGCCCCAGTATCGCCTGCGCCAGTGGCGCCAGTAGCCCCGGTATCACCAGTGGCACCGGTAGACCCAGTAGCACCGGTATTGCCTGCGCCGGTAGCGCCGGTATCGCCTGTAGCACCGGTGGCACCGGTGGCGCCAGTGGCGCCAGTAACACCAGTAGCCCCGGTAGCCCCAGTAGCCCCGGTAGCCCCGGTAACGCCGGTAGCGCCGGTGGCGCCGGTAACCCCTGTAGCTCCCGTATCGCCGGTAGCTCCGGTAATCCCAGTGACACCTGTTTCGCCGGAACTTCCTGTTTCCTCCGCTATTTCTCCTAGTACTAAAAAGGCTTTAGTTGATACCACCGGCGAATAGGTTACATTGTTTGGTGTCCTGCTTACTAAGCTTACGGTTATTGGCACGATATTAACTTGTAAAAGGGCAAAACCAGATACTTCCCCACTTTTTATGGGTGAATCGCCCGGGAGTTCGTCTCCCTGTGAAGTTGAAATGGCAAAAGATATTCCTGCTGGCCCCAAGGTTGACTGGGTTGCTACCCACCAGTTGATAAAGTATCTGCCTGCTTTATTTATTGTGATTACTCCTGTCAGCGGGTCGTAAATTACAGATCCAAAACTACTTATTATGTTTTCAAAAAGTACATTGGTATTTGGTGCGACTGAACCTCCTAGTTGTCTCTGAAGTTGAAGACCTATAGTATCCACGCTCTAACCTCCGTTTAATTTTTGAGATGTATAATAATTTATAAGCTTTGGCTGAACAAGTCAGCCTTCACTAACTAGCCGGGAAATAATTACATAATATAGTATGAAGGTTTTTATAAAACCGTGAGTATCCAGCCGGAAGATCGCGGTATGGAATTGGTCTAAATTTGCTGAAAACGAACATAATAACAAAGAGGACCAAACCAGATATGGTTTGGTCCTTCCTTATAGTCTTTGTTTTCATGACAGCGGCAGTTCTATTTACCGATGGCTAAAATAATTGCACCCCCAGCGATAGAAGGCAATAAATGCCCTGGACATCAAAAAGGTGATTGTTAATGTATAAAAAGTAGTAAACCAACTCCATTCTATGTATTCTATAAGCTCAGTATAGAGTTCAAGCGGATATTCTATTATCGTCATACCCGCGCTAAACAATAAGGCATAGCCAATTATAGGCAACAGGCTTTTGTCTTTGGTAACCTGGTTATACCACACACACAGGATGGGGAATACCCACAATTCAAATAGTATGCAGGTATTGTAATAATGCGGAAACAGCCGGATCGGGTAATCAATCAGTTTGAGATTAACAACCGGGCTGCCCCAGATAAAATCAATAATGCATTTAAACAATAAAACAACAACCCAGTCGCGAAAATACCGCCAGTCGATCAGAAACACCAGTATTAGTAAAGCAAGACCAGCTGCAATTATACTGATTATCCCTTCCAGGCTAAAAATCATGGTGGGAATACCTCTCCATTCGTTTTCACAATTTACTCAATTGCAAAACTAGTCTGCTCTGCGATTCGATGGTGGCACTTACGCGACTATGATAGATTTCCCTACTGCAGATAAATTAAAACTTAGTAACCCTAAGTTTCTGGTTGCCAGTATTTGGTGTCAGCTCTTCAGGCGGTGACAAAGCTTTAAATCCTTTAGAAAAGCTAAAACTATTTCTTCGCGTGTGGCCCAGGAAGTGACAAGACGGATGGCAGAATGTTCGGCATCGACATTTTCCCAGACATAGAATACGTACTTTTCCTGGAGTCTCTTTATCAGCCAGTTGGGCAAAACCGGGAACAATTGATTGGTCGATGAGGGGGTTAGGAAGGTGTAGCCCGCAGTGCTTATTCCGTTTTTCAACACACTGGCCATGGTATTAGCCTGTTTGGCCAGCTCGAAGTATAGACCGTCCTGGAATAGTTCCAGGAATTGTATGCCAAGAATACTGCCTTTAGCCAACAGGGCTCCTTTCTGCTTCATATGAAACCGAAAATCTTCTTTAAGTGAATCCCGGCAGATAACAAGTGCTTCCCCCAGCAGCGCCCCGTTTTTGGTTGCGCCAATATAGAAAGCATCGGCCAGGATTCCCAGATCAGATAGTTGCAGGTCATTTTCCACAGAGCAAAGGGCTGACCCCAACCGGGCCCCGTCAATGTATAAATAAAGGTTTGCTGTTTGGCAAAAGCGGCTTAGTTGTTCCAGTTCGTCTTTGGTATAAATTGAACCAATTTCAGTCGGATTTGAAATATAAACAAGTTTTGGTTTTACCATATGCTCATCGCTATGGGTAACGAGAGCCGCTTTGATATGCAGCGGGTTAATTTTTCCGTCTGCTACCTCAATGGAGATGATTTTGTGGCCGGTAGCCTCGATCGCGCCGGTCTCATGTACCAGGATATGTCCCGTATTAGGCGCAATAATCGCTTCATGGGGCCTAAGAAAAGCAGAAAGAGCGGTGAGATTGGTTTGTGTACCGCCGGAGAATAAGTGTATGTCAATATCGTAACGCCCGATTTTTTGTTTTAAAAGCTTAATGGCTGCTTTGGTATAATGGTCCTGGCCATAACCCTCGTTTTGCTCAAGGTTTGTGTTGCTTAATGCCTGTAATATTCGCGGATGTGCACCCTCACTGTAGTCGTTCTTAAAACTATACATTGCTATACTCCTCCCATCAGCTGCGAGCTTGTATTCGTGCGATATAATATACATAAAATTCAATATCTTGTCAATGGCTGGAGAAAGTCTGGGCCGGTTTTTTCTGTTTGCCCGTGAATATTTCCCAATAGGTATTTGACCACATTAGCTTTTTAGTTTGATGACGGCCAAAATGGCAAATGGCGGCGTCAGCCCCTCCTAGCAGGTTGCGCGCAGTAGCTCTGTTAGGCATCAGCTTTACTATGGAACAGGATTTTTATAAGGGGCGTTAAGCCAAAAAGCACGGGAAAAAGTGCTTATACCGGACCAGGAGGAGCGGAAAGCCTGCCGCGGCCGTTGAATATGCATTGCGCTAGTGATAGGTTGCGCAGGCGCCGGGTGATGGGACTTACACGGAGCGACGATAAGTACCCCCGGCCGGCGGAACTGCATAAATAACAACACAGCCGGTAAACTAAAGGTAGCATTTAGCATTCATTGTTACATGCTATCTGAAGATTATGGAGGTGCTTTGTTATGCAGCAAAATCAAGACAAATCGGCCGCGCCGGGCATTGATAAAAAAATGCGGCAGCTGGAAGAATTCAGCACAGACCATAAAGGCCGGGAGCTGACAACAAATCAGGGTGTAAAGCTTACCAATACCGATGATTCGCTCAAGGCCGGCGTGCGGGGTCCCACGTTAATGGAAGACTTCCATTTCCGTGAAAAAATTACCCATTTTGATCATGAACGCATCCCGGAACGGGTAGTGCATGCCCGTGGTTTTGGTGCCTATGGTTTTTTTCAGGTTTATGAGCCGATGGCTGAATATACCAAAGCTAAATTTCTCCAGGACCCGGCAGGTAAGACGCCGGTTTTTGTCCGGTTTTCCACTGTCGCCGGCTCACGGGGCTCAGCCGACACGGTGCGTGATGTCCGTGGCTTTGCCGTAAAATTTTATACTGAGGATGGCAACTACGACCTGGTTGGCAACAACATCCCAGTGTTTTTCATTCAGGATGCCATCAAATTTCCGGATGTCATTCACGCAGTTAAGCCGGAGCCGCATAATGAAATACCGCAGGCGTCAACGGCACACGATACATTCTGGGATTTTGTTGTCAACACGCCGGAAACCGCCCATATGGTGATGTGGGTGATGTCAGACCGGGCCATTCCCCGCAGCTTCCGGATGATGGAGGGCTTTGGTGTTAATACATACCGCTTCGTCAATGCCCAGGGTAAGGCCCGTTTTATAAAATTCCATTGGAAGCCTGTGTTGGGCGTGCATTCGCTGGTGCGGGACGAAGCCCAGAAGCTGTCTGGCAAGGACCCGGATTTCCACAGACGGGATTTATGGGATGCTATTGAGCAGGGAAATTATCCTGAGTATGAATTTGGTGTACAAATGCTGGATGAGGAGCAGGAATTTAATTTTGACTTTGATATTCTTGATCCGACCAAGTTTTGGCCGGAGGAGTTAGTGCCGGTCAAGATCATTGGTAAAATGACTTTAAACCGCAATGTGGAGAATTTTTTTGCGGAAACCGAACAGGTGGCTTTTTGTCCTGGCAACGTTGTTCCGGGAATTGATTTCAGCAATGATCCACTGCTGCAGGGGCGGCTATTCTCCTATCAGGATACCCAACTCATTCGTCTGGGCGGGCCTAATTTTCATGAAATCCCGGTCAACCGGCCAGTTGTTGCTGTTCATAACAATCAGCGCGACGGTTATCACCGGCTGACTGTGGATAAGGGAACAGTCAGCTATTCCCCCAACGCGCTGCAACAGAACTGTCCGGCTCCTGTTGCGGAAGAAGATGGGTATGTTCATTATGCGGAAAGGGTTGATGGCCGTAAAATCCGGGGGCGCAGCGACAGCTTCCGTGATTTTTACAGTCAGGCCACTCTGTTTTGGAACAGTATGTCAGGCCCGGAAAAGGAACACATTATTGATGCCTTTCATTTTGAAGTCGGCAATGTCAAGGATAAAACATTAAAACAGCGGGTTGTGGATATGTTTAACCAGGTGGCACCGGAGCTGGCCGGGAAGATTGCTCTCGGCATCGGGGCAAATCCACCGGTGGAGCCAGGGGGAACAGGGGTGACAGCAGCTTCTGCGGCTGTGAGCCAGGAAAATACAATCAGGACACCGCTCACCAGAAAGGTTGCTGTGCTGGCCGAGAACGGTTTTTGCTATCAAGGGCTTAATCAGGTGGTTAGTTTGTTATTAAATGCCGGGGTCAGTGCCGACATCGTCAGCAGCCGTATGGGCATGCTCACCGGTACAGACGGCAAGCAAATGGAAGCCGTAAAAGATTTTACGACTGCGAATGCAGTTTTGTATGATGCCGTCTATGTCCCCGGCGGGGCCCAAAGTATCCAGAGTTTATTAAAAACACCCGATGCCCGTGAATTCATCAATGAGGCCTATAAACATGCCAAACCGATCGCTGCTGCCGATGAAGGCGTAGATTTTCTGCAAGCCGCCGCCGGCCGGGCTCAGCTTGCGCCGCCGGATAGTGCCGGGCAACTGGGCACCGGGCAGGGTGTGGTAACTATTCGCGCGGCCTCTGACTGGCGCAGCTTTGGTGAAGAGTTTGTTAAGGCAATCGCTATGCACCGGCACTGGACACGGGCCTAGACAACAAGGAACCGGTGGATAGGTACTGCTTAACTAGCCAGGTACCATAATGGAGTTGGAATGGTAACGTTTCAACTCCATTTTCATTGTTTATCGGCAGGAACAAGCAAAACCAGCAAGGGGTAAATAAACAGACCTTAGTTGCCGGCTGTAAATTATTATTTGGGATATTTTTGCACTGTTTGTTTAATAATAAGGTTGTATTCTGTCAGAAAGGAGTGATTTACATGACGCAGTTAAGTCAACTGGAGCTTCAGCATTTACGGCATATGATCGGTGGCCATGAGACTGTGGCCAACAAACTCGAAGCCTATGCCCAGCAGTGCAGTGATGCCCAACTCAAACAAATGTTTCAGCAAGATGCAGTTGCCGCCAGGAATTCCAAACAGAAACTAATGTCATTTCTTCAATAGCAAAAGGAGGTATAACGGTGAACGATAAAGACATGCTTAATGACTATCTGGCATCGATAAAAGGGAGTCTGTCCACTTATGCCAGCGTCATAGCGGAAACGAATAATGCCCAGCTGCGTTCAACCTTTCAGCAAATGCGGGATCAGGGTGAGCAACGGCAGTATCAGCTTGCCCAGACTGCCATGCAAAAGGGGTATTACAAACCGGCGGCCCTTGCTCAGCAAAGCGAAGTTCAGCAATTGAAAAACGAATTGATGAGCGCCTCAGCTCAATAATTTAAATAGCAGGCCAAGAAAAGTCGCGCTTGCAAGCAACCAGGCGACTTTTCGTTTTTTTCGGTATTGAAGTCTTTGGGTTCAGTTTAACAAAAGGAGGCAGGACTGTGGCTGCCGAACGTCAACGGACAACACTGGTCGCCGGCGCGGAAAACGCCCCTCTCCGACGATATCCGGGCTAAGATTGCCTATCATGAGGTTGGTCATGCCCTGACTGCTTATTATCTGCCCGGGACCGGGGCTTATTTAAGAAGCGGGGTTGCAGGCCGGGAGGATTTGAGTCCTGTTACCAGTGAGCATATTGATGAGGAGATTCAACGGTTGCTGACGGAAGCACACAATACCGTTAAGCAGATTTTAACCGAACGCCTTGCTGTTATGCATAAGGTTGCCGCGTTTTTAAAAGACAAGGAAGTCATTTCCGGCGATGAGCTTAGCCAGATTGTAGGGCAATGCCCTAACTGCTGGGTTTTGCGCAACGCCGGCAGCAGGATAAAAGGGCGTGTCGCAAAACGACACGCCCTTGCTTTGGCCTGGCAGCGGTTATTATGTTATTAAAAACGCGGTTGCGCACTACTTTACTTGTATCCCCGCAATACAGTTTGCCAATGCACTGCGAAAGGCAGCATAAGTGTCAGTTGGAGTTAATAAGGGCTGATAGCCCATATCCTCAGCGGCTTTATCCCAGCTAAGATGCCAGGTTTCATTCAGAAATGCCGGACCATGCCAGTCTGTTGCTGCTACTAACTGCAGTGGTGAAGCCGATTGCGTTAATTCGATAATCGTCTGGCCGATTTCTTTCCAGGATAAAAACAGGCTGCCAATATTGTACGTATTGCCGATCGCCTCCTGGCTGGTTGCGGCAAGCTCGATTGCCGCTCCTAAATCATTCATACTGACAAAGGCTCCGCCAGCCCCAGCCACCATTGGCAAAGGCTGGCCTGTAAGGGCTAATTTCACTAATTCCCGCAGGTGTTTTCCACCGATAGTATGGCCAAAGGCCCACCAGAAACGCAATACTGTCACCGGCAGGTTCTGCTGGCGGCCAAGAGCCAGCGCTAACTGCTCGGCACAAAGCTTGGCAATTGCATACAACGGCTTGCGGGCCCGTTCCGGCCGGCAGGTATAGGTTTCATCAACCGGACCGGCGGGGGGAGTGCCATAAACGCCAGCCGTGCTTGTATAGATAAACCGCTTAACACCGGCTGCAGCACAGGCGTTCAGCAAATTAGCCTGCCCGAGCAGATCGCTGTTAAATAAAACTTTCGGTTCATCGCTGAAACTCCAGGCCAAATTCACAACCACATCAGTACCGCCAACAATATCCTTAAGTAATGCCGGGTCCATAAGATCGGCTGTGCAGGTAGTCACATTATCTTTAGCCTGGGCAAACGGTGCAGCCTTTTTATCAAGAATCACTACTGTATGGCCCTGCCGGCCTAGATAGACGGTGAGGTTGCTGCCGACATCGCCGGCTCCGCCTGCCAACAGAATTCTCATTGTCTGATCTCCTTTTTTTATTGATAAGCCACTGCTTATCATCACTGTACCACTATCTGGTTGTTTAAGGGAGAATATTGTACATTATATAAATAAAAATAATAATTATCTTACCCTTCGGCAGGGGCGGGCTTGCCTTTTGCCGTCGAGCTTATACGGGCCGCACCTAAAACAGCGGCGGTTAGTGTGCCGCTGATCAGCCATTTGCCGGTCGCAGACAGGTCAACGTATTTCATTGTCAGCGGATCGCCGGCAATCATACCGCCCGCTGTCCAGGCCAGTACCGCTCCGCCCAGATAAATTACAACCGGGAACCGGTCTACGATTTTAATGAAAGCGGTGCTGCCCCAGATAATAACAGGAATGGTGATCAGTATGCCGACGGTAACCAGCAGCATATCGCCATGGGCAACGCCGGCGACGGCCATTACATTGTCAATGCCCATAACCCCGTCAGCGATTACGATCGTGCGGACGGCAGTCAGCAGATCGGAATGAGCGCTGATATCCTTATCCTTTTTGTCGGTAAGCAGCTTATAGGCAATCCAGATGAGCAGCATGCCGCCGGCGATCATTAAAGCCGGCAGCTTCAACAGCCAGACAACTGCTACTGTAGACAGGAAGCGGATAATGATTGCTCCCGCTGTTCCCCAGAATATCGCCTTTTTCTGCTTGTCGGCCGGCAGCCGGCGCGCCGCCATGCCGATTACGATCGCATTATCGCCTGCCAGTACAAGGTCGATAAAAATAATCGCCAGCAAGCTCCATAAAAACTCAGTTGTTAAAAAATCCATTGCAACTACCCCCTAAATATTTTCTGATTGGCTCTTAACACTCTCCATACCGGATTGTTATTAAGACGATCAAGAAAAGCAAGGATATCTCCGGAAAGGATTTGCCAAAACAAAAAACCTTACCCGGGTATCAGGTAAGGTCCTGGGTTGGGAAAATAAATAAAAAGACCTTACCTGAATAGGCAAGGTCTTACCAGCAATAATCAGATTGCCAGCAAAGCCGGGCTTGCGCCGCAATGACGAACTTTGCTTGTCGGTTACTCCCCTTGTAAATCATATGCTTTTGTAAGTATTATATGTTATTTCCCTGCTAAAGTCAATCAGTGATTATCGCTTTGGCTACTTTTCCCGGCCTTTTTCTGCGTTTTTTAGCTGAACAGGCTGGCAAGATATATATGCCGCCAATGGCAATATTAATGCCGCTGGTGGTTAGGCTGCGTTTATTGTGCGGCTATAAGAGTGGATGTTGGTGGAGCGTATAAACCTGAACAGGAAATTTGCCGGCCAAAAAACAGAACTGCCTTTTGGGGAGGAGATTCGCCGGACATATAATATGGCGGAAAAAAAGTATCATGAATTATTTCATGATGAACTGAGCAAGAAGCATTATGACTGTAAAGTTCTTGATCAATTTGCGGCCAATTTTACGCCCGATTCTGTATTATGTGATGCTGGCTGCGGTCCTTCCGGCCATATCGGCCGTTACTTATTTGATAAAGGCTGCAATATTTCAGGCTTAATTTTCAATCCGGTACTAGTGTGCAGGTAATCTAAAAAACGTTTGACAGCCGGTGACGCATGGCGTTTGTTTTTCAATACTATACCAAGTTTTCGATAGGCAGGCAGGTCTAATTCTTTTTTGACGATATTGTACGGGGTCCGGTGCAGGACCAGCTCCGGCAATATGCTGATACCCAATCCATTTTCGACCATTGAGATAATGGCGTAATCGTCCCTGGCTGTAAAGCGCACATGGGGGCAGATATGATTTTCCTCAAAAATCGCTGTTATCTCATTCTCCGTTCCTTCTTCCAAAAGAATAAACGGCTCTGCGGCAAGCCTGGTGATGGGGAAATAATCGCAGCCGGCAAGAGGGTGCTGCTCCGGCAATATTACCAGCAACCGGTCCTGGGCCAAAAAAATACTTTCTAAATCTGTGCTGGCCGGGAGGCGAAGAAAGCCGCAGTCTGCCCGGCCTTCCATAATCCAGTTTTCAATTTCGGTGTAATCGCCATGCAACAGTTGAAAATCAATGTTCGGATATTCGCTCTGGAAGGTCTTGATCATATGCGGAAGCCAATGCACAGATACGCTTGTAAAGGTTCCTATTCTAATAACACCGGATTTCAGACCATGCAACTCTCCAATCTCATTCATAAGCTCCCGGTTTGCATGACAGACCTTTTGCACAAGCGGCAAAAGCTGTGACCCCTCGGAGGTAATACATACGCCGGAACGGTCGCGGGTGAGCAAAGTAACGCCCCACTCTTTTTCCAGCGCATTTAACATATGGCTAATAGCAGATTGGGTATAGCCAAGTTTCTGCGCTGCCTTTGTCAGGCTTTGATATTCCACTGTTTTTAGAAAGGCTTCGTATTTTTGAATGTTCATTAATCCCAGCCCTTATTACAAAATGTCATGTTAAAGATTTGAAAAATGCATTTTTATAATTCTTTTCCTCATAGTATACTAATTTCAAAGGCAGCACAAGACCGGTTGGAATTAGTTTGCAGGAATATTGCTGTTTAGTGGGGGAAAAGCATGACATCAAGAAAAGCCGATTTACTTATTGCCACTGTTTCTATTGCCTGGGGAACCTCTTATCTGTTAATGAAATTCGGGCTTAATGGGGTTGAGCCGTTTAATTTAATAACACTGCGGTTCGGGATTGCCTTTGTTACAACGCTCCTTCTCTTTTTCCCGCGTGTAATTAAAGCTGATATGCAAGCAATTGGGTATAGCGCCCTGATTGGCCTGATTCTCTTTAGTGTTTTCACGGCCCTCATGTTTGGGTTGGCGACAACAACAGTCTCATCGGCCGGATTTTTAACAAGTACAACCGTAATTTTTGTCCCGATCCTGCAAGCCCTGATTACACGCAAAATTCCTAAGCCACCAATTATGGCTGGGGTTTTAGTAATTGTGGCCGGGATAGGACTGTTAACGATTGGCGATACGTTTGAAATTAAAAGCGGCTCAATTCTATGTTTACTTGGCGCAATTCTCTATGCTGTCCATATTATAGTCACAAATTATTGTGCGCATAAGACGGATACCCTGCAGCTTGGCATTCTCCAATTGGGATTTGCCGCAGTCTATGGCTTGATTTTTTCCTTTATCTTTGAAACGCCAACGTTGCCGGCGACCACCGCCGAATGGACAGCAGTACTGGGGCTTGCGCTTGTGTGCAGTGCGTTTGGGTTTGTTGTGCAGCCGATCGCCCAGAAATTCACCACGCCTGAACGGACCGGTGTGCTGTTTGCGTTGGAACCGGTGTTTTCGGCATTGTTCGGGTTTATCTTTCTGCAGGAAATTCTTCAGCTCCAGGGTTATATTGGTGCGATGCTTGTTTTAGCCGGGGTATTTATAGCCGGCCTAAAAACAAGCCAGCCTCAATAAGACGAGGGACGGTGGCAGTGTTTTTGAGTTTTAAGCGGTAACAATTAATAGATGGGCCAACAGGTTAGGAAGCCGATAGGAGTAATGCTTTGAGATTTCTTTGGATAATAGTAATTTCATAGTCATTAAGATTTATTTTTTCAAGAAGGGCGCGAGTATTTTTAGGCAGGCTAGTAAAATTATCGGCATATAGTAAAGAATTTATATCAGCTTCAGTCAAGACTTCTTTCAAATTTTTTATTATGCTGTAATTCCGGTTTTGCGGGCATACCATTTGACAGCGCATACAGCCGACTATAGAGTTATGCCAATCACTACTGACCCAATCAGGAAAAGGTTCAGTAGCTTCATTGAGAAAGGTAAGACACTGCGATGCATGAATAATATTTCTTTTTATATCAATGCACTTTGTCGGGCAATTATTTAAACAAGCCGAGCAGGTATCGCAGGCCGGCATTCTCTGTACACCTCGCCAGGCAGCGGCGTCGCTCGGCATATCAGATATTAGCGCGATCAGGCGATAGTAACTGCCCATACCGGCAATATAGGTGATGTTATTTCTCCCATATTGGCTGAGTCCACTTTTTACCGCCAGGAGTTTCAACGGCAGATTGGCGCGAGCTAGCGAGAAGCTCTCTTTCTTTAATTCACTTTCAGCAATCTGGAATACGAGTTTTTCGGCTTCTCCATATACATACGTTGGGGGGATAATGATCGTGTGTTCTGCTTCCCGCCATATAAGGTTAAGTGCGGTAAGCGGCTGTGGCACGGCGATGACAATGATGGATCGCGCACTGGGCAATAGCGCCGAGTAATCATATTGAAATTGATTTAAATATTTTTGTATAAGATTATTGTCGAGAACCTTGGCTTGCAATAAGGCTGCCAGCTCCTGCTGCAGATTACTGAGCAGATGAATGGGCACTACTGTTCCTCTACAGTTATTTTGTTTTAGCCTTATGAGAAGTGTAGTTGCCGGCGAGTTCAAGTAAAAGCTCCTCCTTCTTGTAACTGTTATTTTAATTAATGATAGTTACTGTGATACAATTAGTATAGTACCTTACTGTGTAACTGTCAATAAATATATAAGGGGTTACAGAATGAAGGAATTATGTTTGGATTTTTTAAATACACGCTGGTATCTTACTCACAAAATCAATAAAGAGATATTGGCTGACTACGTGTTGCTTACAGAATTTCTAAAGTCAAGGCACTTACCGGTGGGAGCTCCGCCTTCGGCCGAGTCAATCCAGGATTTATTGGCATTGCGGACCTTTTTGGCAGCTACTCTCACGGGTTATATGCAAGAGAGAGCCATATCGGCAGCAGGCATCAGCCGGATTAATTACTATCTTGCCTTATCAACCTGCCGACGGGTAATGGAGCAAGGAAGGCATGGATTCAATTTAACTATCCAGCCAGTAGCTTGCGATTGGAACTGGGTTATGGCGGAAATCACCGCTTCTTTTGTTGATTTAATAGAATGTGGTGACCATAGCCGCATTAAGCTTTGCGAGAATCCAGACTGTGAATGGTTCTTTTATGACGAAACAAAAAGCCGCACCAAAAGGTGGTGCGATGATAAATGTGCCAGTTTGATGAAGGTAAGAAAGTTTCGGGCTAAGCATAAAAAAAAGACTTTTGTCTAGTCATGAATGTAACAAATCCTGTACCATAGTACAGGATTTGTTTTCTATTTTTGAGGATGAAAAACAAAGGGAATATTGTAAACAGCGGCTGGATATTGTTTACTTTGATAGGTCAATGATTAATTAAACAACGTTTATTATTATATTCTTCGCAGCCTGGGTATATTGTATGACCTTATGAGCAATTTCCGGATAGGAATGGGAAAATCGTTGAAAAGCAATACCCGATAATATTAATAAATCTGTGGAATCAACAGCAGCAATGTCCTCAGTGTGGAAATTATGCTCAGTTAACCCATTGGTGCCAATGTGATGCCCAGGTGAACTGTATTCTTTTACAGGATGTAATAAGGTTAGCGACTTTACCCTGCCTGCAATTAATATATTATAAGTATAGCTAACATCACCCTGGATAGTAATTAAATTGCCTGGATCGCACTGGACGTAACTTCCGCAATTGTGTATGAATTTTTTTGCTTCTGTTACGGATAGTCTGCTTAGCAAACCTATTATCTCAGTTGGCGTTCCAGCCAAACGTTCAGATAGTATATTCCATAGTTTTTCTTCGGTAACGGTTTGGCTATTGATGAAGTTTGAATGGTGGGTGAATTTGTTATGAAACCATTCTACAGACCGGGTATCCACGCCTTCTCTTTTACGTGCTATGCGAAAAAGGGGGGAACGTATTATGCGCAAATGCTGAAGGTCATTGATAAGCAGAACAAGGGGCGTCTGTAGCCCATAACCTGGAAGAAAGAAGTTTTTGCCGTAACGGTGGATACCAAGTTTCTCATAAAGCCGTATTAAGTGCAAATTGCACAGACCGAACATAAAGTTTACGTTATTACTGCAGCAAAGCTCGTAGCATTTTGCTAACAGTTGGTAAAAGGCCCGCGAACTTCTGTATGCAGGAGCAACCATTATTTTAGTAATAAGGGCATATTGCTGTTTGTCACTATAACCTGGACAATCTTGGAATTCGCTTAGAGATAAAAAGGCTGCTTCTTCTAGCGGAAAATCGTCAATAGTGCCAATATTGATCCGCGCAGTTGCAATCAGTTTGGAACCAATTTTGGCAGATAGCAGTATGCCCCATTCATCCAGATTGTCAGATAATATTTTATTTTTCTTATCTGCTATATCAATTTGCTTGAACATTTCTTCTACATAAATCTGGTAGCGAAAATTATATATTTCCTTTTTTTCTGCTGCTGTAATGGCATTGTTAACAGTGATTGATTCTTCAAAATTTTGTTCTGTTACGTAAGATTTTGTTTGTGGGCAGTCTTTTGTCATGATGATCTCTCCTCGTTTTTAAGATTTTAGACTTATAGATAGATCTTTATGTATTCACAGCTAACACCCCCCCGCACAGTGAAGAATACGGAGGCGATGAACATATTCCCTATAAAAATTGTAAGAAGCTGACGAAAAAAGTATAATTTTAGGCATAAAAAAACCTTTTTCAGAGAGTAGGTTACTTCTGAAAAAGGTTTAAAGTTAATTTGCTTTTTTATGCGGCAGGAGGATTGAAGTAGACTAAAAAAGTAGTCCCTTCAGAACTGGTATGGATTTTAATAGTAGCATTATGTCTGTGCGCTATCTGGTAACAGATGGGGATGCCTAGACCCGTACCGGTATTTTTAGTAGTAATAAAAGGGGTGCCTAAGTTTTCTAGTATAGGAGCGGGAATACCCGGCCCCTGGTCACTGACAGATAAGACCGCTTTGCCAGCCTCAAAGGCAGTTTTTATAACCAGGCGGCCTCCTGCTGGCATGGCTTCAATACCATTACGCACTAAATTTAACAACAACTGGCGAATTTCGTTTTCGTCTAAAAGGAGTTCGGGGATAGTATTAAGGTCAAGGGTTACAGATACAGCTGCCGCAGTGGCATCGGCCTGAAGCAAGGGATATAACGCTTCAATGATAGTATTTAAGGAGCACATCCCAAAGTTGGAAAACTTTTCCCGTGATAAAGACAGGTATTCACTAATAATCGCATTAGCCCGGTCAATTTCCTCAATCATTAACTCGAACTTCTGTTTATCGGTTTGGTATTTATCTTTTCTGCCCATAAGCTGTAAATAACCACGCACTGTGGTCATGGGATTGCGGATTTCATGAGCGACTGTTGCAGCCATACTTCCTACCATAGTCATTCGATCCAGCATTGAGGTTATTTTTTCTAAATCCTTCCGGGGGGTAACATCCCGGATAATACCTTGCAAAGCAGTAAAATTACCATATTTATCATAGATCGGCGTACACTTCTGCTCAATCCATAGGGTTGTTTTATCTTTTCGCACCAGCCGTAATGTTAGCGGTGATTCAATTGATCGGGGGAAGTCACGGATAAAATCTTCGGCTAAGCGACGGTCATCGGCATGCAGCAAATCCAAAACTAGATTATTATTTTTGTAAAATTCTTCAGGTGCATAACCAGTGAGCAAATGAACAGTCGGATTGATATACTGGAGTTTGGCTGTAGGGTGGATTTGATAGAAATAGATTGTATCGGCAGCGTTTTCCGCAAGCAAACGATACTGCGTTTCTTTATTTACTAAATCAGTTCTTGTATTCTCCAAATAGACCATTAATGTACCTATCGCTATAAATAGGCGGAATATGCCGCCGAGGGCGTGCGCCCAGGGCAGGAACCATGTGCCACTAAGCGAAATAGGGGCAACCAGATTGAGGAGACTCCAGGCAATGTAGGAATAACCCGTAATCAGATGACCAGTGCCTTTTAGTTGGAAATTATGGATGAAGATTAAGCCAATCCATATACAGACGAAGCACCCAAAATAGATTGAAGGCATTAATTTATAAATTAGCGGCAAGCTCAGACTGTTCATTGTTAAACTTATGACAGCGATGGTAGCAGTTCCATATAGCCACCATTTGTTAAAGGGCTTGTTGGTATAAAGGTAAGTGGCCCACACAAACAGGAACATACTGATTATAATCATCATTTGATATGCAGTCATACCTAAGGCTGACTGTTTCCAAGGCAGTAACCCTAGATCAAATACCATATAGCGCGCTAGCAGGATAAGCCAGCCGGCAGCCCATATGCCCATATAATGCTGGCCATACAGTGCATACAGATATAAATAAATAAGAACTATGGAAGCCGTGCCAATTGATGAGCCAATTACTGCTAACTGAACATAATCCATGACTGCTCCTAATTACCAATTTTAAAATCAAAACTAGCTCCTGTAATTTGATGTGTATCCGCAATTACAGCTTAAGAAAAAAACCATCTAATTAGATGGCCGTTGCTAATATTCGCAAATTAGTTAAATGACTGCATAAAAATATGAATATTTCATGGTACTCTATGCAATTAATTATATAGAATTAAAAATATGCACGTCAATGTCTAATTTTGTCGTTAATTAAGACCTGTGTAGCAGATCATGTTAATAAATCTCTGTCACAGTCCGCAGAGGCCATAGTTAATTACTATGGCCTCTGCCGTTTACCGGTGGTGGTGTCTGCTGGCCCCCTGGGTTTACGCTGGCGGCCAGATCAGCTTACCGTTAAATATGGCCTGTATTGATTTGCACACGCAATTGCAAAACCTCGGTAAAGAATTCGACCGGCACCAAGGTTTTTCCCCGGACGATTTCCGGCGGGTAGGCCAATTCAAGCTCTGTTTCTTGATTTTTATATAAAGTGCTGCCAATGGCCAGCGTCGCTACGGTTTGGTTGTTAGCCTGGAGCTCAATGCTGGCATCCTCATCAGACCAGATAACCCTATAGCCGAGGTGTTCGGCAACAATCCGCAGCGGCAGCATGACAGTATGTTCGTCAGTACGGATGATATTATCACTGTGTAAAGGCAGCTCCTGGCCCTGTATCACAATGACACCGGCCAGGGGGTGAACCCGGATATCATACCCGGGTTGCAGCGCCACCACCTTGGTTGCTCCGGCCTGCCCCGGCATACTCATTGTCATAACATCATACCATACCAGCAGTTCAGAGCCTTTCTTTATATCGGCAATTGCGCCAAATACGTCAGGCCGGATAGTAATAAGCTGATCCCGATTGCTGGAAAGCACCCGTACACTACCGTCAGTGCCTGCTTCCACGCCGGCAACCTGCAGATACTTGCCGCTGCTGCTGTCACCGGTAATCAAGGCCAGGGCGTAGCCCTGGGGCGGCAGGCTTTTCATCAGCCGGGGCCCATAGTAGGCAGTAATCTTGTCGCCTTCCTTTAGTTCGGAAAACTGAATTTTTCCACCATCCACTCCAGCCCGGATATGTGTGTCAGGCTGAATATGAAGGACAATCTCTTCCAGAGAGCCTTTACCGGCAATTGTAACGCTGTTTTCACCGATTGCGGTAATTTCCCCTGCGGTTATCAATACGTTGCGCTCGGGTTGAGGCAAGGCCGGCGCGGCAGTGCCAGGCGCTGCCTGTACGATTAGGGTTATGCTCATTAATAGGGCGATCAATAAATTTTTCATAGTTCCTCCTTTAGTCGTATCTAGTAGTCCGCCAAGTCTAAAGCTATAGGCTGAATTGCGCGAGATTTTTCGCCCAGCAAGGCGAAGGAGCCCTGCATATCGGACATATGTGAGGCGACGACAACGAAGCTGGACGGGAAATCTCGCGCCAAGAACACTGTAGATTTGGGCTTGGTGGACTACTAATATAATTAACGCTGGTTCCGCAGAAAAGTAACTCTTATTTCCGGTTTTGCAGGAGTTTTTTTGTTGGTTTTGAAATATTAGAATAGCCGAGAGTTAACTGTTTTGCCAGTTGATAATATAATACGAAAGGCAGTATGCACAATGAAAAAACACATGAATTTATTTTTTCCCCAATGGCAAGGCGGCGGACAAGATCTGTCAACCTATGAGGGGGCCCTGGAATTAAAGCATAATTATTGCCAAGGGGTCAAGCTTGCAGAAGTGGCAGTCAGCACCGCAGCGGTTAGTGCAGCCAGGCATAACATTGTCGGATATGCCGAGATTTTTCGGCAGCTTGCACAGGCAAAAGATCTGATCAGGCAAACCCAGCCGGAAACAATATTTACGGTCGGCGGGGGGTGTGATGCTGATGTCGCACCAATTGCGTATTTAAATGACAGGCTGAAGGGCGACCTGACAGTCTTATGGTTTGACGCGCATGGCGATATGAATACACCGGCGTCCTCTGCCAGCAGGTACTTTTATGGAATGCCTTTACGGGCTCTGCTGGGGGAGGGGGAAGGCGAAATTGTAAAATTGACGCAGCCCCATTTACTGCCGGCGCAACTTATTATGCTGGGGGTTCGGGATTTAGATGCCGCCGAAAAAGAATATATTGCTGACCAGAATATCCGTGTGTTTGACGTAACAGCTATTGAGCAAAAGGCGGATTCGGTAATTGAAGCAGTTAAAATGAAGGGGTCTGCTAATATTTATATTCACATTGATCTGGATGTACTTGATTTTGTTGAATTCCCCCATGTTCCCGTGCCGGCGCCGGCAGGGATGAGGATTAATACGTTTAAAGAACTCTTAAAGAAGCTTGATCAAGAATTCAAACTGGTCGGTTTGGGTCTTTTTGAATACCAGAATTCCGGAATCGGTCGAATTGACTTGTTGGCGGACATTATTGAAATAGGGGTTAGATTATAGACGGCGAACCGGACAGGGACGTGGTATTATTTTGCTGTGCTTTTCTGCGCCGGGTAGAGCGGGCCTGCTATTGCCGACAGAAGATTCAATACAGTGGGGAACGGGCACGATACTATGCTAAATGCAAAACAATATCTTTCCCTTTAGGTGGGGAATATTTATTGCCAACTAGTTGACATTTCAACTAGTTGGCGATAAAATTTAAGTAGTTGAAATATCAACTACTTAAATGGAGGTTTTACATGCCTAATTTAACAAATGAGATTTTGCGGGAGGTGGGCATGCTGTCCCGCTGTATTCAGTCGATTAGCGACATTAAATTTCGGGAGTTTAAGTTGCAGCGGGGACAGTTTATTTTTTTTACCCGCATTTGCGAAAACCCGGGTATTAATCTAATTGATCTTTCCAATATTCTCAAGGTGGATAAGGCAACAACAACTAAGGCCATACAGAAGCTGCTGGCCGAAGATTATGTATGGCGGACACGGGATAGCATGGACAAGCGGATGTGGCATTTGTTTCCTTCCTTAAAGGCGCAAAAAATTTATTCCTATCTCATTCAGGAAGAGAACCGGAATATTGAAATTTGTTTGCAAGGCTTTACTCAGGCAGAAAGAGACCTTGTTCATCGCCTGCTAAAAAAAATGCGTGAAAACATTGAATTAGATTGGAAAGCGTTAAAGTCATACAATGAAGATTATGATTAATAGGATTTAACAAAGGAGGCATAATCCCTTGCCAAACATTATCATTCGCAGGTTTTCCCCGGAATATGAAGATGAAGTCGTTAAGTTAATCCTCCATATACAGCAAAATGAATTCAATATTCCTATCGGGAAAGAAGATCAGCCGGATTTAAGCGATATTCCCCATTTTTATCAGTCAGGCTGCGGCAATTTCTGGCTGGCCAGTTGTGGTACCGAGATTGTAGGCACGATTGCCCTGATCGATATTGGCAATCAGCAGGGGGCCCTAAGGAAAATGTTCGTGAAAACCGCTTATCGAGGCAAAATGTATAATACAGCGACACTGTTGCTCGGCGAATTACTGGCCTGGGCCCAGGAAAAGGAGCTGCGTGAAATTTACCTGGGTACAACGGCGAAATTTTTAGCGGCCCACCGGTTTTATGAAAAAAACCGCTTCGTGCAAATACCCCGGGAGCTATTGCCCAGCCGGTTTCCGGTTATGAAGGTGGACACAAGGTTTTATAAGTTTGTTGTGTAATAAAAAATGCAGCCTAAACCCTTGCAGAGTAATCTTAAAGCCAATTTTAGTTTATGCTGATGTGGTATTGAAGTAAACTAAAAAGATAGTTCCTTCAGCACTGGTATTAATCTTGATAAGAGCATTATGTCTATGGGCTATCTGGTAGCATATAGGAATACCCAAACCGGCGCCGGTATTTTTGCTGGTAATAAAAGGGGTGCCTAATTTATCAAGTATGTAAGCAGGAATACCTAGTCCCTGGTCACAGACAGATAAAATAACCTGGCCAGTCGCGTGGGTGGTTTTAATAACCAGACTGCCTCCTGCCGGCATAGCCTCAATACTATTACGCACCAGGTTTAACAGCAACTGGTGAATTTCATTTTCATCTAAAAGGAGTTCGGGGATGATATTAAGGTCAAGGGCTACAGACACAGCTGCAGAAGTGGCATCGGCCTGAATCTGGGGTAATAACGCTTCAATGATCGCATTTAAGGAGCATAGCTCGAAGTTTGAAAATTTTGACCGTGATAGAGACAGGTATTCGTTAATAATGGAATTGGCCTGGTCGATTTCCTCAAGCATTAGTTCAAACTTTTTTTTATCAGTCTGGTATGTTTCCTTGCCTCCCATAAGCTGTAAGTAACCACGCACGGTGGTCATAGGATTGCGGATTTCATGAGCGACCGTTGCGGCCATATTTCCTACCATCGTCATTCGATCCAGCGCTAAATCCTTCCGGGATGTGATATCCCGGATAATACCCTGCAATGCGGCAATTTTACCATGACTAGTATAAATCGCTGTACATTTCTGCTCGATCCATAGGCTTATCTTATTTTTTCGCACCAGCCGTAATGTTACTGTTGTCTCAATAGATTTGGGAAAATCACGGATAAAATTTTCGAGCAAGCGCCGATCATCAGCATGTATTAAGGCAAAGACCAGCCTGTTATTTTTGTAAAATTCTTCAGGCGTATAGCCAGTAAGCAGGTGAACCGCCGGATTAACATACTGGAGTTGGGCTGTAGGATAGATTTGATAGAAATAGATGGTATCGGCTGCGTTTTCCGCAAGCAACCGGTACTGCGTTTCCTTATTGATTAAATCCAGCCGGCTTTTTTCTAAAAATACTATTACCGTACTAATGGCAATTATCAGTCGCAGAATGCCGCTGATGATAGTTATGACGAGCGGAAAGGCTTGGATATAAAAAGGCATAGCTATAGTGAGGATGCTCCAGAGGGTGAAGGCGACACCGGTTATGATTCGTCCCATTCCGGTTACCTCCACCTGCCGGAGGAAAACTGCGGCTATCCAGGCCAGCACTATACCGGCAAACCAGGTGGGCAGGATTAAGGTATAAGTAATCGGGGCCGATAATAAAAAGCATACCATACTCAATAAAGAGGCGCTGATCGCTCCATATAGCCAGAATCTGTTAAAGGGTCTGTCAATGAAGCGATAAGTGCCCCAGACAAAGGTCAGGCTACAGCCAATAAACAATAGCTGATATATTAAAAAAAATAATATAGACTGTTTCCAGTCGAATATCCCGGAGTCAAAAAAGATATTACGCATTAACAGCAGGAACCAGGCAAGCGCCCATAGGCCAATATGGCGTTCACGGTACATAAAATATAAATGTATATATACAAATATCATAGACAATGTGCCGGCTATTGCACTAATTATCGTTATGTAAAAAAGATCCATAAATTCTCCTGATAATACAATTATTTACATTTTAATATACCACAAAAGTATGAATTCTCCTTTTTTAATAAAGTATAACCTGATAAAATAGATAACATTGGGTATATTGCGGTATAATAAATATCTATCACACTTTGGTGCCGCCAATGCTTATTTGCGGCGCAAAACTGCTAGTAGCTTGTCAGCTCCTAAAACGGTAGAATAATGGCGAGGCTATTCTTCGCAAACCAAGGCGGAAGGGAGGCATACCGGACGTATGCTGACTGACGACAACGAAGGGTTGCGAAAAATAGACCGTCAGTATACACTGGATTTGGGCTGATAAGCTACAGTGGCATCTGATCAGACAAAGAGGTGAGAATTTATGGAGATTCATAACGACTCTGTTTCACTGGCTGCTTATGAAAGCATGGCTGAATACTACCTTAACGATGTTGATAACAAAAGCTATAATGCTTACTATGAAAGGCCGGCAACCTTGTCCCTGCTTCCCGACATTGCGGGCCAAAGGGTAGTCGATGCCGGCTGTGCGGCCGGTTGGTACACCCAGTGGCTACTGGCAAGAGATGCGGCCGTCACAGCCCTGGATTTCAGCCCCCGGATGATTGAGATGACCAGAAAAAGGGTCGGCGACCGGGCGGAGATTATTCAGGCCGATTTAAACAGACCGCTTGATTTTATCGGGGATCAATCCCAAGATATCATAATTTCTTCCCTGACGCTGCATTACTTAAAAGACTGGACGGTTGTAATGAACGAATTCCACAGGATACTTGTAAAGGAAGGCATGCTCATATTTTCTGTCCATCATCCGTTTATGGATTTTGCTGTATTTAAAAAAGAGAATTATTTTCTCACGGAATTGTTGGCTGACGAATGGGAAACGCCTACGGGAAGGGTGAAGGTCAATTTTTACAGGCGGCCTTTAAGTGCCATTATCTCATCTGTGCTTGGTGCAGGATTTATAATTGATCAATTACAGGAGCCTATGCCAACAGAGAAATTTAAGGAAGAACAACCTAATGAGTATGAAAGGCTGCGCAAAAAACCACACTTTTTATTTTTAAGAGCCAGGAAGCCCTGAGTTATCTTAGGGATGTTGTGTCAGGTTGGACAATTTTAGGCTGATGTTAGATTTGGAACCCTGTATTACTTAATCAGTTTCTAAAGAATACGATATTAAACTTAGAGATGGTTTTTTTGTGTGGGAGATGATCAGCAGATGAATTTTAACGGAGTTTCGGCAATGTCGAAAAACCAGGCCGTTTACAGGCAGGCGGCCTCGAGCAAGCTAAATAAGTGCCCTCACCATTATTGGCGAGGGCACTTATTTAGCTTCAATATATGATGGGGACCAATTGCCAAGCATTGTTTCAGTGGCAAGAAAGATTCTAACTTAACTATAACGGATTAAATTATTGATATTTAATAGTTTCCTAATATCATTTTATAATTTGCCTGTCTTTTTGAGAGGTGAGACATATCACCTACCAGCAGATCTTACTGAAGCAGTTAGCGTCCTCCGCCTCGCCTTGCAAAAAAATCCCCGCGAATCTTTTACGCTTTTAATGTAGCCAGACCACTAGTTGTTTTCAACAACTGTCTCTTTTAGTCTTCCTGCAAAAGATCAAATTGTTCATTAACAATTTACATAAAAAACTCATATGATATTGTAATTAACTCTAGCTAACTCATTTAAAAGGCAGCGCCAGGTCGACAGACTTCGCTGTAACGCGCACAGACAGTTTTAACCAATGTTAATGTGGCCATTGTGATTTTGATTGATTATTGACAATATTGATGTCTGCAATCTTATAGGTAAGTTTGGTTAAGCCTGTAATTTCATTATTTTAATGGAGGGATAATGTGGATACCATAGGTTTACAGCTTCAGCGGCAGCTGGACGGAATCATCAACTCAGGTGCCAATGTAATTTTTGATAATATTTTGGACAGTTTCGGCTTGGTAAGTTATGATCCTGCCACGGGTATTATAACAATTAACAAAGCTGGCAGGTATCTTGTCAATTGGTGGGTGGCAACCCAGTCCACACTCGGAAGCAGCGGTATAAACTTTGCTATTATAACCTCGCAGGGAGCGGAATTTTCGGGAGAATCGCCCATGAAAATAGGCGAAGTTGTTGGTTTTGTTTTACTACAGGTCGACAGCGTACCAATAACATTAAGACTAGTTAATAGAAGTTTAAATACTGCGGCTTACTCAGGCATAGTGAACAGTAAAGCATTTCTAGCATTAGCTGAAGTCCCGCAAGAAACCGGAGTTACCGGAGCCACTGGGGCTACTGGCGAAACGGGAGCTGTTGGGGCTACCGGAGCCACTGGGGCTACCGGCGAAACGGGAGCTGTTGGGGCTACCGGAGCCACTGGGGCTACCGGCGAAACGGGAGCTGTTGGGGCTACCGGAGCCACTGGGGCTACCGGCGAAACGGGAGCTGTTGGGGCTACCGGAGCCACTGGGGCTACCGGCGAAACGGGAGCTGTTGGGGCTACCGGAGCCACTGGGGCTACCGGCGAAACGGGAGCTGTTGGGGCTACCGGGGCCACTGGGGCCACCGGCGAAACTGGGGCTACTGGAGCCACCGGTCCCAATGTATCGCAAGAAGGCTTTTCCGCGTTCATTGATACATTCTCGGCTTCTAATAGTTCACAGCTAATTGATTGGACTGTGACGGCACCTTATTTTGATAGCCCTAACTTTGACGAAGCGACAGGGAATTACACCGTTCCGGCTACCGGGGTATACTCTGTTGCCGCAACTATAAACTATTCAGTCACTGCAGCGATATCGATTTCTCTTGGTGCCGGTGTTAATCCCGCCTTTGTAATCAGAAGAACTAGTCCGACCACTACGGATTTAATTAGTGGATTATTTCCTCTATTAAATGTTAGTGTAACTCTATTAACCTTGAGAACAATACTAGGAAATGGCACAGTTACAATAACCGGCGAAGTTCAATTAGACGCAGGTGATGTTATCGGCCTCTTCTATGTTGCCAATGGATTGGGCCTTGCTATCGACATCGGCGGTGCTTCGACAGGGACTGTATGGTCTGTCTATAGACTGACTTAGCAGCCTATAGCTGCTGGGGCTCAAAAACTTAGGATGATTTCGGGTTAAAAGTACAATAAGATGCGCCTGGTTGCCTATCACGGCTTACTCAGGCGCATTTTATTATTTATCCAACGAGTCTGTATTTAGAAAAATAAGTTGATAGGTTGCTGTGAGCTATAATAAGACTTCTGTCAACCCTATGGGAGTGGCAGGAGTTTTTTATACTTGCATTGAAATTTGCTGAGATAGTTTTTTCTGGGAAAAATGGCCCAATCAGTGGTTATCAATATAGTCTTGCAGTTGGTTGTGCCACTGTACCGTATCGTATATCTGCGGCTCGGTTGCTTCGTTCATTAGGAGATCCACCAAATAGCGCGGTGTTTTGCCACCAATATACATTGATTTGATACACGAAATACAGTAGACGCAAACAGCCTCGCAAGGCATCGAGACTGCTCGTTCTTGCATTTTTTTATGAACCTTGTCTATTGGCAGCGCAGGATAAAAATTGTCGCCACAGCATATGGACTGAGAACCGTAAAACTTTGTTTCCACAACATCAATATTCATTTTTTTTTACAAATTTCGTACAGCCTGATGGACTTGCGGTTTTTCCCGTACAGGACAGGCATCGTGTACCGACACCTTCAAACCTTGGTAGTCTGGGTACTGAAATGCATCCAAGCCATCAAGCACTTCCCATAAAGAGATTGTGGATATGCCGTCATATAAGCTTCTGAAGCGCCTGTCACAGCCAGCACATACATTAATAATCAACGAGCCTGCCTCCAGCTGTGGTTCATGGCGGCAGCATATCTTGTGCAGTGCAGTTACCCCGTAGTTTTCGTTTAAAAACTTTACTATTTTATTTTCGATTTCAGGCTTATATATACTTAAGGCACAACCTGGATTAAAATATGTTTTTTTCTTTATTGTCATACATGGATCTCCCTCACTTTTTTAGTTTAATTATAACGGTAGAAAGACGAAAAATCGTCTCGATTTTGGAGTTTTAATTTTAGTACATTCTCAAGGCTGAAAGTTTAATAAATCTTAATAGGTTGCGTTGAGTGGATTCTGACTATGTTTTAATATAGAAATAGACATTGGGCAATTTGGGGTTAATGCTTTAGCTAGCCTGTATATATGTAGGGAGGAGAGACGTAATGGCCAAGCGTTTTTATGCTGTAAAAACAGGCCGTGTCCCGGGCATTTACCGGACATGGGAAGAGTGCAAAGCACAGGTTGATGGATATCCAAGCGCTAGTTTTAAAGGGTTTGTCACAGAAGCGGATGCCAGGGGCTTTCTTGCCGGACCTTCGCAGTCCAGTACCACTCTTGCTGAAAAACCAAAAAAATGCAAAGCTGGCAAGGCGATTCCGTCACCGGCTCCAGCTCAGCCGCAAAAAGAATATGACGAAGGTAAAATTATTATTTACACAGACGGTTCATGCTTAAAAAATCCTGGTGGGCCTGGCGGGTATGCTGCGGTTATCCAGGTTGGTAAATCTGTTAAGGAATTGGTTGGTGCGGAGTTATCAACCACTAACAACCGCATGGAAATGCAGGCTGCCATCGAGGCCCTGCGATTATTTGATCAGCCGGCTGACATCATTTTACATACTGACAGTCAATATTTACGTAAGGGGTTTGCAGATGGCTGGGTAGAAAAGTGGAAAAGGACGGGTTGGATCACGAAAGCGGGTACACCGGTTCTTAATAAAGAACTATGGCAAGAGCTTGACCGGTTAAGAAGTATTCACAGGGTAGTTTGGATGTGGGTAAAAGGACATCATGGTAACCCCATGAATGAACGCTGCGACGAGTTGGCAGTAGGCGCAGCAATTAACGAGGCTGAAAAAAACGGCTGGCAGGGTAAGAAGCGGGGCTAAATATAGAGAATCCCCCCTTCCTGATATTTAGCCTTGCACACAAAAAGGCAGTACGGCTCCAGGTAATGAAGCCGTACTGCCAGCAAATTATTTTATTTACCCTGTGTTATCCTTACCACCTGTGGGTGGCGGTCAGCAAGACGGCCCGCCCTTCACCGGCAACGCCATACGTGCTGTAAGCATAGGTTTGATACTGTTTGTCGAATACATTGCGGACATTGAGCGCATAGCGCCAGCCGGCCGTTTCATAATGAAGCTGGGCATCGGCCACGACCACGCCGCCCAGTCTGACCGTGTTGGCGGAAAAGTAGGTCGGTCCAATATACCGCACGCCGGCTCCGATTCCCAGGCCTTTCAGCTTTGTTCCCGGCACGGCATAGTCGGCCCATAATGAGGCGCTCTGGCGGGGCACGCCGGTGGTGCGCAGGCCCACTTCCGCAGCCGTATTGCTCTTAGTGGTTTTAGCGTTGAGCAAAGTATAGGAAGCTGTGAGATTCAGGTTGCTCAAGGCTACATTGGCTTCCAGTTCCAGGCCTTTGGAAGTGACTTCACCGGTTTGTACATTATAATATTCATTTTCTGTATTTAACGGGTCTGCGGTCAAAACATTCTGCCTGCGCAAATCAAAGACCGCCGCTGTAAAGCGGGCATTCCTGTTTTGCGGTTCATATTGTACGCCCAGTTCGTATTGCCGGCCGGTAGTCGGTTTAAAAGGATTTTTATTCCGGTCGGCACCGGACTGAGGCTCAAAGGATTCGGAGTAGCTGATATATGGCGACAGTTCGCTGGTGGCATGATAGACCAGGCCGGCCCGGCCGGTAAAGGCATCCTGGTCAATCGTTGTTTTGTCTCCGGTCTGGGGATTGACGCCGTTCAACTGATACCAGTCCTGGCGGCCGCTTACGGTTGCCACCCACTTGCCGCCGAATTTCATCTGATCCTGCAGATAAATCCCGGTTTGTTTGGCCTTGGCTTTATAGATAACCGGCGCATACACCTCAGTGACCGAACCGGTGTAATTTAAGTCGTAAATATCCAGATCGGTGATCGCCCACTTGACATAGCGATTGGTCCAGTCGGCATGACGGTAATCAATCCCTACCAGGGCAGTATGCTCGACCGCGCCGCCCGTCCATTTGGCTTCGCCGTAAGTGTCAAACGTATAGGCATCCAGCGTCTCATCATAAATGTAAGCGGTGCGTTTCAGCGTCCGTCCGTCTTCCTGCAGCGTACTCCCGGTCATATTGTACCGCATGTCCACCTGACCGTAGCGGAAATTCTGATGCAGCGTCCAGACCTTGTTAACTGTGTGGTCCAGCAGATAACCGAAATAGTATTGCTCCCGTTCATAACCGCCCCAGCCATTTTCCCCCAGATTTAGCTTTTCCGAAAATCCGTACAGGCTGTGGTTCGGGTAATATACCTTAAGCGCCTGGCCGCCGCCTGCCAGCCTATCCTTCAAATAATGGGCCTGAAAGGTGATATTAGTGTCCTTATCCGGTTGCCAGCCGAGGGAAGGCGCAATAAATGTCCGTTTCGACCAGGTGTAGTTAGCCGGCAAATCCCGGTCCCTGGCGAGAGCGGTCAGCCGGAAGGTGACCTTTTCCTGCCCGTCAGCCTGGCCGCCAATATCAATGGCGGCACTTTTAAAGCTGTCGGTGCCGCCCTGAAGCTGGACTTCCCTGACCGTTTGGGAGGTCGGCCGCTTGGTCGTCATATTAAACAGCCCGCCGGGCGAGCTGCCGCCATAGGTGACAGAGGCCGGTCCCTTGATAATACCCACTTGCTCCATCCCGTAGGTTTCAAAGTCCCATATCCCGAAATTGCCATTGTCAAACAACTGCAAGCCATCGACAGTGGTGTTGCTGTTACCGACACTGAAGCCCCGGACATAGCTCCAGTTCCAGCGGGTGTCATTGCCGTACAGATTGGCGTGGACCCCGGCGCTGTATTCCACGGCCTGGGCCAGATCAAGGACAACAATGAGCATAACGCAGTTAAACAGCGCCGGTCTGGCGGCCAGGCTGGGGTACCATCAGGCCGGCTCCAGCGATGGTTTGATCTATTCTCTTTCCACCCAACACCCCGGGATAAACAGCTGGATCAGGGATATTTTTCCTGCCGCGGGTTTGCTGGCCACCACAACCTATGCCCAGTTGGAAGAAGCCATTACTTTGATTTACACCCTGCCGCAGTCCTGGCTGTATTTGCTTTCCCTCGACAGCGGCGCTATAACCATCCATGAAAATGGCAAAAAAGCCCGGCGCCTGCAGCGGGGCATTCACTTGCTTGTCTATAGGGAAAAAGCTGTCAGGATGATGTTTCAGCCTGCTGAGCGACTGATATATACCGCGATCGCGGTTAGCGGGGAGTTTCTTGCCGCCTATTTAAACAGCCATCCGCTGGAGCGCCCGTTTACGGTACAGGATGCCGCCCGCTGGGAAAAACGGCATTATGATGCACCTGATATTCAACTAGTTTTCGAACAGCTGAAAGCGGCGGTACGCAACGACAAGCTTTCTCCCATGTATTATGAAAGTAAAATGATTGAAATCCTGGCCCTGATCCGGCGCAATATCCAGGACGAATACTCCTGGAAAAGGCATCAGAAAAGCGAACGCAAAAGCCACGTCACCTATCAGAACTATATATATCTGGAGCGGGTCAAAGCCGAGCTTGACAAGAACATCCTCCAGGCACCCACCATCGGCCAGCTGGCGCTTGTCGCCGGCATGAGCGTACCTAAGCTTTACCGGTGTTTTAAGGAGCAGTATAAGATGACTATCGCCGGTTATGTACGCCGGGAAAAAATGAAATATGCTATGCGTCTGTTATGGAATGATGGGCTGAGCATCCAAAACATTGCTGTCAAGGTAGGCTATGAAAACTCCAGCAAATTTTCCGCCGCTTTTAAACGGGTTCACGGTTTTCCGCCCCGCCATTTCCGTAAATCATTCGGGTTGTAAAACGGCTGCAGGGCTAGTGTGACTATGGGATGGTCCTTTTTGGCACATATGCAGAAAGGCGAAACATCTTTCATTAATGTTTAATAGATTGAATTTAGCCGTACATTCGTCTAGCAATGGTCATTTTATTTCCGAGGGGCCCTTAGTTTTTCTGTAAGCGTTATTTGATACAAGGGGGGAAATATTGTGAAGGCAGAAGACCTCATGATTGAAGTACAACCGGTAGCTCTTGCAGATATTCATGAATTAAAATTTGATGAAAATAAGCATAATTTCGATTTTATACCTGTAATTGACAATAAACAACAATATATTGGTGTAATTACTCAAGAAATATTGCTAAGAGGTCTGTTTACTTTTGAGACAAAATCAAAAGATCAGGTGAAAGGCCTGCTTAAAAATGTACCCTGTATTTTAGAAAACGCTGACGCATGGTATTTAGCTGAAAATGCGAGTCAAGCAGTTGTAGTCGATGGACAAGGGCATATAAAAGGAATCATTACGCAAACAGCTATTATTAATGGTTTAACAGAATTTTTGAATTCATATAAGGAAAAATTTGAAAGTGTAATTAACGCTACTGAAACTGGCATTATTGTTTTGGATAGTAGTGGATTTGTTAGAATCGTCAATCAGACTGTCTCTAAATTGTTGCGTCAGGAAAAAGTAGATATTATAAATCGTTACGTTACGGATATTATTCCTGACATGCCATTTTTACAAAGTATGGAAAAGCAACAACCCCTATTTAGACAAAAAGTTAAAGTTGGCAATGTTCTTGTCATCAATGACATTTTACCCATAAAAAGTAATGGAAAAACTATAGGAGCAATATCTGTTTTTCAGGATATATCCATATTAAAACAAGTTGCTTATGACCTTGATGAATTTAAGAATCTTACCCGTGATTTGGAGTCTATTATTAATTCGTCTTATGATGGGTTGACTGTTACAGACAATAATGGCGTAGTACTGCGTATGAATACTGCGTATGAGCGACTAACAGGCTTTAAGGCTGACGAAGTTATCGGTAAAAATATGAGAGATTTAGTAAATGAGGGCTATTATGACCAGTCAGCTACTCTGCAAGTGATAAAAAATAAAAGGAGTGTCACAATAAATCAAAAAATTAAAGGAGATCGTATTGTCCTTGTTACAGGAAATCCAATTTTTGATGAAAAAGGAGATTTAGTTAGAGTAGTTAACAATGTTCGTGACATTACAGAACTTACCCATTTACGGGACCATATTCTAAAATCCAGAGAACAGACTATGCGTTATAAGACGGAAATTTCCTATCTGCGCTCCATGCATATAGGGTCAAATGAAATTATTTTCCGCAGTCGCTCTATGGAACATGTCCTCTGGATAGCCCAAAAGGTAGCTACTGTCGACTCTACTGTTCTTATTACCGGGGAGTCCGGTACAGGTAAAGAGTTGGTCGCTAAGTTGATTCATAATTTTGGTAAAGGTATTGATTATCCTTTTATTAAAATAAATTGTGCTGCAATGCCGGAAAGTCTATTGGAAGCAGAGCTTTTCGGTTATGAAAAGGGGGCGTTCACCGGAGCTAAAAAAGAGGGTAAACCAGGGCTGTTTGAATTAGCACATAATGGTACTTTATTTTTGGATGAGATAGGTGATATGCCGCCGACGTTTCAAGTCAAAATGTTGCGAGTGCTGCAGGAAAGAGAATTTATGAGGGTGGGAGGAACTAAGCCTATACATGTTAATGTGCGGATTATTGCAGCTACGCACCGTGATTTAGCAAAAATGGTAGACGACGGAATTTTTCGCAGTGATTTGTACTATCGACTGATGATTGTGCCAATCCATTTACAACCATTGAGGGAGCGAAAGGAAGATATTCCAATTTTGATACAGTATTTTATTGATAAATATAACCAAAAATTCAAGTATAATAAATCAATTAGTAGCCAGGTTATTAACAAATTAGTTGAATATCAATGGAAGGGAAATGTGCGCGAATTAGAAAACGTGATCGAGCGCATGATAGTTACAACACAAGCTGAAGAATTAACGATGGAGCATTTGCCCGAATATATCCGCGATAAGGTATTTAAGCCTAGTGCTAATGTCAAAATGAAAGAAGCAATAGAGAAAACAGAGGCTTATTTACTTGCTGAATCTTACAGAAAATACCATTCCTGGGACGAAGTTGCAAAGGATTTAGGAATGGGCCGGGCTACTACATATCGTAAAGCCAGCAAGTATAAATTGATTGATTGATCCTGTCTCGTTTTTGAGATGGGATCTTGTTTTTGAGACTAAGCCTATATACTTGACTTTATAGCAATAATTACTGTTGTTTATCTCAATTTTGAGAAAAATAAGAATAAATTTATTTGTAAAATACTTCGAATTCTTTAGAATTCAAAGTATTTTTTTATTGGTATATTTCTTGCAATACACTTTACATGTAATGTGTATATATCGCATTTTCCCCCTTCCCTGTACATAATAGTAATGTGAACTACATGAAGATGCGAAAAAGTTTAATAGAAAGAAGGGAGCTCAAAAAAAATCTATAGACTATTTTAATTATGGTAAAAATTGCAAAGGAGGTAAATATGACTAACTGGCGTGAATATTATGAAAGCAGAAGGCTAACGGCGGAAGAGGCAGTTCAAAAAATCAAAAGTGATACACGGGTATTATTTGCTCATGCAGTAGGTGAAGCCTGCAGAATTACGGATGCATTAGTAGCTAATAAAGATTTGTACCGTGATGTGGAAATTGTCCATTTTGTTCCAATGGGCAAAGGTGAATACTGCAAACCGGAAAATGCGGAGCATTTCAGGCATAATGCAATGTTTGCCGGCGGCACTACCAGAAAAGCAATTGAAGAAGGGAGAGCCGACTTCACACCGATCTACTTAAGTGAAGTGCCTTTACTATTTACGAATGGAACAATTTCCATAGATACATTTATAACGCAGGTATCACCCCCAGATAAGCATGGATACTGCAGTTTCGGTGTTTCCGTTGACTACTCTATGGCTTTAGTGAGAAGCGCAAAGCTGGTTATTGCTCAGGTTAATGAGCATATGCCGAGAACTATGGGCGATAGCTTTGTACATGTCAGTGAAATCGATCATTTTGTTGAATACAACGCGCCTATTCCGGAGCTGGGAAGACCGACATTAACTGATGTTGAGATAAAAATAGGAGAAAACTGCGCCTCGTTGATAAATGACGGAGATACATTACAGCTTGGTATTGGCAGTTTGCCGGATGCTACGCTGCTTTTCTTAAAAGATAAAAAAGATCTGGGAATTCATTCTGAAATGATTTCAGATGGAGTTATGGAATTGATTGAGGCTGGAGTGATTACGAATAAAAAGAAAAATCTGAATCCCGGAAAAGTAGTAGTGGCTTTCTTAATGGGTACAAAAAAATTCTATGATTTTGTGGATAACAATCCTGCCATACAGATGATGCCGGCTGATTATACAAATGACCCTTTTATAATTGCGAAAAATGATAATATGGTTTCAATTAATTCCACTGTAGAGGTGGATTTTTATGGACAGTTGGCGTCAGAATCGATAGGAAAGCGCCAAATAAGCGGTACGGGAGGCCAGGTAGATTTTATTAGAGGTGCCAATCGCTCAAGGGGCGGAAAATCCATAATTGTTATCAATTCCACCGCGCAGAACGGAACGAAATCGAAGATAGTACCTTTTTTTAGTGAGGGAACGCCGGTAACTTGCGGGAGAGCAGAGGTCGAATATATAGTTACGGAGTATGGTATTGCTCGTATTAAAGGTAAAACCTTAAGCGATAGAGCAAGAGATTTAATAAGTATTGCACACCCCAAATTTAGAGGCGAACTTATTAAAGAATGGGAAAAGTTTTTTCACAGTAAGTTTTAATCATTGCGGTATACCGGCAAAGATCATCCTCAAGCCGAAATCCTAGTAGCATTGGAATGTAACGGCTAAACAGGGACAGGTAAAGCCAATGGCTAAGTACTTTTGCGAATTGTTTAAGTAAAGGAGAGACTTACAATGGGAAGCTACCAAAATATACTTGTCGAGAAGGAAGATAACGGGATATGCACAGTAACTATAAATCGTCCCAAGGTTCTTAACGCGCTAAATCCTGAAACGATGCGGGAATTGGATGATGCGGCCGATAAAATTGCCGCGGATTTAAGCATCCGGGTCGTCATCATTACCGGCAGCGGCAATAAGGCTTTTGTCGCCGGAGCGGATATCGCCTCCATGTCGACGATGGGTTTATGGGAAGGACGTGAATGGGGCGTACTGGGTGGAGGCGTTTCGCAGAAGATTGAAGAACTTCCACAAATCGTTATTGCCGCAGTTAATGGATACGCATTGGGCGGCGGGACTGTTTTGGCTACCAGCTGTAATATTCGTCTAGCCGCCGATAATGCGGTATTTGGCTTGCCCGAGGTAAAGCTGGGGATTATGGCCGGGTTTGCCTGCACGCAGACTCTGCCAAGGCTAATAGGTGTACCGAACGCAATAGAATTAATGACTACCGGTAAACACATAAATGCTCAAGAAGCGTACCGGATTGGGCTGGTAAATAAAGTCGTGCCGGCGAATGAGTTGCTGGCAGCCGCAAGAGAAATGGCAAAGCAGATCGCTGCAAATGGTCCTTTGGCAGTTCGGCTGACTAAACGGGCAATTTATGAAGGCCTGAGCATGGATTTGGCCGCTGGCAGAATTTATGAACGTGAACTGCATGGCCTGTGCTTTACGACGGAAGATCAGAAGGAAGGAATGAGAGCTTTTCTCGAAAAGCGCAAACCAAATTTTAAGGATAGATAAGTTCGGGGTTCGGACTATATTGGATTAACCAATAAAAGGGGGGGCATAACTTGGCAACTGCGGTTCTAAAAGAAACATGGTGGCGATACAGATGGTGGGTGGCAATTGTACTGACTCTTTGTTACAGCGTCCAATATTTGGACAGACTGGCAATGGGCATTGTCGCGGCACCGATGATGCAAGAGCTTGGCCTGACGTATGCCGATTATGGCAACGGAACTTTTTTGATGCTTGTGTTCTATGGTCCGATGCAGGCTGTGGTTGGGGCGTGGTGTGACAGATTTGGCGCAAAAAGAATTTTACTTAGTTCGATTGTAGCCTGGAGTATTCTCACATGGTGGATGACCCATATTCAAAGCATCAATGAGTGGTATTTGCGTCAAGTTCTTTTTGGAATCGTCTGTGCGACGGAATGGGTGCCAAGCGCACGAATCGCCGCACGGTGGTTTCCCAAGCGGCAAAGGGCACAAGCCCAGTCAGTTTTATCCTGTGCCTGGATATTGACCCCAGCCTGGGCTCCCATTCTTGTTACCGCGTTGGTAACCGCGCTCGGGAGCTGGCGTCCCTTCTTTACCATTGCCGCTTTGGTCGGCATAGTTCCACTGCTGTGTGTTCTTGCCTGGGTTTATGAAAGGCCGGAGCAAAAGAAAGGGTTGTCGGCAGAAGAAATATGCGAGAGCTATGAGGATGAAATTGCAAGTGGTATGTATACTGCGGAAGAAGTTGCCAAAGGCGCGATAAGCAGCGAAAAAATTGCGACGCAAAGGGTTTCGTTACTGGAGATTGTGAAACATCCCGGGTTTATCAACTTATGTATAGCCTTTATTATGGTTCAAGCCGTATTTTGGGCAACTGTGAGCTGGATTCCGCTTTACTTGAAGGAGACATTCGATTTTAGTTTGACGGCAATGGGATGGTGGGCCTCAGCCTATTTCGCAGGTGGAGTGCTAGGCTCCTTTATCGGTTCCCGATTGAGTGACAGATTTTTCAAAGGCAAGCGCAAACCCATAGCCGTCTTTTCGCTTGTCGGCACGGTTCCCTTTTTGCTGATGTTCGCTTTGTTGGAAAAAGGCGTAAGCCCTGTTACTCTGCTCCTGACTTTGACGGTATGTGGTTTTATCGCAAACTCCGGCTGGGGTGCATGGAATTCTTGGCCGGCGGAAATTTTTAACGCGGAAGTATACCCGAAGGCACTTGGCTTTATGACTGCAGTCGCTTACTGTTTCGGAGCAGCTGGGGCCCCGTTGGTTATGAGCAGATTGGTGGTGAAAACCGCTGCCGGTACTTCGTATACGTATGCGTGGCTTTTCATCGCTGCGCTCGCAGTCATAGGCGCTATTCTAATCGCGACGGCGAAAGAAATGAAGGAAATGAAGATGCAAAGCACCACTGCCAATTAAGCGGGACAGAATCAGCGAAGTGAAAGGAATGGTTATAACAATGAATTTCGAATTTAACGAGCAACAAAAAATGATTCAAAAAATGGTGCGGGAGTTTGCTGAAAAAGAGATAGCACCGGGCGTAGCTGATCGTGAAGAAAAAGAAGAGTTTTCAAGAGCCATCTATGATAAGGCGGGTGAATTAGGGTTAACGGGTATTTGTTTTCCTGAAGTTTATGGCGGCTCAGCTGGCGACTATATCAGTTACATCATTGCCAACGAAGAGATCGCCCGGGTAGATGACTGCGTGCAAACAGGTTATGCGGCATCGATCTCCTTATGTGCGATGCCGATTTATAATTACGGCACGGAAGACCAAAAACAAAAATACTTGGTACCCTTAGCTGCGGGGGACAAACTGGGTGCCTTTGGGCTCACCGAACCCAACGCCGGGACCGACGCTGCCTCTCAGCAGACGACGGCGATTCGTAATGGGGATCATTATGTTCTGAACGGCAGCAAGATATTTATCACAAATGGTGGCGCGGCTGAAATCTATGTTGTGTTTGCCATGACGGATAAATCAAAGGGTGTGAAGGGAATCACCGCATTTATTTTGGAAAAGGGAATGGCAGGGTTCACCTTTGGCAAGAAAGAGCACAAAATGGGTATCCGGTCTTCCCAGACGCAGGAACTGATTTTCCAAGAAGTGGTGCTTCCTAAAGAAAATGTACTTGGCAAAGAAGGCGAAGGGTTTAAGATTGCGATGAGCACGTTGGACGGCGGGCGGATCGGTGTGGCGGCCCAGGCTTTGGGTATAGCCCAGGCGGCACTGGAGCATGCGATCAAGTATGCGAAAGAAAGAATACAATTTGGTAAGCCGATTTCCAGCAATCAGGCCATAGCCTTCATGCTCGCGGATATGGCAACCCAGTTGGAGGCAGCCCGCCTGCTTACCTACCGTGCCGCCTATTTGAAAGAGAATGGTCAGCCTTTTGCCAAGGAAGCGGCTATGGCAAAAATGTATGCATCAGATGCAGCGATGCAAATTACAACTGATGCAGTGCAGATTTTCGGCGGCTATGGTTTTAGCCGTGAATACCCGGTAGAGCGTTTAATGCGCAATGCGAAAATTACTCAGATTTATGAGGGAACCAACCAAGTGCAGCGCATGGTTATTTCCGGTGTATTGCTGCGATAGATGAGAAATAACTAAGCTATAGTATTGTTACGACTAGAAATGTTATCGGAGCTCTTTTAACAAAAGCTTAATATGAGCATAACACTTTTTAACAGCAACTATGTCATGATAGATTCGAAATATATAGTAACGAAATAATCATATTGGGGGTGTCGCAAAACGCTTTATACAGAAAAGCGTACTGCGGCCCCCTTTTTTGTATGAGTATACAGAAACCCGGCAGGTAAACCAATAAAAATAGAAGTCTCAGCCGGCTTGCAGGCATAACAAATCAGAGGAAGCCCTCTTCCCCGAAAGACCTGTCAGGATGGAGTTGTCAGGAAGCTTTAGGAATATGCAAATACATTCCACGGGAGTGTTTTGTAAACTGTGTAAATGGAATAATCTAGATAATAATTGTACAAACTTATCCTGCTTTACTGACACGCAGGATAAGGCAACGCAGAGGTGCGGCCAGAGCGGCGTGTGAGGTTTGCGGGGCGACGGATCCGAAAAGTTCGGAACCGTCGTTTCTTATGCCGGTCATGGGGGTGTCCGTCGCCTTGGGAAACCCAAAGCGATAAACCTCGGGGTCCGGGGCAGAGCCCCGACACGCTCTTATGAGACTTTACGCTGCTGCAGCCTATCCTCGAAAAAGATAAGCAACTGTCCTACTATGATTCCCCAATCACGGATCGGCATACTCCATTTCTTGGAAATCTCCTGGATGGACAGGAATACCGATTTTTTAACGGCATCGTCGGTGGGATATACGGTCTTGGTCTTGGTGTATTTGCGCAGCATCCGATGGAAGCCCTCTACGGCGTTGGTGGTGTAAATTAGGGTTCGGACTTCTTGCGGATACTTAAAATAGGTGGATAGTTCCGTCCAGTTGGCCTGCCAGGATTTTAGGATCTGTGGGTATTTCTTGCCCCACTTGTCGCCAAATTCCTCCAGACGATACTCCGCATCATCCAAGGTCGGCGCGCCATAGACCCGTTTTAAGTCAGCCATGACCGGCTTGATGTCTTTATAGGGGATGTACTTTGTGGAACTTCTGATTTGATGAATGATGCATAGTTGCTGCTCAGTTCTGGGGAATACGGTTTCAATAGCGGTGGAAAAACCGGATAGATTGTCCCGGCAGGTAATCAAAATATCTTCCACGCCACGATTTTTTAACTCGTTGCAGATGGTCGTCCAAAAGCTGGCGCTTTCGTTTTCCGACAGCCAGATGCCCAGGATTTCCTTGCGGCCGTCCATGTTGACGCCTAACACCGAGTATAGGCATTTATTGATGACCCGGCTGTCTTTACGAACTTTGAAGACGATTCCGTCTAGAAAGACAATGGGATAGATCGGATCCAAGGGGCGGCTCTGCCATTCGGCCACAGCCGGCATGATTTTGTCCGTGATGCGGCTGATGAGACTGGGGGAGGCTTCTACGCCATAGATGTCGCGCAGATGATCTTCAATGTCCCGGTTGGACATGCCTTTGGCGTACATCGCCAAAATCCTAGCCTCAATATCATCGGTACGGGTTTGGCGCTTTTCGATCACTTGCGGCTCAAAGGTCCCGGTTCGGTCACGGGGAACGTTGATTTCACTTTCGTCCCATTCGCTTTTCACGGTCTTTTTGCCATAACCGTTGCGGCTGTTGCCGCTGTTGTTGCCTAAAACGCTGTTCTTTTCATAGCCTAGGTGTTCGTCCATTTCGGCCTCGAGCATCTTTTCTAGGGCACCGGCAAATAAGTTTTTGAGCTTGACCGTCAGTTCGGCAGGGCTAGTGCACTCTTCACTCAAGAGGGCTGCAAGCTGCATTTCTTTTTCGTTTAACTGTGTCATGGGATACATCTCCTTTTTGTTATTTACTGTGGCTGTGCTCGTTTAGCCACGGCGACATGACTATTGCCGAAACAGGCAAAAAAGCCCGGCAACTCAGGCCGGGCATCCATTTACTCGTCAACCGGGGTCAGCCGTTTAAAATCATTTACGGGGCGGGAAAGTGGCAATGTTATACCGGCATGTGGCTGTTCAGCGATTACATCGCCACCCAACTGGACGGAAGGCTGCCGGGCCGGAGTTTTACCCTGGCCGACGCGCTGGCCTGGCAAAGTCCGCAATATGATACGCCGGAATTGCTGCTGGTCCTTGAGAAGCTTAAAGCCAATGTCCGCCACGCCTCCGCCCCGCTGCCGTACTACGAACACAAAGCCTGTGAAGTGCTGATGCTCATCCTACGCAATATTCACTACGAAGATTGCTGGCAGAAGCACCGGAAAACACGGCGGAAAAATTATTTAACGTATTATGACCGCACTTATATCATAAAAGTGAAAGAAGAGCTGGACAGGAATATTTTGGCCCCGCCGTCCGTCGACGAGCTGGCCGTAATGGTCCAGATGAGCATCAGCAAGCTGCAGCATGGCTTTAAACTCTGGTACGGAATCTCCATTGCCGGATATATTCGCGAGGAAAGGATGAAGTATGCCCTGCGGCTGTTGTGGGACGACGGGCTTAGTATCAAAAATATCGCCGCGATGGCCGGCTACGAAAATGCCAGTAAATTTACCGCCGCTTTTAAACGGGTGCATGGTTATTCCCCTTCGTACATCCGCAAATCATTTGGATTGTGATGTAAGGCAGAATCAGCCTGTCTCATCTCCGTTGCCGGAGCAGACAGGCTGATTGGTTGTAAGAAAGTGTTCTACCAGCGGCGGGTGGCGGTCAGCCGGAAGGTGCGGCCGGGGTTGACGTACTCATAGCCTTCGGCGGGAAAGGTTCCGATGACATATTCCCGGTCAAACAGATTGTGCACGTTGAGGGCGTAGCGCCAGCCACCGCTGTCATAACGGACCATGGCATCGGTCAGGACTACGCCGCCCAGTTTAACAGTATTGGTATAGTCATAGCGTGAACCGATGTAGCGCAGGCCGGCGCCAAAGCCCCAGCCCTGTGCAAGTATGCCTTGCTCCTGCGCCGGAGCAGCTGTGTCCAGCCAGAAAGAGGCGCTGTGCTTGGATACATTGGCTGTTTTGCGGCCAATATTGGCCGCAGCGGTATCTTTGGTGATCTCATGTTTGGGCATGTAGGTATAGGCGGCGGTAAGATTGAATCCTTTTAGCGCCGCAATATTGGCTTCCAGCTCCAACCCCCGGGCGGAGGTTTCGCCGGTCTGAACCTGATAACGAGTCTGGCCGGCCTGATTTAACGGATCGTCCGTCAGCATATTTTGCTTGCGCAGATCGAAGATTGCGGCCGTATAACGGATGCTGCTGTTTTCCGGTGCGTATTGCACGCCCAATTCATATTGGCGGCCGGTGGTAGGGTCAAAAGCATTCCCGTAACGGTCGGTTCCCTGCTGGCCCTCAAATGATTCATCATAGCTGATATAGGGAAACAGCCCGTTGCCGGCGTCATATACCAGGCCCAGGCGGCCGGTGAAAGCGCTCTGGTCGATGCGGGTATAGGTGTTGGTCAGGCGCTCCAGCCGGTTACTGTCATAGCGGTCATAACGCCCGCCTGCCGTTGCCGTCCAGCGGCCGAATTTGAGCTGGTCCTGCAAATACCAGCCGGTTTGTTTTACTTTGTATTTCCACATATACGTAAAATCAGGATCGGTAATTTTCTGGCCATAGTTCATGGCCGTGAGGTCAAGATCGGCGACGCTGCCCCAGGCATAGTTGTAGTCATAACCGGTGTTCTGATAATCAAAGCCCAGCAGGGTAACATGCTTAACGGCGCCGCTGGACCAGTCGGCCTGAAAGTAGGTGTCAATAATATTGGCACTCAGGTCGGTATCAAGATACTCGGCTGAGCGGCTGGCGACGCCATTGGCTGCGCTGTCAACATAGATCACCCTGGATTTTTCATCTATGGTTGAGTGGCGGGCACTTTGGGTTACCGTCCAGGTATCGTTAAAGCGGTGTTTAAGAATATATCCCAGTTCCTTATCGTTTTTGGTAAACCGGTCATAATCGTGCTCACCGTAGAACCTGGTGCCGGAATAGCCGTATAAACCGTGATTGGGCAGGTAGCGGTATGGATTGATGTCCGGTGCGCCTTTGATATCGTCCTTTTGAAAATGCGTCAGGATGGTCAGGCTGGTATTATCGCTGGGCCGCCAGGTAAGGGCAGGGGCGATAAAGTGCCTCTCGGCTTTGCCATAGTCCATAGAGGTATTTTCATCAGAGGAGCGAGCCGTCAGCCGGAACTCTGCATTACCCTGCGCATTGACTGCTCCGCCCAGGTCAATGGCCCCGTTGAACAGGTTATTGCTGCCGGTCTGGAGCTGAATTTCCCGTAAGGGTTGACTGGTTGGCTGCTTGGACACCTGATTGACGACACCGCCGGGATTGCCGGCGCCATAGAGGATGCCGGCCGGGCCGCGCAGCACCTCAATCCGTTCGAAGCTATAGGTGTCGTAGTTGGGGTTTGCCACGCCAACGCCCTGGAGCATGCGCAGGCCATCGGTATGGGTGACAAAGTTATTAATGAAGCCGCGGATCTGAGCCAGAAAGTGGCGGGAGTCCCGGTTAGCAGTGGCATCGCTGAAGCCGGGCGTATAGCTTAAGGCGTCAAACAAATCGGTGACACCGCGGGCTGCCATTTGTTCGCCGGTCACTACGCTGAGCGAGCGGGCGGTTTCTTCCAGCGGCGTATCGGTTTTGGTAGCGGCACTGCTGCGTTTGGCAATATAACCGTCATCCGGGGCACTGTCTCTGGCGGCAGTTATTTCTACTTCGTCCAGGGAAAACTCAGGCGATTGCGGCGATTGTTTTGCAGTCTGGCCAGCTGCGCTGTTTTCTGTCGCATCCGGTCCATTTGTCGCAGCGGCCGGCAGGGGCCAGAACAGGCTGAGGCCAAGTAAGGCATAAAGCAGGCGCTTGGCCGTTGGCGGGGAATTTGATTGTTGCATGCGCTTTTTGCTCCTTCAGATAAACTCAAACAGAGATTGAAAATGAATTTCATTATCAACAAGAGAGAAAAAATACTGTTAGTTCTGGTGTGCCGGCACTGACTAACTTGTGGCTAATTATACCAAAGCAATTTTAGCCCGGTCAATGGGCGGGCAGGGGACCTGTTTGCAGGTGACTACAGGCGGAAAACGGAATCAACCGATAATTTTTCTCACTTGAGAGGCAACACACGGTCTTGGTTTGCGTTTTTACGGTATAGTCCTCTGTCAGCGGGGAACGAAACGGCATGGCGTTTACCTTTTCTAGCATGATATGATAATAGGCAAAAGCGGGGCAGGCAGTTCCGGGGGAATCAATTAGCCGGTGCTGCCGGTCGGAAAGGAAGCAGGCGTGAGCACCAATGAATATGCCGGCGGCAGCCGGGAATTGGCGGAGCAGTTAGGCTGCACGGCAAAAAAGTACAGGAGCAAAGGCGTCAAATACAGCCTGCCGCCCGAAAATGGCGACAGCTGGCTGATTGATGTACAGCCTGAACCGGGCTGGTGTGTTACCGATGCCTATTTTAGTCTGCAAAAGCCGGTTACCAGGGGCTATGAGATTGCCCAGCCCGGTTTGTGGCTGTGCTCTCTGGCAGCCGGTGATATGACGATCATCGAACAGGGCAAAAAAAGCAGGCAGCTGGGGCGGGGCATTCATCTGCTGGTCAACCGGGGCAAGCCGTTTAAAATCCAATTCGGCAGTCCGTCTAAGCTCTGTTATACCAGCGCCTGGCTTTTTGCCGATTTTATTGCGGATTATTTTCAGGAACGGGGCCGGGGCGAGCGGCTGACGATCGAGGATGCGTTAACCTGGCCGGAGCATTATTATAATACGCCGGAGATTTTGATGGCTTTTGAACAGCTCAAGTATACCATCCGGATATCCATTGCGCCGTTTATGTATTACGAAAGCAAAATGATTGAAATTCTTTCGCTGATATTGTGCGGCGTGCAAAACCAGGGCTATGCGGAGATGTTTACCAGGCTCAGGCGCCCCAGCCATTTGACTTATGAAAACATAAAACTTCTCTGGCGGGCCAAAGAAGAACTGGACAATAATATTTTAGCGCCGCCGGACGTCGCGCAGCTGGCACGCCTGGCAGGGATGGGAACGACCAAGCTGCGCCAGTCATTTAAGGCGTATTATAATATGACGGTTGCCGAATATATCCGCCGGGAAAAAATGAGCTATGCCCTGCGGCTGTTATCCAATGACGAGATGAGTGTGCAAAATATCAGTACTCTGCTGGGCTACCAAAGCCCCAGCAAGTTTACCGTTGCCTTTAAACGGGTTCACGGCTTTACGCCGCGGGCGGCCAGGAAAACCTTTAATATTTAGCAACAGGTGAGCAGGACACTGGGGACGGTCCTTATTTGTATCTGCCATTGTTCTCAGAGCGAGCAATAAGCCTATACTCACCTGTTTCTTGTCTGGACGAATAGCCTTGCTGTGCCCGTGATTAATCATCACTCCATCAAAATCCTCACCGTCACATATGTCATAGTCGCCATACATTACGATATTCGAGGTATCGCTATGGAGGCAGAATAGATCCAAGTCATATTTAGCTTGATGAAAACCTTGAAGAAGGAAGCTATTGAAGTCATTTCTAAGCTGCCGGAAACAGCCAATCTTGAAGAAATCATGTATCGGCTATATATCATTGACAAAGTAAAAAAAGGATTGGCAGCAACCCAAACGAGACGAAAGCCATATGAGCCTATTACCATATCGAAAAGTGTAACCTGATAATATGAGAAAAAAACTCAAAAAAGCAGGTATAAATTTTGTTATTATAGAACATAACTCTAATAATGAGACTTTTTGTAATGGAGTGAAGCCGGCATGCTGTGTCAGTTCACATTTAAAAATTTTAAAAGTTTTCGGGATGAGGCTGTTCTGGATATGCAGGCTGTGGCCATTTCCGAGCATGAAAATTCTCTTCTTGTCGATTCCGACGGGCAAAGATTTTTGCCGCTTGCTGCGCTTTATGGTCCTAATGGCAGTGGCAAGAGTACGGTGCTAGAGGCCTTTGTCGTTTTGGTCAGCATCATAATGAGGCCTATCTACGTTCTTAAAAATGCGAACGAAGTTAAAAATAAGAACACCAATCTGACTACGCCCTTCAAGTTTGATCCGGAAACAATAGAAGCGCCAACCGAATTTACCTTGTTTTTCCGGACTACTGGCGTAGAATATCGGTATAATTTGCACATTAAAAAACAAGTTATTATCTATGAAAGCCTCTATAAACAGAACATTAACGGAAAAAGAGCCAGTAAAATCTTTGTCCGCAATCATAATGCAGAAAAAATTGACACAGGTCCATTACTCAAATCTATGGAGAACATTGGAGTCGCAGATACCATTCCTTTCTTAGCGTATCTGAAAATTTTAAAAGACATTGACACAATTAATGAAATTATTGCTTGGTTTGAAAGATGTGAATTTGTTAATTTCGGTAATCCATTTTATGAATCAAGGATATTCTTGTTTGAGAACGACAAAATCCAAAATATTATGTTTAAAATAATTCAGGAAATGGATAGTGATATTTCCAGTTTTCGTTATAAAAAGGGTGATAAAGAGGACGAATATGAAATTTTCACTAAACATGTTGTGCAAGAACAAGAATATGAATTAGAACTTCAGGAAGAGTCTAGTGGCACAATTAAGCTGTTTGCCTGTCTGCCTTTCGTTATTCAGGCGTTAATGCGGGGCGGTGTAATCGTTATTGATGAACTGGATGCCAAGTTACATCCCAAACTGATCCGCTATATTATCGAGCTGTTTAGTAATCCCTGCTCAAATCCGCATAAGGCGCAACTGATATTTACTTCCCATGATCTATCGACCATGAAAAAAGAAGTTTTCCGCCGCGATGAAATATGGTTTGTTGCCAAAGATAGCAGGCAAAGTTCTAAGTTGTATTCATTAGTGGAATTTAAAGATCAGGCCGGCAATGGTGTGCGGAAAGACGCTACTTTTGATAAACAGTATCTGGAAGGAAGATATGGCGCAGACCCTTATCTGCGGTGCTGCCTCAACTGGGAGGCAGAGTTATGAGTAAAAAAGCGGTCAACGCTTTAGGGCGGGAAAAACGCCGGATGCATACTATTGAGCCGCTTACCTATTATTTAATTATTTGCGAGGGAACGAAGACAGAGCCGGAATATTTTAAAGAGATTAGAAGTCTGATTAATGCTCAATATGATCACCGGGTTGAAGTAAGGCAAGTTGAAATCCAGATTGAGGGCGAAGCTACAAATACGGTTTTCTTATTGGAACGGGCAAAAAATATGTTGCTGAGTTAAAAGGGCAAGTAAATCAGGTCTGGTTGGTATATGACCAAGATGATTTTCCGCCGGAGAGATTTGATAATACCAGTTATGCGGCCGATAAATTATCTAAAACGGGTGACATTCAGTATAAAACTGCTTGGTCGAACCAATGCATAGAGTATTGGTTTTTGCTCCATTTTGAGAATTTGCAGGCAGATATTGACAGGGAGCAATATAAGAAGAAATTAAGTCAACATTTGCGCAGACATGGATTAGGCGAATATCGGAAAAACCTTACTAATCTGTTTAGCCTGCTCAAACAATATGGTAATCTGGAGTTAGCCATTCGCTTTGCAGAAAACAGACTAAAAGAATTTGGTAAGCAGAAGCCATCAATGCAAAGGCCAGCTACCAAGGTGCATGAATTAGTGGTGGACCTACTGAAATATATACCGAAGTAATTTGATTTGCAAATCCGCCGGGACATGATATTATAATATTTAGTTTTAGTCATGTTTTATAAAGCATATGAATTGAAATGCTTGTATTTTGATTATTGTTTGTTGCGTTCATTATGAACGCAATTTTTTTTTAACAGTTCGCTTTAATAGCTTTTGATTGACAATAAATAGATGTGTGATAATGGTTTTAATTAAAAGTAAAGAATATAGAGTATCTTAAAACTAACAGGGGGAGATCAGAATTATACAAATGAAAACAAGATGGTTTACACTAACCGCTTCAACAGGTGCCTTATATTGATTTATCAAATTATTCGTGAAATCATTAAATAATCTTCTTCACATTTGTAAACACTCTGAGGCCACAGGGAGCTTTTAGAACTCGGAATCACTACAAAACAAAAAATACATAAATATTTTTTTAATAAATCTAAAAAAGTATCTAAATTGCAGGAAATATATCAAAATAAAGGAAATATATACAAAAAATTACCTTATCTTTTCCATATTTACTAAAAAATACACATATATGTAATTGATTTTTAAATGGCAGGGACTTCTTAGGTTCAATACCTCTCATCTCGAAACATATCCCCTGTCCCCCTGTTTCTCCCAGCTTGTAAAATAAATTTTTCCGTCCTTGGTTGCCCGGTCGCTGACATCTAAAGCGTCGCGGCTCCAGCCGCTGCTGCCGGTTTGCAGCTGAATTTCGCGCAAAGGTTCGTTTGTGGGGCGTTTGGTTACATAGTTGACGATGCCGCCGGGACTGCCGGCGCCATACAGTATGGAAGCCGGGCCGCGCAGCACTTCCACCCGCTCCATGGCGTACAAGTCAAAATCACTGCCGTAATTGCTGCCCAGATGGCGGGAGCCGTTGTTATGGGCAGTGGCTACGCTAAAGCCGCGCAGGTTCAAAGCCGGTCCAGTTTCTTCACTGTACTGCAAAGCAGTAACCCCCGGCGTATACCCTAGGGCCTCGGCAAAGTTGGTAACGCCGCGGTTAGCCAGCTGTTCCCGGGTGATCACGCTGATCGACTGGGCGGTTTCGCTGAGCGGCGTATCGGTCTTCGTGCCGACGCGGCTGCGTTTAGCGACATAGCCGTCGGTTACGCGGCTGGCGGTGATCTCAACGCCTGCCAGCGTAAACTCACGCGGCAAGGCGGCTGCCGTGGCGGCAGTGTTATTGCCGGCGGCCTGTTCTGCCGGCGAAGCGGCTTCCCCGGCTGCATAAGCAGCCAGGGGCCAGACCAGGCTGCCGCTGAGTAAGGCGCAAAGCAGGCCCCGTTTGCTCAGATAATTGCTTTTCATAATTTCACCCTTTGTTGTGTTGGTGTAGCAGGAGTTAACAATGGTGTTGATAACGATAATGAATATCATTGATGAAGTTGCAAGCTTGCGGATTCATTATAGCAATACCGTTTTTACCCAGTCAACGCTCCCGGAACGCCTACAATAGAGGTAGGGAAAAGGGAGACAGGCCTTATTGAATGATAGTGTTTCTCAGTTTGCGGGGGTTTAGAGTATTGGCCGGCTTCAGAATTTGGATTGGTCTTACTCCATTTTGGAGCATTGTTGGTCTGCATAATAGGTTGTTTCCATCAAAGCCATTTGTTATCATAATAGATAATCGATCTCACTTGGAGGATAGTATGGATACTAGTGTATACTTAACAGGCAATTGCGAGCTGGCTGAGCGGTTTGGCGCGAAACCGGAGGCCTTCCGCAGCGGGACTGCGTATCGTTTGCCTTCGCCCCACGGCGACAATTGGCTGGTCGATATTTATCCCGCCCCCGGCCTCATTTTGACGGATACGCATTTTTCCCTGCCGGAACCTGTTGTCTGGGAATATACCATTGCCGAGGCGGGGCTGTGGCTGTGTTCATTTAATGGCGGTGATATGACCATTGTGGAAAAGGGCAAAAAAGCCCGGCAATTGCGGCCGGGCATTCATTTGCTGGTTAACCGGGGACAGCCGTTTAAAATGATTTATGGTGCGGGCAAATGGCAATGTTATACCGGCATGTGGCTGTTCGGTGATTACATCGCAACCCAGCTGACCGGACGGATGTCAGACCGGAGTTTTACTCTGGACGAGGCGCTGACCTGGCAAAGTCCGCAGTATGATACGCCGGAGCTATTGCTGGTATTTGAACAGCTGAAAGCCAATGTCCGCAATGCTGCCGCCCCACTGCCGTACTACGAACACAAAGCCTGCGAAGTACTGCTGCTCATCCTGCGCAATATACAGGATGAGCATTGGTGGAAGAGGTATCAAAAATCACAGCGGAAAAATTATTTATCTTATCATGACCGGAAATATATCATAAAAATTAAAGAGGAACTGGACAGGGATATTCTGTCCCCGCCGCCGGTGGACCAGCTGGCCATAATGGTCCAGATGAACATCAGCAAGCTGCAGCATTGTTTTAAACTTTGGTACGGGGTATCTATTGCCGAGTATATTCGCGCGGGAAAGATGAAATATGCCCTGCGGCTGTTATGGGATGACGGGCTTAGCATCAAAAATATTGCCGCTATGGCAGGCTATGAAAATGCCAGCAAATTTGCCGCCGCGTTTAAAAAGGTGCATGGTTTTTCCCCTCAATATATCCGTAAATCATTTGGATTATAGTACAACTACAGTTCCATAGTTGCCGCGAGTAATAATGTGCGTGGGGCATCGATATTAATCCACTCGCCGGAAGTCCCGGCCCAATACTCTTTGTTAAAGACGTTGATTACTGTTGCCCGGAGCGTAACCGGGGTTCCTTGTTGCCGGAAGGTAGAGCATGCGCCCGCGTCTGCAAAAACCAACATCACTGGCGGCGAACCCAGTGATGCTGGTTGGTGTTTTTTTACAGCTCCATTGTGGCCGAAACCAGCAAAGTGCGTCCCTGACCAATGTGAAAGCCGCCGGAATGCCCTTGCCAGTTTTTTAGGCTATGAAAGCGCCAGCAAGTTTGCCGCCGCCTTCAAAAAAGTGCATGGCTTCACGCCCAGCCAGTTTAGAAAATCATTCGGGCTGTATAGCCGCTAGCGGCAGCGGCCGCAGGGTAAGCGTCAAAGCACCCCGCCTGATCCGCCGGCCCGTCGCCGCCGTTGGTAATACACTTAGCCGCGTTTTATAATTCCTAGTGGCCGAAAGAGGACAACTGGCCAGTCAGTATAAGAAAAAGCCGTCACTGCTTGCCTGAGAAGTCAGTGACGGCTTTGGTTTGGCTGCTGCCGCTTACCAGCGGCAGGTGGCGGTCAAAAGGAAGGTCCGTCCCTCGCCCTGATAAGTGGTTGTGCTGTTAAAGCCGGCGATTTCATGAAAGGTATCAAATACATTGCGGATATTGAGCTTATATTGCCAGTCGCCGGTGTTGTAGCCAGCGGCGGCGTCGGCCAGCCAGACGTTATCAAGGCTGATGGTATTGCCGGTATTCTCGCGGGAGCCGATGTAGCGCACGCCAAAACCGCTGTTCCAGCCTGGCCGGTTCTGGTCGCCGGCCGTGCCCAGCCACAGGGCGGCGGTATGCTTGGCCACGCCGGCTGTGCGCTTGCCGATGTTGGCCGCCTGGGTGTCCTTGGTCACCTTATTGTTCAGTATGGTAAAGGAGGCCGTCAGCTGTAAGTCCTTAAACGCCGCCATAGTGGCTTCCAGTTCCAGCCCTTTGGCGGCAATTTCGCCGGTCTGGATGCTGAAGTTGGTATTGACCGGATCGGGGGTCAGCACATTTTGCTGGCGAAGGTCGAACAGGGAGGCGGTAAAGCGGGCGTTTAGGTTGTGGGGCTCATAGTGGATACCCAGCTCGTATTGCCGGCCGGTGGTCGGGACAAACTGGTTGCCCAGGCGATCCTGGCCGGACTGCGGCTCAAATGATTCAGCGTAACTGAGATAAGGGGACAGTTCGCCGGTCGCGTGATAGACCAGTCCGGCCCGGCCGGTAAAGGCGGATTGATCGATCCTGGTTTTCGCCCCGGTTTGCGGATTGATGCCGTTTTGCTCATACCAGTCCTGGCGTCCGTTGAGGGTAGCCGTCCATTTTGGGCCGAAGCTGATCTGGTCCTGGGCGTAGATCCCTGTTTGTATAACCTTGCCCTGGTAGTCCGGGGCGGTGGCCGGCAGCGTCCAGGCGTGACTGTAGTTTACATCATAAATATCGATATTCGCCATGGTGCCGCCGTAGCCGGAGCGGTTTTTCAAATTGCCATGCCGGTAGTCAATGCCGAAAATGGCATGATGGCTGACCGCGCCGCTGGCCCATTTGCTTTCCCCGTAGGTGTCCAGCTGGTAGGAGGTGGCGGTGTCGTCATATACTTTTAGCCTGCCGTCGCGGATCACCGTCCGGCCATCGTTCGCCAGCGACCACCACAGCATGTTGTAAGCAGTGCTGGTCTTGCCATAGCGGAATTTTTGATGAAGGGAAAAGGTGTCATTGACCTGGTGATCCAGAAAATAGCCGTAATAGTATTGCTCCCGCTGATAGCCGCTGTAGCCCGGTTCTCCCAGGAATAATCTGCCCGAATGGCCGAAAAGCGTGCTCCCCGGATGGTAAATGGAGATGTATTCATCCGAGCCGTTCAGTTTATCTTTTAAATAGTGGGCCTGCAAGGTAATATTGGTGTTGCCGGCAAGTTTCCAGGCCAGCGAGGGGGCAATAAAGCTTCGCTCGAAGCTGCTGTAGTCGTGCGGCAAATCGTGATCGCGGGTCAGGCCGGTCAGCCGGAAGGTCAGCTTATCCTGCCCTTGGACCTGACCGCCCAAATCCAGCGCCAGGCTGCGGTAATTGTCAGTGCCGCCCTGGATTTGGATTTCCCGCAGTTGTTCGGCGGTCGGGCGTTTGGTTACAAGGTCAAACATGCCCCCTGGCGCGCTGCTGCCATAAAGAGTGGACGCGGGACCGCGCAAAACGGCCGCTTGTTCCAGGCCATATACTTCAAAATCCCACAGCGCAAAGTTGCTGTTTACCAGTTGCAAGCCGTCAGCCCGCCTGGCGACATCAAACCCTCTGACCATGCTGCCATTCCAGCGGGAATCAGTACCGGGGGTAATGCCGGCGTTATATTCGAGCGCCTGCTTGAGGTTGACCGCACTGCGGCTATCCATTTGCCTGCGGGTGATGATGCTGATTGATTGCGGCGTATCGCTAAGCGGTGTATCAGTCTTGGTACCGGCGGTACTGCGGCTGGCAACATAACCCCGGCCGACAGTTTCTTTGCTGGCGGTAACCTCAATGCCTGCCAGGGCAAATTCGTTCCGCGGCGGCTTGCCCTCAGCCGCGGCGGGGTCGCTCTGTTCAGCGCCGGCCTGCGTTGCGGCAGCTGCCGCGGCGGCCGGAACGGCGCCTGGCCATTGCCAGAGCAGGCTGCCGCCGATTAAGGCGCAAAGCAGCCTTTGGCCGGCGGAGAATAGCGGTTTTTTCATATCATCGACTCCCTTGGTTCAGTAAGAGTAATTTTGCTGCTGGCCTGACAGCAGATTACCTGGAATGAAATGTAATAGCAGACGTCTGCTTTTGATTTACCAGTACCTTGTCAGTTCTAAAACGGTAGAATAATGGCGAGGCTATTTTGCGCAAATCAAGGCAGAGGAGGGAAGCATACCGGACGTATGCTGACTGACGACAACGAAGAGGTGCGGAAAATAGACCGTCAGTATTCACTGGATTAGGGCTGACAAGGTACTAGCGGCAGTCAGCCAGGCTAAGCTTAGCAGTTCAGGACTAACTTAGGCCTAGTATAACAGGGGGGTTTTTCGGGAGTCAATTGAGGTCCGGCCTGTTACTTGGAGGGTCAAGACAAGCGCTAAGCAGGCTGTTAAATGAGAAAAATTCTCGTTTAACAGCCTGCTTGCAACGGTAATTTCCTGATTTAAAACAGTATTCTCGTGATATTTACCGGTATTGAAATTCTGCGGAAAACTGTTTTTTTATAATCATTGCATGATATGATAAAGAAGATTAGACAAAGGGAAAAGGATAAAACCGGGATTGACGGAAAGGGGGACAAGCTTGGGTAACGAATATTTTACGGGCAGCGCGGAGCTGGCCGTTCAATTGGGCTGCACCCAACAGGCCGTGAATAATATTGTTGAGTATGCCCTGCCGCCGGCAGGCGGCAATAGCTGGCTGTTAGAAGCACACCCGGCGGCCGGTTTATTTGTTGCCAACGCCTACTTTATTTTGCCGGCGCCGGTTGTCCGGGAATATGCCGTGCGCCACCGGGGCGTATGGCTGTGCGCGTTGAGCAGCGGCGTTGTTTCCATTCTGGAATCCGGCAAGAAAGCCCGGCCGCTGCAAAACGGCATTCATTTGGTGCAAACGGGAAAAAAGCCGTTCAAGATTGTATATGGCGAGGGCAAACGCATTAGCTTTACCGGTATCTGGCTGTTTGATGATTTTGTTCAGGCCAGGCCGCCTGAACCGTCTTATTTCCTGCCTGATTATGGCGATTGGCAGTTTGCCCAGTATAATACGCCGGATATTTTGCTGCTGTTTGAGCAGCTGAAGTATGCTTTACGGATTGCCGGTGTGCCGCTGAGCTATTACGAAAGCAAGGCCGGCGAACTGCTGGCGCTTATCCAGCGCAACAGCAGGGACGACTGGTTTTGTGAACGGCATTTGCGGCAACAGCGACGACGCCATGTCACTTATCAGAATAAGCGGTATATGTTCCAGGTCAAAGCGGAGATTGATAAAAATATCATGGCGCCGCCGCCGGTAAGCCGGCTGGCGGTTATCGCCGGCATGGGCGCAACCAAGCTGCGCCAGTGCTTTAAAGAGACCTTCGGCCTGACCATGGATGCCTATATGCGCCGGGAAAGGATGATGGCCGCCATGCGTCTGTTATCCAATGACGATCTGAATATCAAAAATATTGCGGCGGCGGTCGGCTATAAAAACACCAGTCAGTTTATCGCCAGCTTTAAAAAAGTCCATGGGTTTACCCCCAACGCATTCCGGAAGCTGTTTGGCTTGTAGCCGCCCGGCAGCGGCAAAGCCTGCTTGAAGGGATGACCATTTGGCAGCATACATGCTCTTATCTTTGCATGTCGTGAAGATGAGCGTGCTTACCAGCGGTGTGTGGCGGTCAGCCGGACCGTGCGGCCGGGGCTGACGGTTTCATAACTGCTGCCTGTCCAGGAGCCGATGACGTATTCCTTATCAAACAGATTATGGACATTGAGCGCATAGCGCCAGCCGCCGGCGTCATAGCGCACCATGGCGTCGGTCAGGACAACGCCGCCCATTTTAACGGTGTTGTAATAGTCCTGGCGCGAGCCGATGTAGCGCAGGCCGGCGCCGAAGCCCCAGCCTGCGGCTTGCTTATCCGCGCGCGCCGCCGGGGCGGCTGTGTCAAGCCAGAGTGAGGCACTGTGCCGCGGCACGTTTTCCGTGCGTTTGCCAAGGCGGGAGGCAATATTGCTTTTGCTTACCTCATGCTTAGGCATGTAGGTATAGGCGGCAGTAATATTCAGATCTTTCAGAGCGGAAATATTGGCTTCCAGCTCCAGGCCCCGGGCGGCGGTCTCGCCGGTCTGAACCTGGAAGCTCTCGCTGCCGGTGTTGAGCGGGTCGGCAGTCAAAACATTTTGCTGGCGCAAGTCGAAAATAGCGGCACTGTAACGGATGCTGGCGTTGGCCGGCGCATATTGGACCCCCAGCTCAATCTGCCGGCCGGTGGTTGGCTCAAAGGCGTTGCCATAGCGGTCTGTGCCGGCCTGTCCTTCGAAGGATTCATCATAACTGAGATAGGGGAACAGTCCGCCGCCGGCGTCGTAAACCAGCCCCAGGCGCCCGGTAAATGCGTTTTGGTCAATGCGGGTGTGCGCATCGGTTTTGATATTGCGCGTATCCTGGTCAAACCTATCGTAACGGCCGGCGGCAAGCGCCGTCCAGCGTCCCCATTTCAATTGATCCTGCAGATAAAAGCCGGTCTGCTTCATTTTGACATCCGGCGAGGTATAGGGAGATAAGGTGGTGGGGACCGTAACCTGTTGGCCGTAGTTCAGGCTGTTGAGGTTAAGATCGGGCGCCTCACCGGCAAGCCAGACATTTCTATACTCATTATTTTGATAATCAAAACCCAGTAAAGTGGTATGATCAACGGCGCCGCCGGACCATTTTGCCTGGAAATGGGTATCAATGACATCAGAAGAGAGCTCGGTCTGCGAATAATAGGCTGTACGCTTGCCAATGCCGTCTGCTACGCTATCTAACGACAGGTATCTGAAATCCGCGGCAATGTCGGCGTGACGGGCGCTTTGGGTTACCGACCAGATAGCATTGAAGCGGTGTTCAAAAACATAACCAATTTGCTTGTCATCCCGGATAAACCGGTCATAACCGGGTTCGCCGTAAAAAAGGGTGACGGGGTAGCCGTATAGCTTGTGCCCCCTCAAATACCGGTAGGGATTGCTGTTATAGCTGCCCTTGATATCATCCTTTTGATAATGGGCCAGGATAGTCAGGCTGGTATCCTCAGCCGGTTGCCAGGTCAGGGCGGGAGCAATCATTTGGCGCTTGGCGGAGCTGTAGTCGGCCGGCAGGTCTTCAGCGGCAGTCAGGGCGGTCAGACGGAAAAGCACGCTGCCCTGTTCGTTGACAGCGCCGCCTAAATCAATGGCCGCGCTGCGCATGTCATCATTTCCGGCCTGGAGGCGGATTTCCCGTAAATCCTCGCTGGTTGGCCGCTTAGAGACCTGATTGATGGCGCCGCCGGGATTATTGGCGCCATAGAGAATGCCGGCGGGGCCGCGCAGCACCTCAATCCGCTCGAAACTATACGGATCATAGCTGGAAATAGCGAAGCCCCCGTTGGCCATGCGCAGGCCGTCGGTAAACAGCGCCTCGCTGCTCACAAACCCCCGGAGACTGCCGCGGAAAAACCGCGAATCCCGGTTATAGCTGGCGTCGCTGAAGCCTGGCGTATAGCCGAGAACGTCAAACAGGTCGGTGACGCCGCGGGCGTCGAGCTGCGCCCGTGTAATTACACTGATGGAGCGGGCGGTTTCTGTCAGCGGCGTGTCGATTTTGGTGCCGGCCCGGCTGCGTTTGGCGACATAGCCGTTGTCGGCCGCGGCCGCTTTATTCGCCGTAACCTCAATGCCTTCCAGCTTAAATTCACGCTGACCGGCCGTTGCTTCAGCCGCTTGCTCATCGGCTGCATGGGTTGCGGGCGGTGCAGGTTCTCTTGTTTCGCCGGCTGCATAGACGAGCGCAGGCAGATGCCACAGCAAGCTGCTGCCAAGCAGGGTATAGAGCAACCGTTTTTGTACTGCCCGGGACATATTTCTTTTCATGCTTTCTTGGCTCCCTCTGCGATATAATTGGTTGTAGGATTGGCGCCATTTGACATTGATAATCATTATCGATAATGTAGCTTGGTAGAGGCGGTGGGTTAGTCTGCTAAGCCGGCTTTGCCTAACCTGGATTCAGTATAAAAGGTCGTTTGGGATTCGTCAATGCGGGACAGGCAGGGGTGCGATCCGGTTCAAAAATGAATAATTTACAGTTTAGTGATAACAATTCTCAGGTTTGCGGGGCTTGAACGGCGTTATTTTGGTACAGTCTATTGTAATTTTGGAATAGAATATTGCTTTGCCGCTGTTTTGTTTAGGCGCGCAACATGGTATCATAAAAGCAGGCAGGTTATTACAAGAAAAAATGTATTGGCTGGCGGAGGCGGAAGCGATGGAGAAGGTGAGACAATGGGGACAGATGAATATTTTAACGGCAATGCCGGCTTAGCAGCGCAGTTTGGCTGCACAGCCAGCAGTTGGGGCAAGGGCATACGCTACGGACTGCCGCCGGAAAACGGCAACAGCTGGCTGGTGGATATCAAGCCTGTACCCGGTCTGGTTCTTACCAATGCTTATTTTACGCTGCACCAGCCGGTTGCCAGAGTGTACGAAATTGAGCAGCCCGGTCTGTGGCTGTGTTCCTTGGCCTACGGCGATATTACGCTTGGGGAGCGGGGCAAGAAAGCCAGACGGCTGGAGCGAGGCATTCATTTACTGGTTAATCAGGGGCAGCCGTTTAAAATGATCTATGGCTGTGAAGAGGATCATCGCTATACCTGTGCCTGGGTTTTCGCCGACTTTCTGGCGGGATATCTGCAGGACCGGCGTTGGACAGAACCGCTGACCATCACGGATGCTTTGACTTGGCCAAGTCATTATTACAACAGGCCGGAAATAACACTGGCTTTCGAACAGCTCAAACTTACTATCCGGGGTGGAATGGCGCCGTGGATATACCTGGAGAGCAAAGTTATTGAAATTCTTGCTCTTATCCTGCATAGTGTAGAGCTGAAGGGCTATTCGGATCGGTATCAAAAAACAAGGCGGGTTAATTATATTACTTATCAAAATAAAAAATTTCTCTGGCAGGTTAAGGCTGAATTGGATAAGGATATCCTGAACCCGCCAACTGTTCCGCAATTGGCCATGCTGGCCGGAATGGGCACCACCAGGCTGCGCCAGCTGTTCAAGTCCTACTACCGGATGACGATTAGTGAATATGTACGGCGGGGAAAAATGGATTATGCACTGCGTCTCTTATCCCATGATGAGATGAGCATTCAGAATATCGGCACTCTGCTGGGGTACGAAAGCCATAGCAAATTTACGGATGCATTTAAAAAAATTCACGGTTTTACACCGCGGCACTTTAGAAAAGCACTATATCTGTGAAGACCGGCAAAAAGTTTCTTTTTGCCATATAGCATATAAATGCTAGGATTAGCCGGCAAGGAAACAGCCCCGTGTAGGTGTCCGGAGGCGGTCGAAATAGAAAACGGTCAGCATACCCTGCAAAATCGGGCGATGCTGGCCGTTGTTGCTTATTTCTCTGGTTTTGCCAAGGATTTACTCTGTGGGCTATAATGGTAAAAATTTATTGCATAATTATGTCAGGGTAAGATCACAGTATCCGCATTGTTAGTCGCTGGGCTCATCATATCAAATATTTTTCCTGGATTCAAAATATGGTTGGGGTCAAACGCCTTTTTAATCGCCTGCATAAGTGCTAGCTCAACAGGGTCAATAATCCCACGCAAAATTGCTTTACGCTTTAGGCCAATTCCGTGCTCTCCTGACAAACGCCCACCCAAATCATAAGTGGCTGAATACAGCTTTTCTCTAAATTTGTTCACTTCATTTGGCCACTCAAGGGCTGACACTTCCCCGGGAATGATTCTTATATGCATATTACCATCCCCGGCATGACCGGCAATACGAAACTGAAACTGGAACGCTCTAGTCAATGTCTTAAGTTGGCTGACAAAGGCTTCAATCTGGTCTACTGGTACAACAATGTCTTCCGACACACCGACCGGATGATCGACCTCAATCGCTTTTCCCCAGGCCCTGCGAGCCGGCCAGATCTTTTCGCCCTCTATTTCAGCCACAGCGAGACAGCCACGGATATGACAAATTTCTTGCAGCTTTATCCACTTTTTCTGCACTTCCGCCTGAGTGTACGCTTCCAGTTGTATAATCAGGCAATCGCCGATAGCGTCGACAAATATTTTTTGCTGCTGATAGCGTTCTAAGTCTAATACCGTCTGCCGGTCAATCAATTCAATAGAGATGGGATCAATCACGGTATCTGCAAGTAGATCACCCACCAGTGAAATGGCTGCAGCTAAATTCGGAAATACCGCCAAAAAATTAGGCAACAACGGCGCCAGCTTTTGCAACTTTATCGTTACCTGAGTAATTATGCCTAATGTTCCCTCCGAACCGGCAATCAGCCTGACCAAACCATAACCGGTCGAGTTTTTCTTTAAACGCCCGCCTAAGGTAACAATCTCCCCTTGAGGGGTCACGACCTCTAATTCATAAACCTGATCGCCTGTAACGCCGTACTTTATTGCTTTGTTACCGCCTGCATTTGTGGCAATATTGCCGGCAATAACACACTCATCGCTGCTGCAAGGATCACCAGCATACAGCAACCCATGTTGGTGGGCCACCTGTTGAATGTCCATTGTCCGCACTGCCGGTTCTACTACCATATACCTTGCCGCAGGATCGATATGCACAATCCGATTCATGCGCCGCAAGTCCAGGACAATACCGCCGTTTAACGGCACTGCCCCTCCCGCCAGACCGGTGCCGCCACCTCGCGGCGTCACCGGGATAAGCAGGTTGTTTGCTATTTTTAAAATTTCTGCCACGTCTTGCCTATTTCCCGGGAAAACTAAAACCTCCGGATAGCTTAGTCCCTCTTTGCGCGTACCGGCATCATAGGCATACTGCTCTGGAATAGCCTGGCCCCAGATCACGTTTTCTGTGCCCACAATTGTTCCCAGTTGATTAACAATTGTTTTGGTTACCTTGGCATATCTAGGCATAGACCATCCCCCTATCGTTGGTTTCCATTAACTTAATATTTTGTAGCCGTTGCAATGCCGTCTGCAAAGTCTCCGTTTTTTTGCAAAAAGCAAACCGCAGAAAAATCTGTCCATTGCTTGGCGGGGTGTGGTAAAACCCGGATAAGGGAATGGCTGCCACCCCTACTGTTTCGATAAGCCGTTTAGCAAAAGCCACATCATCAGTCCAACCAATGCTGCTAAAATCAGCCAGCAAAAAGTAGCCTCCTTGGGGTATACTGCAAGGAATATTCAGCTTTTCCAAACCCTCAAGCAATAAGTCCCGCCTGGCCTGATAATCTCTTTTAAGTTCCTGATAATACGTTTCGGGGAAATGAACGGCCTCAACCGCCGCCTGTTGTAGTGGCGCTGCGGCACTGATTGTTAAATAGTTGTGAGCAATCCGTATCCCTTTTGTAAGGTAATCAGGCGCAGCTATATACCCGAGCCGCCAGCCGGTCACACTGTATGTTTTAGAAAACCCATTGATAACTATCGTACGCTCCCGCATACCAGATATGTTCCAAAGCCTTGGCAGTGTAAGCCCATCAAAAAGAATCTCATCATAAATTTCATCAGTAATGGCCAGTAACCCGTATTTTTGGCAAAAATCGGCGACAATAGTCAGTTCGTCCTGGTCAAAAACCCTGCCGGTAGGATTATGGGGTGAATTAATAATAATGGCTTTGGTTCTAGGAGACCATGCTGCCGCCAACAACTGGCGCTCAATGCGGAAATTGGGTAGACTTAGCTCGACATAGACTGGCTTGCCGCCACTTAACACAACATCAGGCCCATAAATAGTAAAGGCTGGCTCAAGAATAATTACTTCATCACCAGGGTTAGTAACAGCAAGCAGTGTTGCCGCCATTCCTTCGGTAGCACCACAACAAACGGTAATCTCCGTTTCCGGATCAAAATCCCCCCCAACTTGCTGCAGCCTGCCGGCAATCCCTGCCCGCAATCTTTCTACGCCTTGAGACGGAGCATATTGATTGAAATCCGCCAGGATAGCCGCGTTTGCTGCCGCTTTAAGTTTAGGCGGGGCCGCAAAATCCGGCGTACCGCCACCCAAATTGATTGCGCCGCACCGGTCGGCCAGGGTCGCAATTTCTCTAAACACTGGCAGGTGCAACTGGTGTACCCGATCGGCCAGGCTTACTATAAGGCGACGATTATCTACCATTTCAGTTCCCCTGTAGAATAAGGCTATAGTTATCTGGTGGATATACATTGCCGGCCATATCTTTGTCAGGTGCAGGATCAGCCCATTGTGGTAACAACACATTTTTCAAACCAATCACTCCTACTTTTTGCAAAATAAAAAGGCTGTATCCCCCCTATTAGGGGACACAGCCTCTAGTTCACAGACTAGTCAGCAAAGGCAGTTGTTTATTTATTTTGGAATTATTTTACATTAAAATGAGATAATTGTCAATACAATTCTTAACCGCCCCCTCATTTGCTATTCTAATATTTTTCCTTCGCAGGGTGGCCCGTATCACTTCCGCGCGTCAGCACAACTTCACTGTGTAATTTGCATTTTTTTAAATCAAGCCCTGGGCTACTCTTAATTTGCCCGCAAGCTAACATTTGGGTAAAGGTTTTTTGTGACAAATATAACTTTTCGCGTAAAATCGTTGATATTTTTAATTGACATGAATATTTGCAAATGATGTGCAGCTCTGTGGGCTTGCCAATACAAATTTCGTCTCCGGTTATTCTGTAACTCGGTAAGCCGGCTTCTGCTCCATTCCTACGCAAGAGTTCAATATCCATAGCGTATTGTTCGACAAGCTTGCTGTCGTTCGTGTAAAACTGTTCTAATAGCTCTGGACTTAAGCTTTGAGGCTTGATACGCGAATATACAGTTGCGTTCCAGGTTGTATCGCAATGCGAGCATTTATAGATTAGCCAAATATCCAAATACTTCCTTTGCGCATTGACTCGAAATAATCGGGAACAGATATACTCACTTTTTTTACCACATTTTTTGCAGTATCGAACTGCTAATGGTGGGGAGAGATATTGTACCTCCCATATGATCTTTTGCATGAACGTAATTCCTTCCTATGGGTGTCATTAATGAACAGGAAGGTATAAAATGGTGGCGTATAATTGTATAGTATTTTCAAAATGATTCCTCCTAAGTATTTTAAAGAAACTCATACATACAAAACATACAAGATTCTCACTTAATTGTAGCATTTAATGAGAAAAAGCCTACCTTAAACACTATTGATAAAAGAAAATGAGCCGTTACAGTCATGTACACTGTAACGGCCATTCTTAAATGCCTTTTCTTTTTGCTTGCCTAATAATTCTTTGAATGCTTTTCAAAGATAGAAAGTATTTTTGCGACAGATATTCCAAATTATATCCAGCTTGGTAATCTTTATAAATTTTCATATTCCTTAGTGCTAATTCTGTACGGATAGAAGTTCTGCTTCCCCATTCTTTTATGTTACTTGATTTTCTTGGAATATAAATACATTCTCCGTCTACATATTCCTGTACCAATTCAAGTAATTCCGGGGGTAAAATATGCTTTGCTTTTTTATAGCTCATCTTGCTCTCCTAAATAATTCATTAGGAATAGCAAAGGCTTTTTTATTATAAAAATTTAGTTTAGTTGCAAAAGCCTTTGCTATGCAACAATAACGACTGGATCAAACATAAGATCTTACCTCCTTAAATGTCATAATAAGCATAGCACTAGCGCCAATTACCGTCAAGCAGCTACGGTTCAAAAAGCAATGCGGGTGGACGGGGCATTGCAGCTGGGCAATTTCGGACGCTCACCTTGCGGCGAAATAAATGGCAGCGTGACAATATGTGTAAAGAATCAATAGCCAGCATAATATACTGTACTCATTTTTGGTAAGAAAAAAGGGCATTCGAATTATCGTGTTGAAAAATAACCATTATAAAGGCGGTCAAAAAATCCGCTGAATCTAAACTATATCGCCAAATCTGCCCCTAAGTTTATATTGGCACATATAAATGAGTTCCGCGACGAAGACTGCGTGAAACTCATAAAAGGTGGCATAATTTAAGTGTCGAAGAATGCGCCAAGACGGGTTTGTTTGCAGGAGGTAATGCCATGAGACAATTTGGTAATTATATAATTACGTTTCTAATATTCGGAGTTTTCATGTACTATATATTGCCCAGGTTCCGCAAAGACATGACGGCTCAGCAAAGGATGATCAAGACGATCTGGGGATCGCTGGTGTTTACTCTTGTTAAAGTGATACTTGATTTGCTCTCGTCTTTTTAGTGAAATGCACTCGGAAATTTTGCATTGAAACTATTTAAGATATGAGGTAGTCAAGGTGGGTCGTTTCTGAAGGGATATCAGATACCGAGAACCGCATCATTGATAACCTTGAAAGATAGGGAGGGTTCCTGCCCTACTGGTTGAATTCCTACAGGTTGAATCAGTGCATCGGGGCGATATTATGCCGAAACTTAACAGGGGATTACCTCGCTTCCATACTTGGGGACGGCCTATTGCTCGGGTACCATGCGATAGCTTGAAGGTTTAAATTATAAGCGCCATTTGTCAGTCAGAGACAAATGGCGCTCTTGGTACTTGCTAATACTCTTTTGACACCAGCATGGAAATGAAATATTGGCAAAAAGGAACTTCCCCCAGTGTCCTGCAAATTGTCAGTTCAACAGATAATTGACTGCACCGGGCGCAAGGAGGTGCAGCAGTATCAGGATAACGGACAGCAGGGCTGTACGTTTGTGGGAGGTAAAGCAGCCAGGTTTTCGGGTAAAATAAAACAGCGCTCCTAGAATAGCCGTGATGATGAGCGTGGCCGCCGCCAGGCTTCCGGTGTGAAGGCGGAAAGCGCCCAGGACAAGATAGCCGTGAACCGGCGGGGCTACCATCAAAATAATACCAAGCGGCTTGTGGATACGCCGCAGCAGTTTCGTCCATTGAGTGAGCGTTTCTCTTTTGAGAACCGGGACAGATTGATTGAGATTCCGCAGCCAATAGGGAGCTGTGACGGTTAAAAACAGGATGACACTCACCCAACCCAGCACCTGATACATATTATCACCTCGTTATCTCATTTGGCTACAGACCCAACTACCGGAACTCCCGACAGTTTGCTTATTCCGTGAGGAGATTTGTTTTTAATTATATCAGTCAGATCCTGTCCGGCCTGGTAGCCGTTATGCTCGCCGTTTTTCCAAGCGGGCCGTTCGGTAACGTCGTAAATTACACCATCAACAGCAACGTAGGCAGGTTTGCCGTTTTTACCATTGTAGGCGGCTAGTTCATCAAGCGTAAGAATCAGTTTTGTCTCTGGCGGAGAATTGGCCGCATTGTTCGACTGCTCCTGCCGGGTACAGCCTGTAGCTACGATGAGAAGGGCAACGACAAGCGCCATAAAGAGGATAATCAGCTTTTTCATTTCGTTCACCTCATTTATTCACTGTTTTTTTGCAAACAGATGATTTTATTTCCTTATTATAGCAATTTATTTTTTATAATACAATCCCTTTTAGCCGCCGCTTTGTGGGTTGTAGAGGTAGTTTGATTTATGGCACTGGAGCCGGCGGAGTATACGAATAACCCTAATGGAAAGAATGAGACAAGCTTTAAAATTTATAAGTCAAGTTTTAATATGACATATGGTTGTCTTATTACCTTGTGTACAATAAAGAAAAAACATGAGGTGATAAAAAGCTATGACTATGGACTTTATTAAAGTCAATCAAGGTAAATGTACCAGATGCGGCGTGTGCGTGACCGTTTGTCCAGGGGTTATTGGCATGGGGGACAATGGACCGCAGGCAATACGGGATCTTTGTGTGAGCTGTGGCCAATGTGTGGCTGCTTGTCCTGAGAGAGCTCTCGATAATACGCATGCACCTTTAGTCAATCAAGTTTCCCTTGGGAAAACGCGATTCTTGATCCAGATCTAACTGCCAGTTTTTTGCGGTCGCGCCGGTCTATCCGCAATTATCAGCCTAAGGGTGTGCCCCGGGATAAGATACTGCAACTTCTGGATACTGCCCGGATGGCGCCGACTGCCTGTAACTCGCAAGGAGTCGCCTATCACATAGTAGATAAGCAGGATACTTTGCTGCAGATTTCGGCAGCCGTTATTGAATGGACAGAAAGTGAGCTGAAAAGTTCCCCCGCGATGGCCTCAGCAAAATATGCACCCCATCTGTCTATGATGGTGGAGCAATATCGTCAAAAGGGGGAAGACGTTGTTTTGCGCTCGGCCCCCTGTTTAGTTGTAGCTGTTACAGATAAGCATTCTTTTGGCACCGGGAGGGATAATACTTATATATCATTTGCCTACTTGCAGCTGTTCACAACGTCACTGGGTTTGGGGACGTGTTGGGGCGGATTGTTTGAATACTGTGCCGCTGCCGGATATGAGCCTCTGCTTACATTGCTGAAGCTGCCGAAAAACATGCAAGTGACCAGCGGCATGATGGTTGGTTATCCGCAATATACCTATCAACGGTTGGTGGCTAGAAATCCATTGCAAGTCACTTGGCAATAGTGTCTTTTTAAGATTCGTTATTTTGCTTAGTCCGGTGGTGTAACTATAAATTTGGAGGCAATACTATGTCTATATATACAAAGGAGATATGACATGATTATAAACAATCTGCTACTTAAGCTTAAAGACAGAAGCCCGGAAAATATTACAAAGTCCCGGGGTGTGCTGTTGAGCATGCAGGGAAAGATAGAAGAACTTGTTGATCTAAAAGTAGAAGTCAATGTACGTCCGGGAGCATCAGCATATGACATTTTGCTAATTGCTAAATATGAGTCAATGGCGGATTTTGAGGCGTATTTAGTTCATCCAGTACATGTTGAAGTAGGCAAATACATTGCAAATGTGCTGGAAAGTAGTGCAGCCGTATGTTATGAATCCTAGAAATATTTTGACCGGGGAGGAGGCAGGCTTCTTGTCCTGTTATAAAATATAGAAAAGCTATTTTAATATCTGCTTGGGACAAGTGACCTGTCGTGCGCCACGAAGGCGATGGTTGAGAACAACAAGCATCGCTAAGCTTAACTAGAGATGGAGGAAGGCCCTCCGAACCGCCATTCAGGTGGAGGACTCAAACCACCGTAAGCTGCTGTGGACAAAAGCCATGGTAGTGAGCGTTACGGAAAAGGCGAACTGAGAGTTTGTCAGGTAAGTGCCAATGGAGACGAATAAAAATGAACCGCTGTTGAAGTATCGAAACTTGCAGGAGTCGTCAAAACCAGGAGCAGACAGGTATCCTGGGAAGAGTCTGGAGGAAACCTGATTACCGACCAGAGGGCGACCGGTATAGAGGCGGCGTGAATGTGGTACAGGCTTTAGTTAGGAACGTGGGAACCTACGACCCTGATGAGAAAGGAAAACTCCAAGCGGAGACCCCGCAAGGAGGAAAGTACGGATGCGGGGTATAGGGGCGGAATAGCTCGTAGTAGTGAGGAAACTTTTGAAATGAAAGCGGAGCGAAGGAGCCATGTTATCTGGTTTTGAAAATTGGTCAACCAATAGGGAGGAACTAATGGACAAAACAAAATCGTTTGTAATTCCCCGAGAAGCAGTAAAACAAGCATACGAACAGGTAAAAGCGAACAAGGGGTCAGCCGGAATTGATGGGCAATCCATAGAAGGATTTGAAGAAAACCTGGAAGAAAACCTGTATAAGCTGTGGAACAGAATGTCCTCTGGAAGCTACTTTCCACCGCCAGTCAGAGCGGTAGAAATACCGAAAAAGAGTGGCGGGAAAAGAATGCTAGGAATACCGAGTGTAAGCGACAGAATAGCACAAATGGTCGTGAAAATATACTTGGAACCCATGGTAGAACCACATTTTTGTCAGGATTCGTATGGCTACAGACCAGAGAAATCGGCTATAGATGCAATAGCGATAACCAGACAGAGATGTTGGAAATACGATTGGGTATTGGAGTATGATATCAAGGCATTATTTGACGCGATAGACCATGAGCTACTCATGCGGGCAGTAACGAGACATACGGATTGTAAGTGGATAATATTGTACATCAGGAGATGGTTAGCAAGCCCATTGGAAAACAGCAGATGGAAAAATAATGGTGAGAAAAGCGGGAACGCCACAAGGCGGGGTAATTAGTCCGGTACTAGCGAACCTATTTTTGCATTATGCATTTGATAAATGGATGGCGCGAAACAATCCACAAAATCCATGGGCAAGATATGCAGATGATGGAATAATCCACTGCAAAACCAAAGAAGAGGCAGAAAAGCTACTCGGTAAACTAGACCAGCGATTCAGAGAATGCGGACTTGAACTTCATCCAGATAAGACGAAGATTATTTATTGCAAAGACAATAAACGTACAGGGAATAATCAGGAAATAACATTCGATTTTCTAGGATACACCTTTCGGCCAAGAAGCGCTCAAACAAGAGAGGGAGAGCGGTTTCTTAACTTTTTACCAGCAGTCAGCAGGAAAGCAAGCAAAGCCATGCATCAGACGATACGCGGGTGGAAACTTCACCGGAAAACCGATAAAGAACTTGCGGATATAGCCAAAGTAGTAAATCCAGTAATTAGAGGCTGGGTTAACTACTATGGCCGCTTCTACAGGTCTGCGATGTATCCAATCCTGCGAAAATTAAACCAGAGCTTAATTAGATGGGTAGCAAAGAAGTACAAGCGAGTCAATGGCCGCCAAAAGCAAGCGCAAAACTGGTTGGCAAAAATAGCGCAGTGTGGACCTAGTCTTTTTAGCCACTGGCAAATGGGAATTATTCCAATGATTAGATGATGGGAGCCGTATGAGTCGAGAGGCTCAAGTACGGTTCTGAGAGAGCCTGGGGGTGGAACTCCTCCGGGCTACTTACCCCTTTGGGCTTATGCCCTGCTTATTGCAAGGTAAAAACCGTCACTGATTGACTGTTGTCAAAGGTGACGGTTTTTGAGCTTGCATGACTATATTCTTGTCTGGCCAGCATAAAAAGTTACTTAAAAAATTCGTATAACCCATAACAGTATAATCGCTCCGAAAGTTGCCATGATGATTTCACCGATTGTGCCATAGGTACTGATCCCTAAAAGGCTAAACAAATATCCGCCGATAAAAGAGCCTACTACACCGATGACTAAATCACCGACAAGGCCAAAGCCTCCGCCCTTTATAACCTGACCAGCCAACCAACCCGCAATAATACCAATTATCAGAAACCAAAGCATACGTAATCCTCCGTCTCAGTTTTAAATTAACCACCCTCAAAATCACTTAACAGAAACTGTATCGATTGACGTCTCATTTGTTTCTGAAAGAGTTTCAATGGAAGCCAGCACAACGCCATGGAATGTAAGTCTCTTAGTGCCATATAGCCAAACCGAATCGTTTTTTTCAGTACGCATAGGCTTACCCCAACTAAGATGTACCTGCTCTTTAGTCATGCCTTCTTCTATATCCCCATTTTCAATTTGCGCCCACAAAGCATAAGATCCGCCCAGACTGATTTTGGGGTCTGCCGCAAACAGATCAGCTTGCCACGGGGGAGCCTCAGTCCACGCTTCAACTGGAGTATTGGTCCAACTGTAAGCAATGGGGAGAATCGCTTTTTCCCCGTTTACTGAAACAATCAGCCAAATCGGTTTTTGCGATTGATTGCCTGCATACACATCGACGACGGTAACCGGGCTGCCAATTGGCAGGGAGACTGACCTTGGCATTGTCGTGTTAGTCCAGTATAGTCCAGACAAATCTCTAAACTTAGGGTAAACCGTAGTTCCTAAGAATTGTTGCCGGGCATTAGTCAAATCAGAGGTTAACACCAGGCCTTCTAATTGCCCGCGCATGGTACGGGCAGCCAGCTTCTCGCCGGTATCATCTACCGTCATAGTAACAATATATTCCTTTTGATTATAGCCAGCGGGAAAAGGTACTATTCCGGTAACTGTAATTTGTTTGCCAACATATTCAGCGTAGGGAATTCGAACCGAACGGTCCCCCTGGAAACCATGAACTGCTTCTTCGCCTATAAAAATCTCGTAGCCTGCCGCTTGCTTATCGACAGGTAAAGCAAGAAAAGTGAAGTTATGGCCTACCCATTGTTCGACCATTACATTAGCTGCCGGGTTTGCACTGGGTGCCTTGGCCGCCCCAACAGAACCAACTGCCCCCAACCCTGCCAGTAAACTCAAAACCAAGAAAATACGCAAGCTGAACATTTTCATTTGTTTTCCCCCAAATTTTTATTTATTGCTATAAAAATGTGAAACCAATCGCCCGGATAAGAGCAGCTTTATTGATTAGCACATGTGCTTATGCTTGAATTTATGCATAAGAAAAAGCCCCCATGCTGGATATTCGGCGCAGGCCGGCGAGTATGATATAATATCACACCCAGTTTTAAATATCCCCTGGCGGCTAAAACACAATATTGCATTGTAGTAATCGTCGGAAACTTCAAATACCTTATAAGTCATTATACGATATATAGTAGTTTATGTCAATAATAGTTTTCCTTGAATAAACAATCGTATATTGTAATTAGACAATAGTGAATATCTTGCAAAATACCTGCTTAAAACCATTCTGGCAACTTCAATTACTTTGATTTATAATGGATATGGGGAAAAAGAGACACAGTGTAAACTAATGGAGGATTTTTCATGAGTAAAGTCAGAGTTTTAATTTCACTCATGGCCATTGGGAACTTATAGCAATGATGACATAAAAAATGTTGTTTCTAAAAGTGATTTTATAACTGGCTATCGTCTTAAACCTGATGCACTTGGTATCAAGAGCGATTCTATCATCCAAATTAATGCATCTGATTCAAAAGGTAATGGCTGTGTTTTCTTTATTAAAGATAATGATACCTTAATTATAGCCGGCGGTGGGGCATTTTTTGAGCTTGTTAGGGAAACGTAAAAGCAAGAGGGTATGCGGTAAAAAGGAGTAAAACTATAATGAAAAAACCGGCCTTAACATTTAATGAGGTGGCGAGCCTTTATCATGCAATTCGCCCCCGTTATCCGCAAGAATTATTTAATGACCTTTTCCGGCTGACCAGCCTACCTCAGCATGCTCGTATTCTTGAAATTGGCGCAGGTACTGGAATTGCAACGCTTGAACTGATAAAACGAGGTTTTCATGTAGTTGCATTGGAACCAGGCGCACAAATGGCTTCATTTCTTAAAGAGAATTTAAAAGAATATAAGCCGGAAGTGGTCGTTTCAACATTTGAGGCTTGGACACCACCAAAAGAACCATTTGATTTAGTAGTTTCGTTTACCGCTTTTCATTGGCTTGATCCACAAACACGTTATCAAAGGATTTATAATATTCTTGCTCACAAAGGGTATTTAGCGATAGTAAAGTATCATCATGTAGCGGGTGGAGATCAGGAATTTTTTTATGAAGTACAAAAGTATTATCAAAAATATAAACCAAATGACTTAGAATTAAAATTGATAGAACCTAGCAAATTTAAACCCCATTACCAAGATTTTTATAATAATGCGTTGTTTAAAGAATCAATTACATGTAATTATCTTACAGAGGAGACTTATAGTTGTGCAGAATATGAACAACTGCTATTAACCTATTCTGATCACCGTATGCTCGAAGAAAAGAAGCGTTTAATGCTTCTTAATGATATTGGCAAGTTAATAGACCAGAATTATGGTGGTCAAATACGTAAATGCTATCTGCATCAATTGATAGTAGCCGGAAGGGACAAGGGGACAGGTACCTTGTCCCGAGAATAAATACTAGTTTGCCCCGTCCCCCCTTTGATGGACAGTAGAAACGCGTAGTATACTGGAATCAGAGAGGGGAATGAAAATGGTGAAACAGTTTAGCGCCGAGTTTAAACTGCAAGCGGTGAAAAGAGTAGAAGCGACCGGTGGGCCGGTATCCAAAGTGGCAGCCGAGTTAGGGATCAATGAGAATACGCTTCATGGGTGGTTGAAAAAGTATCGGGAAAAACCTAATGCCCCTTTTCCCGGCAGCGGCAAGCTCAGTCCAGACGATGAGCGGCTAAGAAAGCTAGAACGAGAAAATCGTGACCTGCGGGAGGAAAATGAGATTTTAAAAAAGGCGGCAGCGTACTTCGCGAAGAACCAGAAATAAAACGGTTCAAATTTATCAAAGCTAACCGCCAAACCTATCGGGTGGAGAAGCTGTGCAAAGTGCTGGGGGTATCCCGCAGTGGCTACTATGCATGGGAAAATCGCCCGAAAAGCCAAAGGGACTTAGAAAACGAGGCCATCTTGGCGCAGATTGAGCAACTTCATCAAACGAAACGCCATGTTTATGGTTGCCGTAAAATCTATCAAGAGTTGCGCCGTAAGGGTCTGAGAGTAAATCATAAGCGGATAGAACGCCTGATGAAGCAGGCGGGCATTCACTCTAAAACAGCCAAAATATTCAAGGCCACTACGAATTCGAAACATGCCCTTGCCGTTGCCGAAAACCTGTTAAACCGTGAGTTTACAGCCTCCAGGCCCAATCAAAAAATGGTCAGTGACATCACCTATCTATGGACGGAGGAAGGCTGGCTGTACGTGGCTGCCATCATTGACCTATGCGGGCAAAGAGTGGTCGGATTATCCATGAGTGAGCGGATGACCAAAGAACTGGTCATGCAGGCGTTAGACAGTGTCTGCAAGCGAGCTCGGCCGCCCCACGGCGTACTCATTCACTCCGATCGTGGCAGCCAGTATTGCTCTAAGGATTATCAGGATGTACTCAAAGAGCGCGGATTTATTTGCAGCATGTCCAGGAAGGGCAACTGTTGGGACAACGCACCAATGGAGGCATTTTGGGGCAAGATGAAATATGAATGGCTGATCGGGCAACGGTTTCAGACCCGCGAACAGGCCAGGGCCGCCGTATTTGAATATGTGGAAATCTTTTATAACCGGCAACGAATTCATGCCACCAATGGATACCGAACTCCCGAAGAGTACTATTTGTTGGCTATGGCTGCTTAAATCAGCGAAATAGTAAGCTATCCTGTGAAAAACTATGTTATCCTTGTGCTTTTTCTGTCTATTGAACGGGGGACGCCGCAGTATCCCATAGGCTGTTTTTGAAGACATTTTTGACTCGCAAAGCATTGGCAACTCCTTATCCCGCTTTTTGAAATTTGTATTAAACAACTATAGTGGAAAATACAGGATTGGCTAATGAATGTAAAGGTAACATTTGTTTGACTGATTTATGCTAATCCGGGAATAATAACCTGAATTATATTTTCTTTGAGATAGGAGAAAGTTATGCCATCCGCCTATTGGTACTATGGATTAGTTGTTATCGCTCTGGTCCTGCTGGCTGCTTCGCTAATACATAGAAAAGATTGGAAGTTACTGGTGTTGCAGCTAACTATTGCTGGCATAATTCACCCGTTCGAGATCGTAGTATTGATACTAATGGATGCATATCGCTACTTGCCCGGTATTCTGGCGGACCTAAGGCTGGATAACTATTTGGGATCATACATATCTAACTCCCTCATTGTGCCGGCTTCTGCGGTAGCCATAAATGCATTTTCCCTTTCCTGGGGATATATGGTGGGTATTGCGGTTATCTTCACTGGTATCGACTGGTACTTCGCAACCCTCGGCATATATCAGCACTTTTGGTGGAAATCAGCTTATACCGGCATCGGGCTTATCATTCTCTATGGAATAAGCAGGAGGATTTGGTCAGGGCTTCAGGAAAAGAGGCACTGTACAATTTTTAGACTCGCCGTCATTTATCTAACCTATGCTTCCATCCATAATTTAATCGTTTTCTTAGCAAACAAAGGGGGACAATTATTTAGATTTCAAGTTTCCCTGGCAGGGGATCCCGAAAAGTTTCACCAGGGATTTTTTTACCTCTATCTTTTGATCACTAGCGTGATTATTACATTATTAATAGGTCTGAAGTTGCCTTTGCATTACCGGTTGCTTGGTATTGCCTTTTTGACTTTTGTATACTGGATTATAGGAGAATATCATATTTTTGTTCCCCGGGTTGATGCTATTTCGGCGTGGCAGCTTATCTTAGTGCCAATAATTGTGGTGCCTATTGTAATGTGTCTTTTTCGTATCGCTAAATTGGATTATATCTTTCCTGAATAGATAAAACAGAGCGCCCGGGTAATAGTGGCTGCCGCCGGTAACGCCGGGCTGTGAGTGCGACTGTACGCAGCAAATGATTCCGACTAGCCTCAGCAGCTAATGAACAGCAGCAGGGCAAACAGAGACTGCAGCAGCGATAGATTGCAGTGCAACGGTTAAGTATCTAAAGTACCGCAGCGGGCAAATAGCCCGCTGTCTTTCATATTAGATAGAACAACGACTACCGCCAGCATTCGTCTATTCGTCAAATAGAGCGAGCTACAAAAATATCCGGAGGATGATATCAAAAAAAAGTGACAAAACAGGAACATCCCCAAGTGTCCGGCGACAGTGTTGAAAACTGATGCGTAAACCAGTATAATTTAAATACTATGGCTTGATTGCTTATTCTAAGCATAAGTAATCAAGCTCAACTACCGATTTTTAAATGGTATTTACACTTGGCGAATAATGTGAAGTATTAGATTAAAGCAGATAGGCGGATACGTTTATGAATATTTCAAAGCAAGATGCGTTGCTATGGTTTGATTTTTTTTCACAATTGTCTGAGGAAGAGGAAATTAGTATAAAACATGAAGAAATCATTTACTCGACCTTTGCGCAAATTGAGGCAGCAATTGATCATAGAAATAATACGCTAATGTCGGAAATTAGAAGTTTGAAAACCTTGGAAAATAGAACTTTTTTTGTGGGAAATGAAAGCAAATTCCCCACAGGATGTCGTTCTTGTCTGTTGGGTACTGGTTTGAGTGCAATTAGGAAAACGAACAAATGTAATTTAGAGTGTAAGTTCTGTTATAATTATGGCGAACTAGAAGATATTCATCCAGTTGGCGAAGGTATGTGGGAAATTGGCGGCACAAAATTTTACGAGAAGGATATTGATTTGCTTCTTGCCATTCACCAAAAACCCACTGGCATTTCCTATGTTTATTTAGAGCCATTCATGGAAATTGAAAAATACTATTCGCTTATAAAAAAATTTAGTGATGCTCGAATTCATCAACATTTATACACAAATGGCACTTTAGCTACAGAAGAGACCTTGAAAGCATTAGGTGAAGCCGGTCTTAATGAGATACGTTTCAACCTAGGTGCTTCTAATTGCTCGGACAAAGTAATTGAAAATATTGGCTTAGCGAAAAAATATATCACAAGTGTAGGTATTGAAACGCCAATGACGCCTGAGTTTTTCGCAGTATTTTTTAAGAAAAAGCAAGCAATCTTCGCGACCAAACTCGATTTTATCAATTGTGCGGAATTACATTTAAATGAGAATAACATAGGTAATTATTATGGGGAAAATATGTATATTTGCCGACATGGCTATATATCGCCAATTTGGAGTAGGGAATTAACTTTGAAATTCATGAAAATAGCTGATGAAGAAAACTGGGATTTAGCAGTTCATGATTGCTCAAACTACACAAAGTTTGCAAGAGCTTTAAATTTGAGCAGCAAAGCGAATATGTGGTTCGGAGCCAGTAATTATGCCTGTGAGTTTTCTATGATTCCCTACGAAATATTTATACCAATACTCAATGATGACAATTTCAAATTTTTAAATGAAGAAGAATTGCCTGACGACTATAAACCGGAAATGATAGATTTTTAGCATGGTGTGTCATTTGGTTTTTTCTTAAAAAGCCAGTTACACCTCAATAAATGCTATATTCGGATGCTTGGATGGGAAAAGGATTTTGTAGAGGAAGGGGATTTTCTAGACATCCGTTCTCGGTTGGGCGGTGTTAAGATCGCCTTTCAAACCAACTGACTACGTTTCGCCTGTTTGGCCAGAGCTGCTGTCATTGGTGACATGTTCATTAAAGTAACATGTTTTCTTGGCGTGGGAATTTTATTCTGATACTCAAAAATATGACCTCAACCATAGTCGGGGGTATGGTCAAGGTCATATTTTCTATTGGCGTGCCTTACATTAGTTATTGCGGTGGTTTTTTACCAAACCATTTCAGGTAAATTTTTTCATATTCGCCATTTTTCTTAAGTTCCGATAAAGCGTTATCTATTTTAGCAGTGAGCTCTGGATTTTTTTTCGAAGTTGCTATGCCGAGATCTTCCGAGTTGATAGGTTCACCAACAATTTTGGCGTCTTTATTGCCTTTGTTAATCACATAGTACTCATTTACCGGTGCATCATTAATGACGGCATCTACACCACCATTCTTTAATTCCAAGAATGCGTCCGTTATGCTGTTAAACTCACTTATTGTGGCATCCTTTATTTTATGAGCTTCTTCAGCTCCGGTTGAACCAATAGATACCCCCAGCCTTTTTCCTTCCAAGTCTTTGAAACCTGTGATGGTCTTATTATCTGCTTTGGCAACAATTGAGAGACCGGCTGTATAATACGGTTGGGAAAAATTAACCTTCTGAGAACGTTCGGCAGTGATTGTCATGTCGGAAATGGCTACATCAATGGTACCGCCTTCCAATGCCGGAATCAGACCGTCAAAGTTCATACTTTGGATTTCTACCTCATAGCCGAGCTGTTTACCTATAGCTTTAATTAAATCAATATCAAAGCCGACATATTCCCTGCTTTTTTCATCCTGAAAACCGAAAGGAGCGTAAGTGGTGTCCGAACCCACCCGCAATAGGTTGGCAGTGGAAGTCTGCTTGGCTCCACAGCCACTGAGAATTACGCTCAAACTAAAGAGTATTGCCGCTAATAAAGTCAGCCATTTTTTTGACATGCAATGATTCCTCCCTGCAAAATTATTTTTTATGTAGTTTGTCTTCCTTGCGTAAGGCGTAAAAATTTGAGGTATTTTGAAAAGTCCCCCTTATTCAGTTTAAAATATAAAAGGCTAAGAACAAAAAAGTTCTTAGCCTTTGGTTTTCCAATCAGCCAGCACAATAATTACAATTAATATTGTGACAAAAAACGTTAGCCTTGTCAAGTAGGAAATAACAGTACTTTTCATTTGCGTATGAAAGTAGTAATATGAAAGAGGTTATCTGTTATATTAAACTATTTATTGTTAAGAGGTTGCTATGAGCACGATAAATTACATAAACTTGACTTCCACCATTTTAAAAAAAGCCAAAGAATTTGGGGCGACCCTTGCTGGTATAGCCAATATTGATGATTTGCGGCAAGCCCCGTCGTTTACGGTAGCGCCGAAAATGCCCGAATATAATGGTGTGGGCGCACGCGAAGAGAAACTTCACACGAAAAGTTTAGGAGAAGTCGATTGGCCAAAAGGCGCCCAATCTGTTATCGTTATTGCCTATGCTCACCCCCAGTCTCAGCCTGAACTTGATTATTGGTATGGTAGATCAAATCCCATTGGTAATAAGAGACTAATTCGCATTGTGAATGATTTAAAAGATTGGTTGCAGGATAACTACAAAATAGAATCGGTGGCATTGCCGTATCATATCGAAAAAGGTGGTATTTACTTAAAAGATGCTGCTGTTTTGGCTGGTATGGGTTGTGTTGGAAAGAATAATCTGCTGATTACACCTGAATACGGATCTCATATACGTTTGCGGGCATTGGCTATTAACCAAGAGCTTTCTTCTAGTGGGCCAATTCCTTTTTATCCTTGTGTTCAATGTGAAGAATATTGTCGAAAAGGTTGTCCACAGCAAGCTTTTAGTCAAAAAATATACACTTTCGAGGAGTTCGGTGAGGAAAATTTGCCAGGCCGTACCGGCCATTATAATCGTTTAGTCTGCAATATTCAAATGAAGCTTGATGAAGAAAGGGCTGAAACTCAGATCACGGAGGAATGTAAACAACTCGTTAAAGTAGTTAAGTATTGCCGTAATTGCGAATACGCATGTCCAATTGGAATGAGTTGCGCTAATTAAACAATTAGTTAATTTATTGACTAATGCTTATTGAGGTTCATTCGGGCATGTTATAGAAGAAAAATTCAAAGGTGTACGAAGCTAGAGTTTATCTGGGTTTACTGGAATCTGACAATGGCATGTAATGAAGGTAACGATAAGCCTTATGTAAAAGTGACATCAGTCATGCCGTTGCAGGATGATTAGGCTAACAAGAGCCAATAACGGAACAAAGTTATTAGCTGGAGGAATATCATTGGTCAAAAAATCCGCTAAATCTAAATTGTTATCGCCAAATCTGCCTCCCAAATTATCCTTGGCACATAATACTGAGTTTCACGACGAAGACTGCGTGAGACTTAGTATTATACAAGACTGTACATTTGAAACTCAGACTGCTGAAAACATTGCTATTGACCAAGTTTTATTTAAAAACGTTGATTTTAATCACCTTCATTGGCCCTGCGCTAAACTAACCGACACTGTCTTTGAACAATGTGATCTCTCCAATGTGGACTTCGGTCAATGCTTTATGGACCGGGTCCGGTTAACCAACTGCAAGTTGGTTGGTATCAACATGACGGAAGCGTCTCTAAGAAATGTTGTCTTTGATAACTGCAATGCCGCTTACGCCGTCCTGCGTTACTTCAAGTGTAAAAAAAGTAACTTTCACAACACTTCTTTCGCTGAAGCTGATCTCTATTCTGCCACGCTAACTGACGTAAGCTTTGTCCGCTGTAATCTCGATAAAGTTCAATTTTCGGGTACTAAACTTGCGGGAATTGATCTTAGCACTTGTCAATTTTATCAACTAGCCCTAACGGCAGATGATCTTCGCAATTGTATCATCGCTCCCGAACAAGCCATCGCTCTTGCTAATATCTTTGGCGTGGTTATAAAGGAGTAGCGGGGCAGGGACATGGGGACAGGTACCTTGTCCCAGAATAAATACTAGTTTGGAGGTGATTTAATGCCAAGAGAAGCTAGAGAGAAAAGTGAAAGTGGAATATATCATCTAATGTTAAGGGGAATAAATAAACAAAATATATTCGAAGAAGAAGAGGATAGAAAAAGATTCTTGGAAACGCTCGGAACTTATAAAAAGCTGAGCAATTATATGTTATATGGCTATTGTTTAATGGATAATCACATTCATTTATTGATAAAAGAGCAAGAAGAATCAATATCGCAAATAATAAAGAGAATCAGCAGCAGTTATGTGTATTGGTACAATCAAAAATATGAGAGATGTGGGCATTTATTTCAAGAACGATATAAAAGTGAAGTAGTAGAAACAGACGCGTATTTTCTCGTGGTTTTGCGTTATATCCATCAAAATCCGTTACAAGCCGGAATTACACAAAATGTAAGTAAGTATCTATGGAGTAGTTATCATGACTATATCGGGAATCCTGGAATTAGCGATATAGATTTGGCGTTAGATATTTTTTCAGATGATAGAGCAAAAGCCGTAGCATTATTCAAGGATTATAACCAGGAAAATAATATGGATAAATGTTTAGACTATATAGAAAAAGTAGTACTATCAGATAAAGCAGTAATTAATTACTTAAATGAAATGGGAATACAAAACATTAGTCAATTACAACAGCTACATAAAGAAAAGCGCGATGAAATAATACGCAGGATGAAAAAAAGAAAAGGTATTACAATACGGCAATTAGCAAGGGTTACAGGAATAGCAAAAAGTGTAATAGATAGAATATAGACGCAAAAAAAAGGGACAGTGAACCTGTCCCCGTGTCCCTTTAGTTTAGTGTATCCGGTCCATTCTGAATGATATATTCCCGAAACTGCAGCGCTGCTTTTGAAAAGTATCGTTTCTCCTTCCAGGCAAGATAAAGGAAGTTGTTATAGTCAAAATCCTCAATTTTTATTAAAACAAACGGCAAATTCGGTACATACTTCCTCGGTGCTGGAAAAAAGGCTACGCCAAACCCGGCAGCTACTAAGTTAACAAGTCCCTGAGCGCTGTCACTTTTACATATAACCTTTGGTACAATTCCTCTTTTGAGACACATGGAATAGCAGAATTCCTGAATACTATGATCCGCCTTTAGGGTAATGAAAGACTCTCCGGCCAGTTCCTGGAGAGAAACAGTATGCCGGTTAGCCAAACGATGCGCCGCAGGTACAGCCAGAAAAACATCTTTTTCCACCAAGGGAATGCAAACGACGTCTGACCGTTTAATTTTCTTAATCACAAAAATAAAATCAACTTCTCCGTTTTCCAGTAAACTCAATTTGGCATTCTCATCCGTTGTCTGCGTAAGCTGAAAATTTACTTTTGGATGAAGTTGGGCAAAGGAAGCTAAGAGGTCACAAAAATGCTTGTTCATAGCGGTAGACGCAAAAGATACATAGCCAAATTTGCTTCCTGACAGATCGCCAATCTCCTGGCGTGCTGCCTCAAGTTCATTCAGTGCGCGGGTTGCCCTCATTAATAATACTTTTCCGTATTCGTTCAACACAATATTTCGCCCGGCCCGGTTAAACAATGGAACGCCTACATCTGCTTCCAAGCGAGCGATAGTTGCACTAAGAGCAGGTTGCGCGATTTGTAAGATTTGCGCAGCCTTTGTCATGTGTTCAATTTTGGCCACCGCCTGAAAGTATTTCAACTGCAATAAATCCATAGGAGTCTCCTTTGATTAACACACAATTTGTTATGATTTAATTATAAAATATGTACTAGTATTTATCAATTTTTTAATTTATACTTTAACAAACAATATGATAATGATTCGCATTATCGTTTTATAAGTTGTTTTCTATCAAAAGGAGAGGCAGCGCAGAAAGGAGTGAAAATACAACGATATCTGGTTTAATCATGGTGCTTCTATATGGGACTGAGTCACCGGCCATGTTACAGGAAGCCGGGGGCAACATGGAACCCACGGCATATGGCGGGAGCTCATGATGGGATAGACGGAATGTGGTACGGTGGGAGAGCGGAATAGAGCCGGATATTACCGGTATAAACAAGCTGCATAGGTGAGATTCATCTAGCGGGTAAGGCTTAATTTTTACTGTGGAGGGAATTTCAGTGAGTTTTGATAACAAACCGAATAAAAGCAAGATCGGGATTTTGGCGATCAGTCTTAGTGTTGCAATGAGTTTGCCGGCTTACGCCGCTGAAGAGGATTATGTTTACCAGTTTGACGAGGTGGTGGTAACGGCTTCCGGCTTCGAACAGGATATTGCCGATGCGCCGGCCAGTATTACCGTTATTACGAAGGAAGAAATCAACCGCCGCGGCTATACCGATCTTGGGGGCATATTGTCCGATGTGGAAGGGGTTGATGTGCGCGGCTCCTCTACCGGCAGAATGGGGGTGGCGAATATCAGCATCCGTGGTCTGGGCAGCGAATATACGTTGTTTTTGATCGACGGCATTCCTCAAAATGGGACAACGGATGTCGGACCTAACGGCTTTATTGCCGGGGTCGGCAGCTTCGTACCGCCGCTGGCGACCATCGAGCGTATTGAGATCATTCGCGGTCCGATGTCGACCTTGTATGGTTCTGAGGCTTTGGGCGGCGTGGTAAATATCATTACCAAAAAGGTGGACGACGAGTGGCGCCATAATCTGACGCTTGATCACACCTTTTACGAAGATTCGGACAGGGGAAGCATCTCCCGTTATTCTTTCTATTCGAGTGGCCCCGTGACCGAAGATAAAGTGGGGCTGGCCTTGCGCGGCAACTTTCTCCGGCGGGCCGGATCCTCTGGTAAGGATGCTCTGGGCAATGTATTGCCCGACGCAGGAGCGGCCGCCAATCCTTCTCCACTCAGAAACTACAGTCTGGGCGGCAAAGTAACGTGGAAACAGGATGACCAGAACAGTCTCTGGCTGGACGCCGATACGGCCATCAGCGATTACGGCGGAAAGGTGGACAGGCGTATTGAACGCGACAAGCTGACGGTAGGCAGCGATAATAAAGTTTCCTATGGCGACTGGCACACAACCCTGACCTATAACAGCACCGAATTGAAAGGATATATGCACAACAATACTGACCGCAAGCTGAAGAACCCTAACATTATCTTTGAGACCAAACTGGTTGCGCCGGTCAGCGAGGTGCATAGGTTGACCGTTGGCGGCCGGTACTGGCATGAAAAACTGGAGGATGGGGCGTTGACCATCGGCGGCGTGGGCAAACTCAGCAATCAAACCGCCTCGCTGTTTGCGGAAGACGAATGGCGGCTGCAGGATGATCTGGCCCTGACTTATGGTGCGCGGTATGACCGTCATCGTTATTTGGGCGGACATGTCAGCCCGCGGGGCTACTTGGTCTGGAAGGCCGATGACAAGTGGACGCTGAAAGGCGGCGTCAGCACCGGTTTTAAAGCCCCTACCCTGTCGCAGTCGGTGGACGGTGTTAGCGGCTTTACCGGCGGGGCTGGCAATCCAGATCCGATCCATGTTTACGGCAACCCCGACCTCAAGCCGGAGGAAAGCGTAAATAAGGAAGTGGGCTTTTATTATCAGTCTCCTAGCGGCTTCAGCGCAAACGCCACCCTGTTCCACACTGATTTCAAAAATAAAATCAATGGTGGTGTTGACCTTGGTGTAATTGACGGCCATCAGGCGCAAACTTACGAAAATGTAGGCAAAGCCAAGACCAACGGGCTTGAATTCGGCAGCAAGATTCCGCTGGCTGAAGACTTGTCACTAAACCTGAACTATACCTATACAATGACCGAACAGATCGGCGGCGATAATGACGGCGCTCCACTCAACAATATACCGAAAAATGCGGTAAACGCGCGGTTGAACTGGCAAACGGACGAAAAGACCACCACCTGGCTGAGGGCGGAATACCGCGGCAAGATGAACCGCTACACCAGAAAACAGCTTAGCGCTACAGAACAAGGGGTTGTCGACGCGCTTGGCCAGTACTTTAAAGCCTATACCGTGCTTGACCTGGGCGTATCCCGTAAGCTGTCCGAGAATGTCACGCTGAATTTCGCAGTCAATAATGTGCTGGATAAAGATTTCGGCGAAGCCGTCGTTATCAATGGGGGGACTTACTATAAATATTTCTCCACGGGAAAAGAATCAGCCGGCACCTACTTGACGGGGCGGAACTATTGGGTATCCATGAACTACAATTTCTAAATCGCCCAAGCGCTTCCTTGGCAATGCAGATGCGGAATCCGAATCTGCATTGCTGTTTTTACCGGTTTTACTCTGTTTCTTAGTCTGGCTTCCAATGCGACAGCAAGCGGGGCGATATTACATGAAACAAGAAAAAGGGGTTATTTAAACAATGAAACACCGCTATAAAATTAACAAGTGGACAAGCCTGGTTTGCGCTATTTTTCTTTTGAGTATAGGCGCAGGCGCCTTTGGCCGGGAAGCAGGGGCATTTAATCAGACTAGGATACCTGCGACCCCGGACGGTTTGCCGGCGGATATTGCCAGTTCTTCGGTGGACGGACTGCCTGAATACCAGATTAAAACCTTTGATCTTTACTTCCAAAAACATGGCGGCAAGTATCGTATTTTCGTTTCAGTGCCAGTTGGCCCCGTGCCCGCCAATGGTTACCCGGTGATATACCTGCTTGACGGAAACATGACTTTTCCGATGATGCGGGCTGCCCAAACGGATGCCGGCTTTTGTCCGGTAGTAACGGTTGGGGTAGGCTATCCAGTTGATTCGGGTACCGACATTGACAGGCGTTACTTCGATCTCACGCCGCCTACCTCGCCGGATCTGATCCCCAACGGGCTTAAGGGCAAGCGGCCCCTCGCGACCGGCGGTCAGGACACCTTCTTCGCCTCCATCGAAACGGAGCTGAAGCCGGTTATTGAGAAGCTTGCGCCGATCGACCGTCGCCAGCAGACCTTATTCGGCCATTCCCTGGCTGGCTTATTTGTCCTGCATACCTTATATACCTATCCCGCCTCGTTCCAAACTTATGTGGCCGCCGATCCGGCCATATGGTGGAATGGCGGTTCGGTTCTATTGGAACACTCCAACTTTTTGGAGAGCGAACAGGCAAGGAATGAAAAAGCGCCTGTTCGCCTGTTGGTAGAAACCTCCGGCAAACAGGCTCTGCGGAAAGGGATCTCTAAGGCTGAAGCCGCCTCGCTGGCGAAGCTCCGCTCCGGACCAAGGGGAAAGGAGATCGCTGCCGCCTTAGGGGGACTACCCGGCCTTCACATAAGCTTTAAGGAGCAGGCTGACGAAAGCCATGGCTCCATGTTGCCTTATGCTGTGGCGGATGCGCTCTCTTTTGCCCTGAAGCCGTCCAAGTTGGAGGAGCGGCAGAAGGCGGCGATAGAGAAGATAATGGAATAAGGTTGGACGTTTTGTATAAATAATTTAAGATAAATGAGAAACTCCTGCTAAATTTGTATTAATTTGGCAGGAGTTTTGTTTTCTGTAGCTAATATCTTGAGAATAGGGAAAAGTATATAGGAATTTAAATCCAATTTAACGAATGGGTGAGCCATGGCTATTCTTTAATAGTAGCTGTGGCTTTTAAATTTGCGCAGATTGACGGAGAAGTGTTGTATACATTGCACTTTTTAAGGGAAAAAATTGCTTGTTTAAGAATGTGAAGGTGATACTCATCGGCGGTAGCCCCATGAGTGGGAAAACAACCCTTGCAACTAAATTGGCGCAACGATATGGATATAATAGGGGATACCTATATAAAAATAACCAAAGACTTAACGAAAGAGAATTTGGTAGAAAAAGCTGTAGAATTGTTGGGATGAGAGGAGGAATTGTTTGTGAAAAAATGGTATAGTGGAGAATGGAGCTTTAAAATAATCGTATTATCTATTAAACCCAATAATGAGCCACAAAATCATTGCCGAAATGGTCATCAGCCTGGTGATCAATACATCTGCGGTTATGCTTGTCCCGGTGGTTTTTGTTCCAAAAGCATGTTGAAGTCTTTTCCGCTCATGGAGGCAGTACGTAGTGGCGGCAATTTGCGTAACCTTGGCGGATGCCAAGAAAATATAATAGAATTTGACTGTCCGGATGGTATTGTAAAGTTTAGATTAGAAGCAATTAAGCAGTCGCAATAAACCTTAAGAGAGACGCTAAATCCTTTTGACTCTATGAAGCGGGGGAGGGATTTGAACACCAGTGGGCTATAATGAAGCTTTATATTGTGGAAGGAGCAGTAAAATGAATAACATAAATCAAAATAGCATACCCACAATCAAATTGAAGTCAATTGTACTTGATTGTCCCGATATTCAGGCTTTGTCTGATTTTTATATTCGGATGCTTGGATGGGAAAAGGATTTTGTAGAGGAAGGGGATTTTCTAGACATCCGTTCTCCGGTGGGCGGTGTTAAGATCGCCTTTCAAACCAATACTAACTATGTTGCGCCTGTTTGGCCAGAAGAACCTAATGCGCAGCAGCAGATGCTGCACATCGACTTTGCGGTACCAAGTAAGGAAGATATGGAACGTGCTGTGAAACACGCAATTTCATGTGGCGCAACGAAAGCAGGCATTCAGTACTGCGACGAGTGGACGGTCATGCTTGACCCGGTGGGGCATCCGTTTTGTTTTGTCGTTTGGTGAATTTATATTCACGTCATCATATACCGAGTATATGCATTTTCTGCGTTAGTGCAAGAAGCACACACTTAATATTAAAGCAACCTTTAATTCAAAAATTAATAGGTTGTTTCTATAATAAGATAATACCTTATTACAGAATAATGGCGAGGCCCCCCTGATAATGATATAATAAAATTGCTATATACTATTACTACCAAAATGGATGGTTGAGAAAATGAAACAAGAATATCCTGACCAGTACATATGTTTTAGACTTAACAAAGCTATGCGTGTAATCCAGCGGTATTACGAAAGACATCTTACACCGTTGGGGATTACTCCCTCGCAATTCTATGTACTGAGTTATTTATGGGTAAATAACGAAGCAAAATTTAAAGACCTAGCTAAAAGTGTTAATATTGAAGGTTCAACTCTTACGGGTATTTTGGATCGACTTGAACGAAACAGATTTATTCTCCGTCAAGATGACCCTGAGGACCGTCGTTCAATAGTAATTTCTTTGACCGCAAAGGCCAGAGAAGTTATTCCTCAAGGAATGGAGTTTGTTAGACAGCTTGACGCTGAAGTGTTGAGGAATCTATTGCCTATGAACATGATAAAGCCTTTCAAGAGGTTATATTAAAGAAAGCGTTATCTGGGCAATTAACATATAGAAAAAAGTGATTAGAAGAGATATGGCTACACTTTAGGCGGACAGTTTTTATAAGGAAGGACCTGTAAACTTTGAATAGACATAGGGCCAAAGCATTGCCTTATGTCTATTTTGAGTGCCTTACATGTTGTGGAAAATAACCCTGATGATGGTAAATATTTCAAGAGGTAGTAATGACAATGGGGACGTTAGACTGTTTTCGCACACTCTGACATCCCCGGATGTTCCTTATGTCGCTTATGAACAGAAACGAGCATTTAAATTATTGATTGAGGAGATTGTATATGACAGGGAAGATGAGCTGGATATTTTGTATAAATAGAAAAAGAACTGAGGAACTCCTGGTGACCTTGTAGTGATTTGGCAGGAGTTTTTTGTTAAATAAGGAATTTTTTTAGAAATATTATCAATTATTGAGAAGCCTGATTTGGAGGAGCAGAAAGTGAAAGCAGACTTTGGTGAAATATCAGGTTCAGATAAGTGGAAAACAGTTGAGCCCATTAATAAAGGGTGGTCTGATGATAAAAAATATCACATTGTAACTAATCGAGGAATGGAATTGCAATTGCGTATTTCTGATATCTCCAAATATGAAGTTAGAAAAAAAGATTATGAGACATTGAAACGTCTTGATGAAATGGATGTGTTAATATCAAGACCAATAGATTTTGGTGTTTGTAATAGCGGAAAGCATGTCTACTTTGTGTTATCGTGGCTTAGCGGGGAAGACTTAAAAGATGTTCTTTGCACTTTAAATAATGACGAACAGTATAAACTTGGGGTAAAGGCAGGAGAAGCATTGAGAAAGCTGCATTCAATTCCTGCACCGGCAAATTACAGTCTATGGACAAATCGCTTTAATCGTAAAATTGATCGTAATATCAATAAATATTATGCATGTGGTATTGAAATTCATGGTGCTGACAAAATTATAGATTATATTGAGACAAATAGATCTCTTCTGGAGAATCGTCCGCAAACATTCCAGCATGGTGATTTTCACATTGGCAATATGGTAATTACTCAAAATGGTGAAATAGGTATTATAGATTTTGATAGATTGGACTATGGTGACCCATGGGAAGAGTTTAATCGTATTGTTTGGTGTGCAAATGTAAGTAGTGTATTTGCAGCAGGACGGATAAATGGATATTTTGAAAATGATGTACCGGAAGTATTTTTTCGATTAATGGCACTTTATATTGCATCTAATCTTTTATCATCTGTACCGTGGGCTATTCCATATGGACAAGAGCAGGTTGATATCATGTGTGACCAGGCAGGTTATGTATTGAAATGGTATGATCAATTTCAAACGTTTGTTCCAAAATGGTATTTACCATACAGTAATTGTATTGGCCAATGATGTTGGTCATGAAAAGTATGCTTCACACAACGAATATTAGCACTAGACAATTTAGCACAACCAGGAACGATATTACATTATTATTTAATATCTAAATCATGCTTGGTAGGGTATGGTAGAAACGGTTTAACTAGAATCGTCAACTATGCTGTCGCTGCATTGTGAGGAAATCAATCGCCTAAACGTATGTTTGGGTGAATTTTTTATTAAGAGGTGTTTTTTCATAAAAATACATAAAAATTTGGAACCAAAGCTTTTTAGTTATGTAATGAAATCGAGAAGCGCCCTTCACACCTGCATAGCGAGCGCTAAGCCTTGCCGGTCAACGCACGGAACACAAGCGAAGTTGTTTTTAAACGCCGGAAAGGCGAGTTTGGATTCCTTCGCAAAATTTTAAATAATTTATTGACTTAAAAAAGGTGGGAGCTTATTATTGTAATTGATATTGATTGTGATAATCAATATCAATTACAATAAGCTGACTGATTAAGTCAACTTATTGTCTGAAATCATTATAATTTTTCTAATGCTGCTCGTAAAATTATAGTTTCAGGTTTAAACCACCGGTTCCAGCGAGGACAGGCTTAGCGGCAGCAGAGACAGAGAAAAAATAGGAAAGGAGTATAGACTTCAGGTCATTTTAGTAGGAAGTTTGTGATAGCACTACATATCATTACCGTAAGCACAGGTAAAAGACACATTGCCTTACAATTGGGAGGAAACTAGCATGGGTAAACAAAAAACGCCTAAAATTTTATGCTCGCTGATGAGCGGCGTTCTCCTGTTCGGCCTGGCCGGACAAGTTTCGGCAGCGGAGTCTGTACCGGAAGAATTCAGCTTTGATGAGTATGTCATTACAGCCAATAGGATGCCGGTTAAAGCAACCGAAGTGGCGGCTAATGTGACGGTCATTAATCGGGAAGAAATCGACAGGGGCAATTATGCCAGCGTACCGGAAATGTTGAGAAAGGTTAATATTGCTGTTGAGGAGGGCGGGGGCGGTGCTATTCCTTTTCTAAACGGGGATAAGCGGGTGCTGATCCTGGTGGATGGCCGTAGGATGAATTGGGATCAGATTATCATCAGCGGCAGTGCAGGGGGATTTAATCTTACTAACATACCAGTTAAAAATATTGAGCGAATTGAAATCGTACGCGGCCCGTCATCTTCTTTGTATGGCAGCGATGCTGTAGGCGGGGTTATTAACATCATTACGCGCAAGACAACTGGTGGAAATACCACCTTAACGACCGAAGCCGGCAGCTGGGGGCAGAGGCGCTATGCTTTTTCGGATGAAAATAAATTGGACAATGGTTTTAGCTATTTTATTACGGCTGAAAGAAAAAAACAGGATAATTATAAATATAAAGATAAAGACGGCTATACTAAAGAATTTGCCCAAACTTATGGAGAGCAGGATTCAGTAAATTTTCGCTTAGACAAAGAATTAGATAACGAAAAATCCTTATCATTGCAGTTTAATTATATGGATAAGGATGGCGGTTTCAGTATGAAAGCCCCTGGATATTATCACAATTATCCCTACGGCTACGGCAGTTCGCGGGATAATAATGTTGCCTTGACTTATAACTTGAGCAAAGATGGCTTTTTCAGGGTTTATCGCCATAGTTCCAGTGATGAACACACTTCTTTTGATGGTTCTACAATTAGTTACCAAGTTGACCGCAGTGCCGTCGGCATGGAATGGCAGCAGAGAATGCAGTTAAATGACCAGCATACTTTAGTCGGTGGAGCTGACTGGCGGCAGAATGACTATGAGTATGTTAGTCAAGTTATTGATGATTCTTATACCACAAAAGCAATTTATCTGGAAGATAATTGGAAGTTGCCCCATGATTGGACAGTGACATTAGGTTCGCGTTATGATGATCACAGCATAATCGGCAATCATATTACCTCGCGTGTAACGGCAAATCGCAAATTGAATAAAAAAACAAATGTGTTTGCCTCTTGGGGACAATTTGTAAAATCGCCGACAGTAGAAGATTTATTCAGTAATGCCCCCTGGTTCGTGGGAAATCCTGACCTCCGTCCGGAGACAGGAGATACCATCACACTTGGTATGAATACAGAATTTGACCGGAATACAAATTTGCAGTTAAGTGTTTTTAAAAGCCGGGTAGAGGACGCTATTGCTTATGACTATACAAACCAGCCAGGATTTGCCTATAATATAGATGAACAGAAACGACGGGGGTTGGATTTAACCTTAGCTCATAAATTATCGGATCAATGGAGCGTCGCTGCCGGTTATTCCTATGTAAAAGTGGAAAACAAAGATGCAAGCACAGGTTCAACTGGGTTTACGAATGACATAGACAATAGCCAGCCCAACGGATACCGGCTTAATGTTCAATATACGCAGGCGCAGTGGGATGCAGGGGTAACATTGCGGGCTGCCAGCGGTCGGGACGCAGAGTCTTTTGGCAGCAGTCATTATGCCGTTCTTGATATGACTGTTAATTATCGAATTAAACCCGAAACCAAGTTGTATTTAAAAGGCTATAATTTATCAGATGAATCCTATTCGGTAAAAGGAGGAAGTACTTGGGGTACTGGTTTGGCTTATCCGATGGCTAAACGCAATTTTATTTTTGGTTTGGAGCACCGCATTTAAGATACAATGGAGTGGTTTAGCGGGCACTGTCCAGATTTTTAGTGGACAGTGCCCGTTTTCATTCATATCAGTGTTACCTGTAGGTAGTTGTTTATATAATCAACATTCTTGGCGAGACACAGACGACTGGAAAATAGCTACGGCCGTAAGTCTCATCGAGCTTATTGCGGCACGCAGAAACCCTTGCCGTATAATGCCACGCACGTGGTCACCTTTTCAAGCGCTTAAAGCTGTGGCGGAAAGGCAGCAATAAAATAAAAGCGGTATATTCGCAAGGAGATCCCAATGCGCAGTCTTTTCAGGCATCCTTTCAATTCAATGAAGCTTTGCTGAAGATGTTTGGCTTACATGTAGTTGATACCATTTTACTAACAGGCGGCGGAGACCCCAACACCGCGGCTAATAATCAAAAATTTTTATCAAAAGCTTATGAAGCAGGAAAAGCAAACCGATAGGCAACGGTACGCATTGCGAAGTAACCAAGAGAGCTTTTTTACCAGGGGATTGTTTTTGTAGAAACTTCCTGCCGTCCGGCTCATCTGTACTTGCATTTTACCGCAAACAGGCTATAATTAGAAATAGGTGGAAATTAAAAAGTCGACGTGACCTGAAAGTGCTGGAACACTTCCAGGCCCGCGCAAGGTGCACACACACCTACACGTAACAGCCAAGCTGTCCACGACGACATATCTATTATACACCGCTCTTCTGCCGCCGCACAAGCGGGGGAGCGCGGGGTTAATAGCCGTTGCCGCAGACGTGCCGGGCTGTGAGTGCGACTGGACGCAGCAAATGATTTGGACTAGTCTCATCAGCTACTGAGCAGCAGGCAGACCAGACCAGGACCTACGGGTTTGTGGCCGCCTGGTTGTTTGGCCGGGTATACTGGCTTATTAGCGTTGAGTATGTAACAGACATCGACACAGGACGCATGTGTAGGGTAAACCCTTTGCATGCGTTCTTTTTAATTTCCCCTATAAAAGCTGACGGCCTACCGGCCGCAGTCTGAATATAGGGGGTATATGTATGTCTGATGAAATAACGGGTTCCGGCTCAGCCGCTTGTCCCCGGCCAACATCCGTCCTGCCGGCAGCGCCGGACCGGGAGCCGCAGCAGACCGGCGCCGAGCAGGAGGACCGGCTTATGCTGCAAAGCATCTTAAATGAGGCCTTTAATCAGTATATCTTTACCAGGGTGGACAATATCCTCAAACTGGCCGGCACCAACGATGCCGGCTACAGCAAGACGGTCAGTAAGGTCGGCGCCATCCTGGACCGGCTGCTGGCCCTGGCCGGGGAACTGGAGAGCCAGTATCCGGAATTGCTGGAGCTGGTATGGATTTCGAGTCGTTCACAGCCCTGGAATCCGGCCAGTCGGCGGAAATCGCCTACAAGCAGGGCTTGCGGGACTGCGGCTATATTCACCAGGAATTTATGGCCTTTCTGCAGCAGCGGTAGGATTGGTGGGCAGTGGCGGTTAATTTCTCCTATCAAGCATCCGAAATGCCCGCAGCGGGCAAACGAGTCCATTTTCTCATTAATTACTTCATATTTAAGGCTAGAAAGACGAGTGCTTCTGGCATTCGTCTATTCGCCATAAAGCGAGCTACAAGGATAATGAAAAAAAGTTGTCAAAAGGGAACGTCCCGTGCGCCAAGAAGCACACGGAGTATAGCGGGTGGGAATCCCGCCTGGGAAGGCCTAGCCAGTCACCCAGTATCCAGCCTTGGGACTGAAGCGGTAACGCCAGGTCTAAGCGTAGGCAGGAAAGGTAGTAGGCCGAAAGCGCAAGCTGAAGATGTAGAATCCCGAAATCCCTAATGGGAAAGGTCGATGCATGGGACGAGCAGAAGACAATACCGAGTTTAGCGATAAAGGCGAGCTAAGCCCGGCGCCCCGGGATCGAAGGTCTTGGCATGCTACACACTGTTACTCCGTGTGAACTTGGGAGACCCTGCCGCTCTCCGATAGGAGTATGGCCGACAAGTTGAAGACAAGGAAGCCAAATAAGTGGCAGGGAGTCGGATTACGTAGTAGTACCAAGGAAACAGGGTAATGCCTGCGGAGGGAAGGACGTAACATAGTAGAGCCCTTGGAAAGAGAAACAATGGCTGCACTAGAGGCAGAGAAACCATTGGAAACAAAACTGACAAGGATAGCTGAGTTGGCCAAACAATAGCTATGGCTAAGCGTAAGTAAATGCTGCTATGAAGAGCCGGATGCCTTAATAGGGCAAGTCCGGTTCTGTGAGGGGGGCCGTCGCGAGGTAGGCCTCTACTCGACCGAGTGTCTATATATTTACCACCGATGCTGAAGAAAAGCGTTGCGTGACTAAGGTAGCTAGTAAAATGGTTACTTCTTAGATAGTTGGAGGGTCAAATTATATGCGATATGAATTTTCATCACAAGTTTTTGCAAAAGATATTTCTGAACTCAGAAAATCTGTCGGTTGGAATAGTATGGAAAATTGTTATGAAATTTCTTTAAATCGATCATATTTCTATATTTGCTGCTATGAAGAAAGTAAACTTATTGGATTTCTTGATGTAATAAGTAATGGTGCTACAGATGCTTATATTCAAGATGTTATGGTAAATCCTGAATATCAAGGGAAAGGAGTCGGAACAAGTCTTATGAATAAGGCAATAAAAAAATTGAAAGAAGATAATATATATATGATCTCAGTTATATTTAAAGAAGCATTATTACCTTTTTATAAGAAATTTGAATTTAACATAATGCTTTCAGGACAATTAGAAACACACCAATTATATAAATGATAAATCTATCCCATGTAAACTAATAGATCTTTATAATTAGCAAGGGTTACAGGCATATCAAAAAGTGTAATAGATAGAGTATAGACACAGACGAATGGGACAAGGAACCTGTCGTGCGCCACGAAGGCGATGGTTGAGAACAACAAGCATCGCTAAGCTTAACTAGAGATGGAGGAAGGCCCTCCGAACCGCCATTCAGGTGGAGGACTCAAACCACCGTAAGCTGCTGTGGACAAAAGCCATGGTAGTGAGCGTTACGGAAAAGGCGAACTGAGAGTTTGTCAGGTAAGTGCCAATGGAGACGAATAAAAATGAACCGCTGTTGAAGTATCGAAACTTGCAGGAGTCGTCAAAACCAGGAGCAGACAGGTATCCTGGGAAGAGTCTGGAGGAAACCTGATTACCGACCAGAGGGCGACCGGTATAGAGGCGGCGTGAATGTGGTACAGGCTTTAGTTAGGAACGTGGGAACCTACGACCCTGATGAGAAAGGAAAACTCCAAGCGGAGACCCCGCAAGGAGGAAAGTACGGATGCGGGGTATAGGGGCGGAATAGCTCGTAGTAGTGAGGAAACTTTTGAAATGAAAGCGGAGCGAAGGAGCTGCGGCGTCCCCCGTTCAATAGACAGAAAAAGCACAAGGATAACATAGTTTTTCACAGGATAGCTTACTATTTCGCTGATTTAAGCAGCCATAGCCAACAAATAGTACTCTTCGGGAGTTCGGTATCCATTGGTGGCATGAATTCGTTGCCGGTTATAAAAGATTTCCACATATTCAAATACGGCGGCCCTGGCCTGTTCGCGGGTCTGAAACCGTTGCCCGATCAGCCATTCATATTTCATCTTGCCCCAAAATGCCTCCATTGGTGCGTTGTCCCAACAGTTGCCCTTCCTGGACATGCTGCAAATAAATCCGCGCTCTTTGAGTACATCCTGATAATCCTTAGAGCAATACTGGCTGCCACGATCGGAGTGAATGAGTACGCCGTGGGGCGGCCGAGCTCGCTTGCAGACACTGTCTAACGCCTGCATGACCAGTTCTTTGGTCATCCGCTCACTCATGGATAATCCGACCACTCTTTGCCCGCATAGGTCAATGATGGCAGCCACGTACAGCCAGCCTTCCTCCGTCCATAGATAGGTGATGTCACTGACCATTTTTTGATTGGGCCTGGAGGCTGTAAACTCACGGTTTAACAGGTTTTCGGCAACGGCAAGGGCATGTTTCGAATTCGTAGTGGCCTTGAATATTTTGGCTGTTTTAGAGTGAATGCCCGCCTGCTTCATCAGGCGTTCTATCCGCTTATGATTTACTCTCAGACCCTTACGGCGCAACTCTTGATAGATTTTACGGCAACCATAAACATGGCGTTTCGTTTGATGAAGTTGCTCAATCTGCGCCAAGATGGCCTCGTTTTCTAAGTCCCTTTGGCTTTTCGGGCGATTTTCCCATGCATAGTAGCCACTGCGGGATACCCCCAGCACTTTGCACAGCTTCTCCACCCGATAGGTTTGGCGGTTAGCTTTGATAAATTTGAACCGTTTTATTTCTGGTTCTTCGCGAAGTACGCTGCCGCCTTTTTTAAAATCTCATTTTCCTCCCGCAGGTCACGATTTTCTCGTTCTAGCTTTCTTAGCCGCTCATCGTCTGGACTGAGCTTGCCGCTGCCGGGAAAAGGGGCATTAGGTTTTTCCCGATACTTTTTCAACCACCCATGAAGCGTATTCTCATTGATCCCTAACTCGGCTGCCACTTTGGATACCGGCCCACCGGTCGCTTCTACTCTTTTCACCGCTTGCAGTTTAAACTCGGCGCTAAACTGTTTCACCATTTTCATTCCCCTCTCTGATTCCAGTATACTACGCGTTTCTACTGTCCATCAAAGGGGGGACGGGGCAAGCCATGTTATCTGGTTTTGAAAATTGGTCAACCAATAGGGAGGAACTAATGGACAAAACAAAATCGTTTGTAATTCCCCGAGAAGCAGTAAAACAAGCATACGAACAGGTAAAAGCGAACAAGGGGTCAGCCGGAATTGATGGGCAATCCATAGAAGGATTTGAAGAAAACCTGGCAGATAACCTGTATAAGCTGTGGAACAGAATGTCCTCTGGAAGCTACTTTCCACCGCCAGTCAGAGCGGTAGAAATACCGAAAAAGAGTGGCGGGAAAAGAATGCTAGGAATACCGAGTGTAAGCGACAGAATAGCACAAATGGTCGTGAAAATATACTTGGAACCCATGGTAGAACCACATTTTTGTCAGGATTCGTATGGCTACAGACCAGGGAAATCGGCTATAGATGCAATAGCGATAACCAGACAGAGATGTTGGAAGGGACAAGGGGACAGGTACATTGTCCCAAGAATAAATAGAATATTCGCCGCGAAGGGAGGGGAATAAATGCAGCCTAACGGGATCACTGTCAGGGAATGCCTGGCGCTGAAAGCTTTCAAACGGTTTGAGGTATTGACCGGTGAAGTTGGTCTGGATAATCTGCTGAACCGGGCGGGCGTTTTAGAGTCCCCGGATGCCATCTACTGGGCCAAGGAAAAGAGTTTTATCCTGACCATGGGTTATGTTTTTAAGGATAATGTGAGCAAGCTGGTGGAATTGCTGCCGGAAATGGCGCAATGCGGCATAGCGGCTCTGGCTATCAAAGTTGACCGGTTCATTTTCCTGTTAACGCCGGAGGTAGTGGAAAAGGCGCAGGAAGTCGGTATTCCTATTTTAAAGGCGCCGTCCGACATGACTCATCATGAGGCATTCCAGGCGTTTTATGAAGAGTTGTTCAACCGTCAGTATGCCAGTCGGCTGCGTGAAGCGCAGGCCGCCTATTTTGGCAGATCCGTCGCGACGCTGTGTGTGATGCCTTTCCTTGACGGGCTGGCCAAACAGATCGATTTGCCGGTTGTTTTGCTTGATGCTGCGGAAAGAGTCGTTGCTGCTTCTTTACGCAATCCTAAGCTCAAACTGACTGCCGGCAATAGTTTTGACAAGTACAGGCACTATTTTACTCTGGACAAGGCTTTTGCGTATCCTCTTCAGGCAGGGCAGCAAAGAGTTGGCTGCTTAATCGTCCTTAGCCGGGAAGCGGTGCTCCCACCGGTGGTAAACATCATTGTCAGCGCGTCTTTGGCCCTTTTTACGCTGCAGATGATGTTCGATATTCGCAAAAAAGGCTTTACGGAAAGGGAACTCATCCTCGCACTGCTAAAGAATGAGGCCTGTGATGAGAAAACCGTCGTCCGGGAACTGGCGCAATATAATCTGGATGCGCAGCAAAAATACTTATGTGTGGTCATGGTCGCTGAAGAAGATAAAACTATGGAGCTGCCGGGGGACAGAGCAGAGCTGCCCGCAGGGGAACTCTTTCAATATGCAGCCAGGCTAATCCAGGAAGAATGTCCGGGCGCCAAATGGGTGGCGGAGGACGCCGAACTGATTGCCCTGCTGCCCGCCGAACATTATAGTGCGGTGCAAAAGAAAGTGAAAGTCCTGGGGCAAAGAATCGCCGCCAAAAGCAAAACGGTATTTCCCGGCTGGCGTTTGTCGTTTGGCATAGCGTCCGCGGCCATACCCCTGATGCAAAGTCACCAGGGGTACCGGGAGGCAGGCAAGGCAGCTAAGATTGGCTTAAGGGTGAATGCCGAGCCGGTCGTTTGTTTCGAGAACCTGATGTCTTATGCGATTTTGAGCGAACTCAAGGAAATGGATCAGGTGAAACAGCTCTATCAGCGCTTTATCGGTCAGATTATTGATTATGACCGGCAGCATCATGCCAATTTATTGGCAACCCTGGAGGCTTACTGCCAGCATAATTTCAGAATAAAGCCTACCGCCGTGGCCATGAATATTCATTATAATTCACTGCAGTATCGCCTGAAAAAGATTGAAGCGATAACCGGACTGCGGCTGGATACCAGTTCCGGCATCTTTGAACTGATCATGGGACTGAGAATGAAGCAGTTGTGGGGTTAGCGGCTAAAAAATGCAAGAGTTTGTGTTTTTTAATAAAAATACAAACTCTATTTTGTTTTTATAAACAAAATAGGGCAAGGGCTGATTAGAAAAACTGGTAAAAATTGTTGGATCAGACAAAGGTCCTCTATTGCTTTGGCCTTAATATTACAGTAACGGAATTTGGGGAATTAATTTTTGCCGGCGGTCAAACCGGTTTATTGCCGGCCGGTTTGAAGCGCTCAACCCAACAGGAGTGGTTAATATGATAAGACATGAATCGGTAAAGCCTGCTCAAATGATAGCCGCCAACTACGCCGAGGCGGTAACCTGGCGCCGGCAGCTTCATCAGCAGCCGCAGCCCTCGTGGCTGGAGTTTTATGCTACGGCCTTCATCGCGGAAAAATTGTCCGCCTGGGGATATGAAATTAAAATGGGACAAGACATTATTGAGGCTGACAAGCTAATGCTGCTGCCTGCCGCGGAAAAACTGGAGGAGGAATATCGCCGGGCGTTAAGCGCCGGCGCCAACGAGGCATATCTGGCGCCGGCCCGCGGCGGTTTTACCGGCGTGGTGGCTACCCTAAAAGGCGATAAACCGGGTCCGGTGATTGGTTTCCGTTTTGATATTGACGCCAATGAAATTACCGAAGCCCAGGATGACGGTCATTATCCGGCCAGCGAAGGGTTTGTCTCGCAAAATCCCGGTTACGCCCATATGTGCGGCCATGACGCGCATGCCGCCATCGGCCTGCTGGTGGCCAAATGCCTTGCCGACCACAAATCGCAGTTATGCGGTACGGTAAAACTGATCTTTCAGCCGAATGAGGAAAATCTTTCCGGCGCCGCAGCCATGGTGGGCAAAGGTGTTGTGGATGATGTCGATTATCTTTTGGGCGGCCATGTGGGAGTGGCCTTAAAGCAATTAGGGAAAATTTCGTTTCGCATTCACAGCATGATGGCGCTGTCCCGCTTTGAGGTAAGTTTCACGGGGCGTTCTTCGCATGCCGCGCTGCGCCCAGACGAGGGAAAAAACGCGCTGCAGGGTGCCTGCGCCGCTATTACCAACCTGTATGCCATTCCCAGGCATGGCTCAGGCGAAACAAGGATCAATGTGGGCTATCACCAGGCCGGCACCGGCTGGAACGTAATCCCCGACAAGGCGTATTTCCGGCTGGAAACACGCGGGGTCAGCAATGAAACCAATCAGTATATGGTGCGCAAGGCGCGGGAGGTTATTGACGGCGCCGCCAGAATGTACGATCTGGCCTATGAGATAAAGCCTGCCGCTGTATGCGGCGCCGGGGAAAACCCGCCGGACATGGTGCTGCTGGCCGAGCAAGTGGCGAAAAAACTGCCCTGGGTTGAAGACATCACGGCTGATTGCGCCTTCAACGGGTCGGAAGATGTCACTGTCTTTATGGACCAGGTGCAGAAAAAAGGCGGTAAAACCCTTTTTGCCGTTTTTGGCACGCCGATTTACGGCGGGCATCATAATTGCAGGTTTGATCTGGATGAACGGGTAATCGGCAACGCCGCGGAGTTTTTCCTGGCCATGCAGCAGGAACTCTCCGGCCAGCCATTATAGAAAGCAGTAAGATGAGGAGGTTTTGTTTGTATGGGGCAAGGATTTAAATGGAGACAAAGGCATACGGCTGTACTGATTGTATTCATGGTCTGGATTTTATCCTACATGGACCGTATGGTGATGGCGGCAGCTATTCCCTATATCGCCAAAGAATTCAACCTGTCCCCGGTAGCCATGGGCGGCGTTTTAAGCGCCTTTTTCGCCGGATATGCCCTTTTTCAGATTCCCGGCGGGATTTTAGCCGATAAATTTGGCGCCCGCAAAGTAATGACCGGCGCTATTGTCTGGTGGTCGATGTTTACGGCCTTCACGGGAGCGGTAGGCTCTCTGGCCAACATGATCTGGATCCGGGTGCTGTTCGGTATCGGCGAAGGCATAGCGCCTGCGGCAACCTGGAAGGCGCTGGCTGTTTGGACGCCGATGCGTGAAAGAGGTACAGCCAATGGGTTCATGATGGCCTCCAATGCTCTGGGACCCGCCCTGGCGCCTTTGTTTGTCGTCGCAATAATGGCTTCCTGGGGCTGGCGCGCCGTTTTTTACAGCCTGCTTATTCCCGGCATTCTGCTGGCTGCCTGGATCTGGTACGGCCTGCCGGATAAACCCGAGGACAAGAAGGGGATTTCTCCGCAGGAACTTGAGGAACTGAAAGAAGACACAGCCGCACTCAACACCAGCAAAACAGCATTGCAGATGTCGTTCTGGGAGGTTGTGGCCGAACCCGCTGTCTGGAAATCGTTTCTGATCTTATTCTTTTCTAATATCACGGCCTGGGGTTTTATCCAGTGGCTGCCGTCCTACCTGGTTAAAGCCAGGGGCTTTGAACTTGTCAAGATGGGCATCACCGCGTCACTCCCCTTCTTCGCCGGCACAATCGGCTTTATTTTCGGCGGCTGGCTGACCGACGTTCCGTTTAAAAATAATCGCCGCATTCCCCTGATTATCAGCCAATGGTTTACCGCATTGTTTTTGTATCTTACTTATACGGCCGTGTCCTCGGAAATGCTGGTAATCTATCAGACAATCGCCGGCTTCTTCCTTTTTACCGCCACCGGCATTGTCTTCGGTCTGCCGATGAGCGCCATATCCAAGGACATTGCCGGCAGAGCCATGGGCATTGTCAATACCGCCGGCCAGGTAGCCGGGTTTCTCTCACCCATTATTGTCGGCTATCTGGTGCAGATTTCCGGCGGTGGAGAGCGCAGCTTTGACACAGCTTTCATCTTTCTAATCAGTACTATGCTGATTTCCTCACTTGTCGCTATGACTTTCACCCAGCGGAAAGCGGAGCAAAGCGCCGCGGGTAAAGCGTCGGCTACGTAGGTCCGGGCTAATAGATAATCCTGACCGGACGCATTAACAAGGGGCTGTCGCAATTAGATTTTTAAACCTATGAGAGACAGCCCCTTGTTATTTTGTCTCTTATATATTTTTAGCTGTGAACACTGATAAATCTGGGGACAATAAGTTGGTGAACCAATAGAAAGAAGGGGACAGGTACCCTGTCCCAAGAATAAATACTGGTTTGGAGGTGATTTAATGCCAAGAGAAGCTAGAGAGAAAAGTGAAAGTGGAATATATCATCACCTGTCCCGTCCCTTCCTTTGCGACAGCTGGATAGGCGGTGCGATAGGGTAAGGCGCTAGTGCGGAAAGGAAGATGACAATGAATTGCATGGATTTGTTTAATATAATAAAAAGCAACGGTGATTCTGCACAAGCAGCTAAAATGAGTGCTTATATGCGCGATCAATTTTTATTTTTGGGTATTCCAACGCCTAAACGCAAGGCGCTTTGCCGAGACTATTTTAAACAAGAGAAAAAGAAAGCGCCGGTAAATTGGGATTTTATTACTTCTTGCTGGGAAGAGCCATATAGAGAATTTCAGTATGTGGCAATGGATTATTTGGTTTTAATGCAAAAATATCTGATTTCCGATGATGTCCCGAAAATCAAGGAATTGGCTATGAAAAAATCTTGGTGGGATACGATTGACGGACTTGATCGAGTGGTTGGAAATATTGCGCTGGTTTATCCGGAAGTCAATCAAATTTTGTTGGCATGGAGCAAAGATGAAAACCTTTGGCTGAGGAGGATTGCAATCGATCATCAGTTAACACGTAAAGACAAAACCGATATAGAATTAATGGAGAGAATTCTCGTCAATAACTTAGGACAATCGGAGTTTTTTATCAATAAGGCTATAGGCTGGAGCTTAAGAGATTACAGCAAAACAAATCCTGATTGGGTGAGAAATTTTGTTAAGCGGTATCAGAATCAACTGGCGCCGTTAAGCATAAAAGAAGCAAGTAAATATATTTGATATCCCCTTGTCCGCTGGAGGCCTAAAATACAAACAGGTATAAAACAAGCGGTCAATTTTTATATCAAGTGCCTAGTCGAAAGTCGATCGCATTTATTATAAAATATAAGAGTATACTCTTAGCAAAAGGAGTTGATGACAGTGATGCAAAATACCCCCTCCCCGTATGCGGCTAACAGTAAAATCACGGCGCTTGCGCAAAGTTTTTTCATGCAGGTTTACAGTTGGATGGCCGCTGGCCTTTTAGCAACAGGCGTTCTTGCCTATTACACCGCCCATTCGCCGTTCCTGCTCAGCCTGATCTTTGGCAATAAGCTGGTTTTCTTCGGGCTGATAGTGGCGAATCTGGGCATCGTGTTTGGACTCAGCCGCTCGATTCAGTCTCTCAGCGCGACGGCGGCCAGTTTTCTTTTCTTTCTCTACTCGGCCTTGAACGGGCTGACGCTGGCATCCATCTTTTTGGTATACACGAATGAATCTATTGCCACCGTCTTTTTTATCACCGCCGGCACGTTTGGCGCCACGGCGGCCTACGGCTATACGACCAAAGCCGACTTAAGCAAGTGGGGCAGCATTCTCTTTATGGCTTTGATCGGCCTCATCATCGCTTCCGTGGTAAATATGTTTCTGCAAAGCCCTGCTATGATGTGGGTGCTGACTTATGCCGGCGTGCTGATCTTTGTCGGGCTGACCGCCTATGATACGCAGCGGCTTAAGCAAATGGCCTACAGTCTGGATGATGAAGAGACGGTCGGCAAGTTTGCGGTGCTCGGCGCGCTTACGCTTTATCTCGACTTCATCAATCTTTTTCTCTACCTCTTGCGTATTTTCGGCAAGAGGCGTTAAAATGGCAACCGGCCTTGCCGCTAACGCGCATAGGTAAAAAAAACGTTACAAAGGATAATCTTAATCAATCACTTCCACGGTAAAAGTGTCTGTTTTTAAAGCCGTCTCCGCAGAAACTCCTTCCGGCCGTCTCATCTGTACTTGCAATTTACCGCAAACAGGCTATAATTAGAAATAGGTGGAAATTAAAAAGTCGACGTGACCTGAAAGTGTTGGAGCACTTCCAGGCCCGCGCAAGGTGCACAGACACCTACACGTAACAGCCAAGCTGTCCACGACGACATTTCTATTATACACCGGGCTTCTGCCGCGGCACAAGCGGGAAGCGCGGGGTTAATAGCCGTTGCCGGCGACGCCGGGCTGTGAGTGCGACTGGACGCAGCAAATGATTCCGACTAGCCTCAGCAGCTGATAATCCGCAGCAGGGCACCCGAACCCCCAGGTTTGTGACCGCCCTTGTTGTTCAGGCCGGGTATGTCCGGCTTATTATCGTTGAGAATGTAACAGACATCGACACAGGACGCATGTGTAGGGTAAACCCTTTGCATGCGTCTTTTTAATTTCCCCTATAAAAGCTGACGGCCATACCGGCCGCAGTCTAACTATAGGGGGTATATATATGTCTGATCAATTAACTGTATCCAGCCCAGCCGCTTGTCCCCGGCCAACATCCGTCCTGTCGGCAGCGCCGGACCGGAAGCCGCCAGAGCCCGGCGCCGAGCAGGAGGACCGGCTTATACTGCAAAGCATCTTAAATGAAGCTTTTAATCAGTATATCTTTACCAGGGTGGACAATATCCTCAAACTGGCCGGCACCAACGATGCCGGCTACAGTAAGACGGTCAGTAAGGTCGGCGCCATTTTGGAGCGGCTGCTGGCCCTGGCCGGGGAACTGGAGGGCCAGTATCCGGAATTGCTGGAGCTGGTCATGGATTTCGAGTCGTTCACAGCCCTGGAGTCCGGCCAGTCGGCGGAAATCGCCTACAAGCAGGGCTTGCGGGACATCGGCTATATTCACCAGGAATTTATGGCCTTCCTGCAGCAGCGGTAGGATTGAAGGGCAGTGGTTAATCTCCTAGCAAGAATCTGAAATATCCGCAGCGGGCAACAGAACCCGATTTACTTCATTAATTGCTTTATACTTAAAGGTATGCCGCTAACATTCGCCATAGAGCGAGCTACAAGAATAACAAAAAAATGTCAAAAAAGGAAGTCCCTAAGTGTCTTAAATAACTACTATTAAAAGTAAAACTCTTGCTGAATTTGTATTAATTTGGCAGGAGTTTTGTTGTTTTTATGGGAATATATTACTTGCGTGAAATGACTAATATATAAGAAATTGAGAGGTAAGGCGATGAATGATAATAGCACTGTTTCTCATGAAAGGCTAGAGTTAATATATGAATCCGCATTACGGCAATTCCAAAGTGGCAGGAGCTTAGCAAGAGTAGCAGTTAATTCTTCAAGCAAAAGGCTTGGAAGAAGATGAAGCGGAACAATTGGCTAATAAGGCTTACTATGAATTATTATTAATCAATGTAGAGATGGAGGATTATAGATGTTTACCTTTTGGGCAATGATTGTAATTGCAGCCTATGGCATACTTTCTGGGATAATCATTATATCTACAATTGTCCTTTTGGGCTATTTGGATTTATTGCCAAACCAGGAAGACCTAGTTGGGAAAGTTCTGATTATCTGGGGCGGTATACTGCTCGTTTACTCATATGCTCTGCATACTTTAACAATGTTTATGCTACAGCCTCTTATTAATTTTACTCGAAAGAAAGTCCGGGAGTTACCTTATATACGTCGCTGGAGGTAAGTCAGAATAAAGTATGCACGCAATTAAAATTATATTGGGAAGTATGTAACGAGAGATACGAGAACCGCTAAGGCTCTATGGTACGCTAGGCAGACGTTCTGGTGTAAAAGGTCAGAGTTATTGACAACCATAGAAAAAAAGCAAAACTTGCTGTACACTCATACACAAGTTTTGCTTTTGGGCTAAAAGACGAATTAAGAGGCGATGGCATGAAAGAAATGAGTTTAGAAGAATTGTGGCAGCTTTATCCTATTATTCTTAAAGACCATAACCCCAATTATCAATCGTGGTACGCCGAAGAAAAGCAGCGGCTACTGCACAGCCTGCATGACTACGATATTTGTCGTATCAATCATATCGGCAGCACGTCTGTTGCAGGGCTTATTGCGAAACCAACCATTGATATTCTATTGGAATTACCTAAAGACTATGCTGTGAATGAGATTGCTCAGCTGTTGCAGAACGATGATTGGATTCTAATGCAAAAA